>DAOUHX010000441.1:0-52379 GCA_034428395.1 Caldilineaceae bacterium
CGCCTACCACAACAGGGTCCTGGCCAAGTTCAACTTAGGTCTGTCCGTGGACGCCTTTCCCAACTATGAGCAGGCCCTGCTGGAGCAGCCCGACTTCGCTGACGACTACCGGGATGCGTTGACTTTTCATTTGAGAAGGACGAAATCCGAACAATGAGGTGAGAACGGATGCTGAAACGGGGCACAATGAAGTTTTCACATCGGCACGGGGTCTCGCCATGCACCATATGAACAGAATCGTTGGCATTGGCGTCATGTCGCTTTTTCTGGCCCTGTTCAGCGCTTGCGCCGGCGTGTTACAACCTACCGCGTGCTCTGCTGGCGCCGCAGAGGCAGAATGGATAGGTGTAGATATCTGGGTTCGCGCCGACTTGGACCGCGTACAGCGCGAATTGGCCTGCGGCGCCGAAGTGAATGCGACGAACGAGTACGGTAATACTCCCCTACACTATGCGGCGTACAGAAACGAACATGCAGCAGTGATAGAGGCGTTGCTGGAGGCCGGCGCAGCCATACATGCGAAGAACAACGATGGCAAGACTATCCTGCACTTTGCGGCGGGGAACAACGAAAGCGTCGCTGTGATAGAGGCGCTGCTGGAGGCCGGCGCAGACGTGAATGACAGGGACGCCGGCGGCTGGACGCCCCTGCATTGGGCGGCGGAGGACAACGAGAGCGCCGCTGTAATAGAGGCGCTGCTGGAGGCCGGCGCAGATGTGAATGCAAAAAACGACGATGGCAATACGCCCCTGGATTGGGCGGAGATTGCGGCAAATGAGACCCCCATCGGGCTGCTTCAAAGAGAGAGATGAAGGGGATCGGGCAATCGTCTGTCCGGCACCTCTTCATCGCTGCGCGCGCCTCCCGGTTCTGGTGGCCTTTGGTGTCTGGCGTAGAAACCCTCTATTTCCTGGGAGAACGAACTATGAAGACCAACTACCTGGCCCGCCTCCTGCTGGTTACCCTTCTGCTGGCCACGGGGTCAACTCCCGTTCTCGCGCACGAGTCCAATCAGTGCGATTTGGTGGAGCCGTTCAGGCCGGGTGATACCTTAACCGATACTGTCTCGGACGTACCGGCCGCGCATATCGACATAACAGAAGTTGAAACTTTCCTGTCCGGGGAGAGATTGACGGTTGTGTTTCATCTCAAGGACCTGCCGGAGACGTTGCGGTTCAATCGAACAGAGCATGGGGAGGGCTCGAAGGAGTATGAATGGGAGGTCGCAATCGATGCGGACAACGACCGCAGCACCGGCCCCAGCGGGTTCGATATCCTGCTGACTGCCTACCACATTGCGTTTCTGTCGCACCAAGGGACTGACGCTGACACGATCGCTCCAATCGGGGAGATGTTGGAGGCCAGTGTATGGGAAATATACCCCGGCGGCTCCACCCGCACTCTCGCGGACGCCGACCTTGCAGTTTCTGCCGAGGAAGAGACGATAACGATCTCCGGCTACATTCCCGGCATCTCATCCGAATCGCGACTGACATTTTCGGCTTATGACGTCGGGTTCGCCGGCGAGGCCGATCAGATGGATTGCCATGCTTCCTACAGAATGAGTATGGGCCCTTGGGGATGCGACTCTGGCACAGCACTGACTAGGCCGGGACAGGCTGTTACAGATGAGATCGAGGGACTCACCGATTCGTATCTGGACATAACCAAGGTGAGCACCTTTTTGTCCGGTGAAACTCTGACCGTTGTCTTCCATCTCAGGGACGTGCCGGAGACGCTGACGTTCAATCGCACAGGCATAGCGGAAAACTTTACAGAGTACGCATGGGTGGTGGTCATCGATTCAGACAATGACCGGGAGACGGGTAACGGCGGCTTTGAGTACGAGTTGTCGGCTAGTCACTCTGTGCCCCCATCCGAAGAAGGGAGTAACGCCAAGGCGCCTATAGAGAGCAAGGTGCAGGTCAGCGTCTGGAGTCTGGAACCGAGGAGCTCCATGACGGTTGCAGAAGCCGCACTCGAGGTATCTTCAGAAGAGGACACGATAACGCTCTCCGGCAACATTCCCGGCATTACGACGGAATCACGGCTTGCGTTCAGGACGTACGATTATTTTGGCAACTCCGATGAGGTCGGATGCTATGCACCGCAGAGTCGGAGCACAGCCTCCAGCCGGTGTGATGCCGTTGATGCGGTTACGCCTGGTCAGACCTTAGCCGATGAAACGGCAGATGTGCCGGCCGCGCATATCGACATTACCGAAGTTGAAACTTCTCTGTCCGGCGAGAGATTGACGGTTGAGTTTCATCTCAGGGACCTGCCGGAGACGTTGCGGTTCAATCGCACGGAGTATGGGCAGGGCACAAAGGAGTATGAATGGGAGGTCGCAATCGATGCGGACAACGACCGCAGCACCGGACCCGGTGGATTCGATACCCTGCTGACCGCCTACCATATTGCCTTTCTGTCACACGAAGGGATCGGCGCCGACACGATCGCTCCAATCGGGGAGATGTTGGAGGCCAGCGTGTGGGAGACACACCCCAGCGGCTCCACCAGCACTGTCGCGGAGGCCGACCTTGCGGTTTCTGCCGAGGAAGATACGATAACAATCTCCGGTGTCGTTCCCGGCATCACATCCGAATCACGATTGACATTTTCGGCTTATGACGTCGGGTTCGCCGGCGAGGCTGATCAGTTAGCGTGCCATGATCCATACCGCAAGAGTTTGGAGCTCCGGGGGTGCGACTCTGGCGCGGCCCTGACAGGGCCGGGGCAGACCGTAACTGACGAAATAGAGGGCGCCTCCCCTTCACATGTGGACATCACCAAGGTCAGCACCTCTCTGTCCGGCGAGACATTGACGGTTGTTTTCCATCTCAGGGACGTGCCGGAGACGCTGACGTTCAATCGAACAGGCATATCGGGAAACTATATGGAGTACGGTTGGGAGGTGTTGATCGATGTAGACGGCGACCAGGAGACGGGTAATGGCGGCGCTGAGTACAAGTTGTCGGCCAGCCATTTTGTGCCTTCATCCGAAAAGGGGAGCAACGCGAAGGCGTCTATAGAGAGCGAGGTGGAGGCCAATGTCTTGAAAACCCGATCGGATGGTTTTGTGACCTTGCTCGACGGAACCCTCGGGGTGTCTTCGGAAGAGAACACGATAACGCTCTCCGGGAACATCCCAGGGATCACGGCGGAATCACAGCTTACATTCAGCGCGTACGACTATTTTGGCGGTTCCGACGAGGTCGGATGTCCTGCTACGCCGGGCGCGGGCGCACCCCCGAGCCAGAATGCACCCCCGAGCCAGAACGCACCCCCGAGCCAGTGTACGGATGACGAATCAACATTTGCGCCGGGGACGACTGCAACCGATGACATTTCAGATGTATCTGCCGCGTACCTGGACATTTCCAAAGTAAGCAATTCCCTTTCGGGCGAAGTTCTGACCGTCATGTTTCGTTTCAGGGATATTCCGGAGACGCTGACATTCAACAGGACCGGGACATCGGCAAGCTCGATGGAGTACATGTGGGAGGTGTTGGTCGACGTGGATGCCGACCCGGAGACCGGCGACGGCGGGTTTGAGTACCTCCTGTCCGCCCATCACATCGTGTGGCCTGCGCAGGCGGGGGACAACACGAAGGCGCCGATAGAGGAGGTGGCAAAGGCCGATGTTTGGGAGAGGCAATCAGGGGGGCGTACCAGCGTTCTACAGGACGCCAGCCTTGAGGTATCGGCAGAGACGGACACGATAATTCTCCGCGGCCGGATTCCTGGAATCACGCCGGACTCGCGCCTCTCTTTCCAGACGCACGAGTATCTTGGCGAGTCCGATGCGGTTGGATGCCAGGAGCCGCCAAGCATCCTCACATCCCCCAGCCAGTGTGCTATCGATGAAGGGGTTACACCGGGGGAAAGCGTCCTGGATGATGTTTCAGGCGCCCTGGCCGGGCATATGGATGTGACGGAGATCAGTACGTCCCTGTCCGGGGAGACCCTGACGGTCGTGTTTCATTTCAGGGACGTTCCGGAGACGCTGATGTTCGATAGGACGGGGGTGCCGGACAGTGCAATGGAGTACAGTTGGGAGGTATCGATCGACGTGGACGGCGACCAGGACACAGGTCTTCAGGGGTTCGAAAACATCCTGTCCTCGATGTACGTTTCCCACGGCGGCTCCAGCGTCCGCGACCGGCGGGCGGCAATTGCGGCGGACGATCTTCAGACCAACACATGGGTTCTGAATTCAGGTGGAAGTGTAACTCGCGAGATCGATTTTCTGGGGTGGGCGCGCATCGAGGTGTCGGAGGAAGAGGACACGGTAACGCTTGTGGGAGAGATCCCCGGAATCACGGCGGAGTCACAACTTGCATTCGGAGTGTATGACTATCTGGGCGGTTCGGAGGAGGTTGGCTGTCTTACCCCGTTTGGTTTGGGCCGGCCGGCTCCGTTTCAGCGTTCAACAGACGGGTCTGCAGTATCGCCGGGACAGTCTGGCTCCGAAGATGGGTCACACGAACTGGTTGGGCACATCGATATTCGTGATGTCACGACAACGGTGGACGGGGAGACCCTGACGGTGGTATTTCATTTGAGGGATGTTCCCGAGATGTTGACTTTCGACAGAACGGGTGTGCCGGAACATGCACTGGAGTACAGTTGGGAAGTGTCGATCGATGTAGACAATGACCCGGAAACAGGCGCCGGCGGGTTTGACTATATGCTGTCCGCCAGCTATTTCGTGCCTCCTCTCGCCAGAGACAGCAATACGGTGGCACGGATAACGCAACCGGGCTTTGTTGAGGCCAGCGTCTGGGGACTGGACCGGGAGGGGAAAAGGGTCCAGGCAGAAGGCAGCATCGAGGTGTCCGCAGAGGAGAACACGATAACACTTTCGGGAGAGATTCCGGGGATCACGGAAGAATCACTGCTCAAATTCAAGGCGTATGATCACTTTGGCGGTTCCTTGGAGATTCCCCGCTCTCAAGGGCAACATGGAATGGTCCTATGGCTGCCAACTCCCATCTGATGGCCGGTGACCAGGGCGCATTGCTCCCAACTCAATTCGCACCGGGCAGTGCAGATGACCGCAGTACGGCACTGCAGAAGGCGACTTGTGTGCGGGGAACGCTGGTCTGCGACCGCGACTATCTTTCCCATGCTCGGCTTGAGCGCCTCTACCCCCAGGGACTGCAACCGATCACTCCAGTTCGCAAGTATCGGCTCGTCGCTCTCGATGACAATCTGCTAACGCGCAAACGCCTCGTCATTGAGATAATCGCTGACTTACGCAGGAAAGTCTTACTGATTGAACGCTCCTTTCTCGGGAGAACGACCAGTTTTGGCGCCACCCTTATCGGCGGTCTGAATGCCTGCACCTGGCAGGCCAGGAAGACATCTCTCTGATGAAAATACGGCTCACTTGCCGCCTCTGCTCTTTCTCCGAACGCGGACCGTCAGGGCATGAAACTGGTCGCGTCTCGTCGTGCGCAGTTTCGCACATGTTGACTTGCCCGGCGCATTCACTGTTGCGGCTCCAAGTGCCCCAAATGTATAATGTTGACCCGCAATGTCCGTGCGCTGACCATAGCGCTCATGAGGAAACAGCTGAAGATCTCTAAACGGCGAATCGCGTTTCTTCTCTCGATTCAAGGAGAGAGAAAAGGATGTCCCATTCTTCCAGACGCCGTGCATCGGACGCACTGCTTTCCCTTAGCCTCCCCAAGTTTGCAGCCCTGACAGCTCTGCTCTTTGCCGTCATTCTGATGGTTGGCGACACGGCCGCGGCCGTGTCCGACATGGGGCGTACACGTACGCGGGAGTTGACACCCGCATCGGACAGGGACGCGCTGGTAGCGCTCTACCACGCTACTGACGGCGCGAAGTGGGTGAAGAGCGCCAACTGGCTGAGCGACAGACCGCTCGGCGAGTGGCACGGCGTTACCACCGACAGCGCAGGGCGGGTCACTTCGCTGGACCTATCAGGCAACAGGTTGAGCGGGAAGATCCCGCCAGAGCTGGGCAACCTCGCCAACCTGACTGGTCTGTACCTCAGCGACAACCAGTTAAGAGGCATGATTCCGTCAGAATTGAGCAACCTCGCCAACCTGAGCTTGCTGCACCTTTCAGCCAACCAGTTGAGCGGGAGGATCCCGTCAGAACTGGGTAAACACACCAACCTGAGACAGATGTCCCTTGACTCGAACCGGTTGCGCGGGGAGATCCCTTCAGAGCTGGGCAACCTCACCAAACTGGAGGGGCTGTCCCTCACAGACAACCGGTTGAACGGGACCATTCCGGCTGAGCTGGGCAACCTCACCAATCTGGAAGAGTTGAATCTCGCGGACAACCAATTGAGCGGATGCCTGCCCGCAGTGCTGCGCAATGCAGCAAATGATGGACTGGGCGACTTGGCTCTACCCTTTTGTGACACGCTAATTTCAGCATCCGAGAAGAGGGCCGCGTTGATTGTACTCTACCTGGCCACAAAAGGCGCCAACTGGACCAACCGCGCCAACTGGCTGAGCGACAGTCCGCTTGGCGAGTGGCACGGCATCACCACAGACAAAGCAGGGCGGATTATCTCCCTGGATCTCCGCGGGAACCAGTTAAGCGGAGCGATTCCGCCAGAGATAGGCAACCTCAGTGACCTGAGAGGCCTGTTCCTCCGCGACAACCAGCTGAGCGGATGCCTGCCCCAAGTCTTGCACAATGTCGCGCACAATGACCTGGCCCGCCTGGGCCTGCCCAATTGCAATACGCCACCTTCAGCGGCCGAAGAAAGGGCCGCGATGGTTGCGCTCTACGAAGCGGCGAACGGCGCCTCCTGGACAGACAGCACCAACTGGCTGAGCGACAGACCGCTGGGGGAATGGCACGGCGTTACAATCGACAGCACGGGACGGGTCATTGCCCTGTCCCTCGCAGGCAACCGCTTGAGTGGGGCGATCCCGGCGGAACTGGGCAACCTCACCAATCTGAGAGTGCTCTCCCTCCGTGACAACCGGTTGAGCGGGACGATCCCTGGGGAATTGGGCGATCTCACCAACCTTACTGGCTTATACCTCTCAGCCAACCGGTTGAGCGGAGCGATCCCGGCGGAACTGGGCAGCCTAAGCAAACTGAAAGTGCTGGACCTCGGATTCAGCCAGCTGAGTGGGACGATTCCGTCTGAGCTGGGCCAGCTTACCAACCTGATATCGTTGCACCTTCGTGGCAACCAGTTAGGTGGGTCGATCCCGCCGGAACTGGGTCAGCTCGCCAACCTGAAACATCTGTCCTTGGCAGACAACCAGTTGAGTGGGACGATCTTAACAGAACTGGGCAACCTCACCAACTGGACGCAAATACGCCTCCGAGAGAATGCGTCGCATGGGGGGATACCGGTCTGGCTGGGCAACCTCACCAACCTGACGCAACTGCGCTTCCGAGAGAATGCGTCGCATGGGGGAATACCGCCGGAACTGGGCAACCTCACCAACCTGACGCAATTTCACCTCCAGGGGAATACGTTAGGTGGGGAAATACCGCCGGAACTGGGCCAGCTCGCCAACCTGAGGCAGCTGTACCTCCAGATGAGCGGGTTGAGTGGAGAAATACCGCCGGAACTGGGTCAGCTAGCCAACCTGAGGCAGCTGCACCTCCAGATGAACGTGTTGAGCGGGGAGATACCGCCGGAACTGGGGAACATCACCTGCCTGACACAGCTGCATCTTTGGGGCAACCGTTTGAGTGGAGAGATACCGCCGGAACTGGGCAACATCACCAAACTAACAGAACTGCACCTCGTAGCTAACCGGTTGAGCGGGGAGATACCGCCAGAACTGGGCAACATCACCGACCTGGAATTACTGTACCTCGGCTCGAACCAGTTGCGCGGGGAGATCCCATCGGAACTGGGCCAGCTAACCAACCTGACGGGCCTGTCCCTCTACTCGAACCGGTTGCGCGGGGAGATTCCGTCAGAACTGGGCCAGCTAACCAACCTGACGGGCCTGTCCCTCAACTCGAATCGTTTGAGCGGGGAGATACCGCCAGAGCTGGGCAACCTCGCTAACCTTTCACACATATACCTTGCAGCCAATCATGTACGCGGATGCGCGCCCACAGCTTGGCGTAATGTAAGGTTCAATGACCTGGGCGACCTTGGGCTGCCCTTTTGCGACATGCCACAAGATCGTGCGTGATGAGTGGTGTTTGCTTCCCTCACGTCGCATTCGAGCAGAGCTGGGTCCGGCCGCGCAATGGCTGTGGGCCCGTCTGTAGTCGCCGGCACCTCGGGCTGGACCAGATCGCGCGGAGCCGTGTGTACTCGAACGCGCGCCTGCGCCGCCCCGAGGCAGCCGAAGTGGTTTGGGATGACGCGGCGGACTGGCATGACAGATCGGATCGGCTAACCGCTGGCCGATCGAAGAGCGCCGTCGAGGCGCGCAGCGTCTACCTGACGCCAGCGTCGTTCGACAAAGAGACAGTTTTCTCGACGAACCTAATCCAACTCCGATCGCGTGTCATACAGTGTTTACATCGGTTGCCTCTCGCTGCGTGCTATTTCGTATCTTATTGTTACCATGTCGTCTGTGAAGACAACCTCCAGTCTACAATTGATTTTCTCAGAAGGCTGAGTTGCGGAGGGGTAACTCTCTTATGGCTCCCGGGAGTCCGGCGCGTCCTAGTTGAACTCGTTGCACCGGAGGTCCAGCGCTGGCTGCGCTTCGCAGCCGAGGACCTCGATGCAGCCCGACGGCTGCTGGCGGATCGCTCGTCTGCCCCGCGTCACGTCTACTAGCACACGCAGCAGGCCGCGGAAAGGGCGCTGAAGGCGGCCCTGGTGCTCGAGGGAATCGATTTTCCCTTTAGCCACGACCTGAACACGCTGCGCAACCCGCTGCCGGATAGCCGGTCCGTCCAGATTGAGGATCTGGACCTGGCCGAACTGACTGAATGGGGGGTCCAGGCTGGGTATCCCGGCGAGTGGCCGGAGCTTTCCGCGGCCGATGTGGTGCGGGACGCGATCGCGGCCGGATTCCGAAGTCGCGGTCTGCACGCGGACGGGGAGACGAAGTGAGCCGCGCCTCGGCCACCGCCCCGCCGGTGTGCCTACAAACCAGGAAATTGATTGGAGGCGGCGGAACAATCCCTCAGGGAGGATCAGGTGTCCGGCTATGCACTGAGAGAGGCTTACCAATGTGTTCTTCTTGCTGCGAGAGCCGCTCCGCGAAATCTGTTTCGAATCATTTTGCTGAACCTGCTATCCGGTACCGGCCCAGCGGTCGTGCTCTACCTGCAAAAGGTTATCATTGACGAGATCGCCGCGGGCTCGAGACTGCCGGGAAGCAGCTTTATCGCCTGGCTGGGCGAGCGCCCGCTCATTTGGATCAGTATCGCCGGCTTTGTCCTCGTCAATCTTCTGCTCGATTCGGTCGAGACAGTCACCGGCTTTGAGGTCGACACCTTTCGCGACAGTGTGGTTGGAAAGACCAAGTCGAGGCTCTTTGAGAAAATCGCCGGATTCAAAGATATTTCCCTGTTTGAAAGCCCGGAGCTTCTCAATCAGGTACAGCTGGCAACAAGCGGGATTTCCAGGCTGGGCCATCTCTCCAACATTGTTGGCAACTTCATCACGGGAACATTTGGCTTCATTCCCATATTTCTCCTCTCCTTCGCCATTGCCTGGTGGGTTCCGCTGGTCATTCTCCTCTTCGCCGCCCCTTCCATCGTTGTACAGCACCGCATTGAAGAGGAGGGCTGGAGCGTTGAGAAGGGGCAGACTGGCAAGGTCAGGAGGATGAGGATTTACGAAGACGTTCTGACGCAGACGGAATACGCCAAGGAGCTTCGCCTGTTTCAGCTGCATTCCTTCTTCCTCAACCGCTGGCGTGGGTTGTTCTGGGAGGTCTTTGATGAGACCTTTCGGATTCGCAAAAAGGGTACACGCGTAATCCTGCTCTGGTCTCTGGTCGGAGGGTTGGGCGTGGGTGCGCCGTTCATCTATATCGTCTGGGCCGCCAGCAACGGCATCTACACACTCGGGGACCTGGCCCTCTACGCGGGAATCGTCTTCCAGGTCCGCAGGTCTCTATATGTAATAATTGCCAACACCGCCAATGCCCACGATGTTGCACTGGGAACGGCGCCAATCCTCCGGTTCCTGGGACTGCCAGCTTCGCTGCGGGAAAGCGCGCGCGCCGAGACAGATGTCGGAAAGGACGCGGCCATCGAAATAAGAAGGCTCTCCTTTTCCTATCCGGAGAGCGGAAGGGCTGTGCTCAAAGAGATCAGCCTGGCGATTCACCCGGGCGAGACGGTGGCGATTGTAGGGAAGAACGGCGCGGGGAAGTCCACGCTCGTGAAGCTGCTCTGCCGACTTTACGACCCCCAGGAGGGCTCGATTGTCTGGAGTGGGACCGACATTCGTTCTATTGATCTGGAGACCTTGCGCCGCAATATCGCGGTCGTAATGCAGGATTTTGCGCAGTTTCCAACAACGGCCCGGGAAAACATCGGCTTTGGCCGCCTGGAAAGGCTGCATGACGACGCGGCCATCGCCAGCGCGGCGCAGAGTTCCGGCCTGACGTCGCTCCTCGAATCCCTGCCCGACACTCTCGAAACGCCTCTAACCAAACAGCTCGAAAACGGGACTGAGCTATCCAGAGGCCAGTGGCAGCGCATCGCCCTCGCCAGGGCCCTGTTCAGACGCCCCCAGGCCAGCCTCCTGATCCTGGATGAGCCGACGGCTGCCTTTGATCCGGACATAGAGTACGAATTCTACAGGCTGTTCCGCGAGATGGCGCGGGACAAGACGGCAATCTTCATCAGCCATCGTCTGGCCCTTGCGCGAACGGCGGACAGGATAGCCGTCCTGGATGAAGGAGAAATAGCCGAGATCGGGGCGCATGAAGAGCTCATGCAAACGGGCGGACTGTACAGCCGGATGTTCAAGTTGCAGGCAAGCGGCTACTACGAGGAATAGGGGATTGCTCTAATGGTAACTACGTTTGACACCATGAACTTCGCGCGCAAAGGGTGAAGCGGCAGCGCATTGGCAGCTCACACTGTCTACCGTTCTGCCCCTCCACAGGCTCGGTGAATTGCTCCATTATACGCCTTAGCTTGAGGTCCAGCTTTTGGGGCCCACTTCAATCATTCACAACGGTTCGGCCCAATCTAGATGCATTTGCCCTGGGTCAGGAACTGTCGAAACTCGAACGGCAGTGGATAGTGGCTAGTGGATAGTAGCCAGGGACTGCAGGGGGCGGGTATGGCCCGGTTTCCGCCGGATGTATGGGAGGTTGCACCCCAATTTTGGACTGCACCCAAGTTTCCCTTTCATTTGACAAGCGCGGGCAGCAGTGGTATCCTTGCCCTCACATGTCTCGATTTCCTGCTGGGGGCGTGGTGTAGCGGTTAGCATGTCGGCCTGTCAAGCCGGAGGTCGCGGGTTCAAATCCCGTCGCTCCCGCCACGGCAGAGATCAATTTGCCAAACCAGAAGGAGACCGGGAGCGGGGACGAGTAGAATGCATTCCCTCGCGAATTGACGGAGGTTGCGCGCTCAAGCCCCGTCGCTCCCTCATCAAGACATGAAAAAACGGGTCAGCCCACTCAAGTGGGCTGACCCGTTTGCATTCTGCCGAAGCTCCCTCCGGCGACTCAAGCTTCCGCGGCGTCAAGGTCCGGCGCGCCCATGATGTTGTAGCCGCCGTCAACATATACCACTTCGCCTGTAATCTTGTCCGCCCAGTCCCCCAGGAGAAAGCGGGCGGCGTTCCCTACGTCCCCCTGCGTCACGTTCCCCATCGGCGCAACCGTCCCGACATAGCCGAGGCTCTTGCGAAAACCGCTAACCCCGGCCGAAGCCAGCGTCTTGATCGGCCCCGCGCTGATCGCGTTGACCCGAACCTGCTCCTTGCCCAGGTCCCAGGCCAGGTAGCGAATCGTAGCTTCCAGGGCGGCCTTAGCGACGCCCATCACGTTATAGTTCGGCGTCACCTTCTCTGCCCCGTAATAGGTCATCGCCATGATGCTGCCGCCGCCGGACATCAGCGGCAGAGCGCGCCTGGCCAGCGCGACCAGGCTGTAACAGCTGATGTCGAGCGCAATCCGAAAACCATCGCGGCTTGTTTCAACGAATCGGCCCCCGAGGTCCTCGCGCGGGGCGAACGCAATCGAGTGGACAAGAAAATCGATTTTGCTCATCCGCTCCTCAACCTTCACGAAAAGCTCGTCAATCGCGCCGTCATCGGTCACATCGCACTCCTCGACAAAGCTGCTGCCCACGCTCTCCGCCAGCGGGGTTACCCGCTTTTGCAGCGCCTCCCCCGCATAGCTGAAACCGAGCGTAGCGCCTTCCTCAGCCAGCGCCTGCGCTATCCCCCAGGCAATCGAGTTCTTGTTGGCAACGCCGAAAATCAGGCCCCGTTTTCCGTCAAATGACCCCATCACTGACTCCTTACACTTTTCGATGTTTCAGGATAATGTGGTCGAGCGCCACACGACGATCCCTCCTCCCGCGTAGCGCTGGTCCAAAAGAGTGTCAACTAACTCCTATATCAAGTGGCGACCCTCGCCGGAACCAGGCAATCTAATACAAATCGGCCAATTTTGGTGACAATACGTCACATTTTCGGGAAATTGTGGGAATTTGCCCCTTTACAAATCAGGAGAAGTATGTTATCCTTTAATTCATAGGGACCGAGTTGTCACGTTGTGGTTGGAAGCCACTATCGGGGGAAGCGTGGCATCCGGTTCCTTTCCTTTTCGCGCCGGATTATGGCCGGCCGTCCCACTGCTACGCTGCCGCGTTACGAAACGGAAACAACGCGCAAAAACCTCTTCCTGCCAATCTGGACTACGTTTTCGTCTCCATTCGGCGCCAGCGACGTCGTTACACCGTCCGCGACAGCCTCGCCGTTTAGACGCACGCCGCCCTGTTGAATGAGTCGGCGCGCCTCGCCTTTGCTTCGCACCAACCCGGAAGCGCTCATCAATTCCAGTAAGTTCATCTTGTGCGAAAGCATGAATTGAGGCGCATCGCTGGGCGCCGCACCCTGGTGCATCCTGGCCGCGTCCACCGCCGCCTGCTCCCCCGCCTCCTCTCCGTGGAAGATGCTTACGATCTCCTTCGCCAGAGCCCCTTTTGCTGCCTGAGGCTCCATCTCGCCAGCCTCCATCTGCGCAACCATCTGATCGATCTCTGCCTGGCTCCAACGGGTAACCAGCTCGGCAAAGTTTGCAAACGTGTGATCGGGCAGACTTACGACCTTGGTGAAGATCACCCCCGGCGGCTCGTCAATGCCAATGTGATTGCCGGTCGACTTGCTCATGCGGCGCTGTCCGTCGGTACCAACCAGGATTGGAAACGTCAGCACAACCTGCGGGCGCATTCCGCGAGCGTTCATCAGCGTCCGTCCAGCCATCAGATTGAAAAGCTGGTCCGTGCCTCCGATCTGAACATCAGTGTCAAGCATGATGGCGTCATACCCCTGCATCAGCGCGTAAAAGAACTCGTGTAGCCAGATCGGCTCACCTCGGGCATGCCGCTTGCTGAAGTTGTCTCTGGCCAGAAACTGCTGGACAGTGAAACTGCTGGCCAACCGGATTACGTCGCCAAAGTCCAGCTCGCCCAACCACCTGTGATTGTAGTCGACGATCGTCTTCTCCTCGTCCAACACGCGTATTGCTTGCTCGGTAAAGCCGCGCGCCTTCTCCATCGCCTCCTCAAGGCTCTGCTGCGTGCGTGCACTCTCCTTGTCGCTTGGGTCGCCAATCGTGCCGGTGAAAGTCCCAATCAGAAAGACGACCGTGTGGCCAAGCTCCTGGAACTGTCGCAATTTGCGAAGCGGAACAGTATGACCAAGATGGAGGTCGCTGGACGTCGGGTCAAACCCGCAGTAGACGCGCAGGGGCCGCCCTTCTTTGCGGCTCTCTGCAACTCTTTCTCCCAACTCCTTCTCCATATTGACGCGGGTCTGCTCATCACCGAACTCGACGCCTCGCATCAACACTGCCATCTGCTCTTCTACTGGTGGAAACTCCGCCATCGTCTCTACCCCTTCTTGATCTTTCCCGCGCACAATCTGCTACCTTGCCATAACTCAAAACACTTCACGGTCAGTAGCGTCGCGGCTTGTCAGTATTTTGGTTGGGCCATAGTCTCGACGGGATCGCGACCCAGTAGGAAATCGAAGTCCAGGCCCTGGGGCGCCTGAAGCACGTGCTCCAGGAACAGCCTGCCGTAACCCCGGCTGTATTCAAGCTCGGGCTGACGCCACGCCGCGCGGCGCCGGCTGAGTTCCTCTTCGCTGACAATGAGATTCAGCCTTCTCCCCGGCACATCCAGCTCGATCTCGTCGCCGCTCCGCACTAGGGCAAGCGGCCCGCCCACCGCCGCCTCGGGCGCCACGTGAAGTATAATCGTGCCGAATGCCGTGCCGCTCATCCGCGCGTCGGAGATGCGCACCATATCCCGTACACCTTGGCGCAGCAGCTTTCTGGGAATCGGCAGATTGCCGACTTCAGGCATTCCTGGCCCGCCCACCGGACCCGCATTCTGCAACACCATAACGTCTCCCGGCTCCACGTCGAGCGAAGGGTCGTCGATCCTGCCCTGGAGGTCGGCGATGCCGCTGAAGACCAGTGCACGCCCCCTGTGCCGCATGAGTTCGGACGACGCCGCCGCATGCTTGATCACCGCGCCCGACGGCGCCAGGTTGCCGCGCAAAATGGCCAATCCGCCCTCCGCTCTCAGCGGGCTGTCATGCGAACGAATGACGTCCGCGTCTACGATCTCGCTCGCAGATACATTCTCCGCCAGCGTTTTGCCGGTGACCGTCGCCGCGTCGCCGTGGAGCAGGGGAAGCAGCTCCCGCAAAATCGCCGAGATGCCGCCGGCATAGAAGAGGTCCTCCATCTGATACGCGCCGCTGGGCCGCACATTCGCCAGCAGCGGCGTTCGACGGCTGATCTCGTCAAAGAGGTCAAGCGGCAGATCAATTCCGAGCCTTCCGGCCAGCGCGGGAAGATGGACGACTGCGTTCGTGCTGCCGCCCAAAGCGCACAGCAGCGTTACCGCATTTTCGACCGCATGTCGGGTCAGAATATGTGATGGACGCACGCCTGCGGCGGCCAGTTCGACGATGCGGCGTCCGGCGCTTTCAGCCAGCAAGATGCGCCGCGAGTCCGCCGCCGGTATCGCCCCGTTGCCCGGCAGAGAGATGCCCAGCGCCTCCGTCAGGGAGTTCATCGTTGATGCCGTACCCATCACCATGCAGTGGCCCCGGCTGCGCACGAGATTCTCCTCGACCTCCAGGTATTCCCCGTCGCTGAGGTTGCCGGCGCGGTATTCCGTCGTCAACCGGCGGCAGTCAGTGCACGCGCCCAGCGTCTGGCCGCGCCAGTGGCCATTGAGCATCGGCCCCCCTGATACGAGAATCGCCGGCACGTCGGCGCTCGCGATCCCCATCAGCGCAGCCGGCGTTGTCTTATCGCAGCCGCACAGCGCCACGACGCCGTCCATCGGATTGCCCCGTATCATCTCCTCGGTGTCCATCGCCGCCAGATTGCGCCACAGCATCGAAGTCGGCGTCAGGTAAATCTCCCCCAGGCTGATCGTGGGAAACTCAAGCGGAAATCCCCCCGCTTGCCAGACGCCCCGCTTGACCGCTTCGACCAGCTCGGGGAAATGGGCGTGGCAGTTGTTCATCTCGCTGTACGTGTTGAGAACACCGATCAGAGGGCGGTCCATATCGGCCCTGTCAAAGCCCAGCGAGCGGGTAAACGCGCGGTGCATCAATCCAGCAGTGTCTGGTTCACTGAAGAACGCCCGCCCTCGGCCTTCGCCGTTTCCTGTGCTGTCAGTCACTTTCCCTCCCCGGTGGCTCGCCTTCCTGCCTCTTCCCCTGGCTGCTTCTAACCATCAGACGGTTCGTTCTTCCCCGTCGGGATCCAGTAGACACTGCCGTTCTCGCTATCAGTCACCACGATCGCACCTTCCGGCCCGGCCGCGATGCCGACCAGCTTGCGAAGCGTTTGCCCGGCGGGAAGCACCCAGGCCTCCAATGAGTCGACTCCGTCGCCGGCGATGCGGAGGAGCCCTCCCCGCTCGGGCTGCGTGACGTAAATGACCCCGTCCTCGTCCGCGGCCAGATGCGGACCCTCCACGCTGTTCGCGTCGACCAGCGGCCAAAGGCTGACCGGCTCGCCAGTGAGCGAAAAACGAATCACAGCCGTGAGACCCACAGTAGAAACGTAGACCGCGTCGTCAGCATGGTAAACGACGTCAACCGGCTGAAGGTCTCTGCCCTCCAGGTCAGTCTCGAACCGGATCAGTTCCTGTCCGCCTGCGTTGAACGCGGCCACGACCAGCGCCGGCGTCAATGCGACCCAGATTCGCCCCTGGTAGTCCACATCAATCCCCCGGCTGCGGTCGAGGCGGTTCCCCTCAATCGGGACAGCGTATACGAAAGCACCGTCCGCGTCGTGGATGCTTATCCGTCCGCCCCCGCCCGCGTCCAAGACATATACGTTCCCGGCCGCGTCGGCGGCGACGTCTACCGGTTCGACAAAGTCGCGGTCCGCTCGTTTGAGCCGGCCCAACTCCACCCCCTCCGAGTCCAGCACGATCAGGGAGACCTGATCCGGGTCCGCGATATATATCCTGCCATTCGCTGTAGCGACCCCGCGAGGACGGCTCAAGCTGTCATTGATGAGCTGAAAAGCCATCGTCCGTTCTTCGCCGTCGGACAGAGTGGTGCTGCCGGTCGGCAGGCCGAAGTTCGACCCGTCATCAGCGCTGGCCTGACCTTCAGCCTGCCCTTCAACGGCGGCAACGCTGGATGACTCCCCTTCCCTGGCGGAGAACACGCTCGCTATGCCAAGGCTTTCTTTCGCAACCGCGGCAACCAGGATTACGGCGAAAAGGACCGGGCTGCCGCTCCAGAAAATAAGTGTTCGCACCCTGTTGGCAGAGACACCCCGCGGCCGTTCCCTCCAACTCGCGCCGCCCCCACCCTCCTCCTCCACGGTTGAAGTCCGACCGCTTTCTTCGGCACGGTCCACCGTTATGCCCTCGGGTGCGACAGGCGTCAGCGCGCCGCACGCCCAGCAAGCGAGCTGACCTGGCAGGATCTCTGCCTCGCAACTGGCACACCTTTGCCTGGCCGCCATTGGCTGCCCGCAAAGAGCACAGAAGTTGGTGTCCGCCCGGTTCGCGTAACCGCAGCCGGCACACCCGATTTCCGACTCTTCTCCAGGCAGATCCACGCCTGGACTTCGAATTCCAGTCACTCGCTCTGCTTCAGCGTCATGTTCAGGCATCCCGACCGGGAGACCTTCCCCGCGCAAATGTGCAGATCCGTCTCCGCACGCGATTCACTGTGGAGCGCGTCTCCGCCTGCTCGCAACGAATGTATTTTCGGTTGCGAGGTCCTTTTCGGCCTCATAGATCTGCCGCCATTCCTGCCAATCAATCGGGACTCTATTATCCTGCATCCGGACACTGCGGCCAAACCATTCTGGCTTTCAGCCTGACTGCAAACGCCGCGCTCTTCCGGACGCGAGCGCCCGCCTCCCAACCGGGACGATTTCCCGATCATGGCCTCTGCGTTTAGCATGAACAGAGGCTGCCTGCAACCGGCACGCGTCGCCGACCCCCTGTTCAACCCGCCGCGACGACCTTTCAGTTAAGCCTGTACGGAGTGCGCAATGAGCGAACTGTCCCGACCCAATCTTCTCTATATACATTCCGACCAGCACAGCCCGCATGTAACCGGCTGCTACGGACACGACCTCGTGGAGACGCCCAATCTCGACCTCTTGTCGACCCGCGGCGTGGTCTTCGAAAACGCTTACTGCTGCTCGCCGATTTGCGTCCCCTCGCGCATGTCGATGCTCAGCGGCCGTCATCCTTTCCAGAATGAAGTCTGGACCAACGAGCACGCGCTGGACTCGGCAATTCCCACCATTGCACACGCCATGGGCGCAGCCGGCTATAGGCCGGAGCTTGTCGGTCGCATGCATGCGCTTGGACCCGACCAGCTGCACGGCTACACCGCGCGGTTCGTCGGCGACCACAGCGCAAACTACCCTGGCAACCCCGGCCCCGACCGAGGCGTCCTTGAGGGCACTGCCGGCCCGGAGAGAATGAGCCTGACACGCTCAGGCGCAGGCCAGAGCGGCTACCAGGTGCATGACGAGGAAGTCACAGCAGTTACCATCGCGCGCCTCAACCAGCTCGGCGTGCAGAAACGGGCCGGGCTGCTTGACGAACCATTCAGCATTTCTGTCGGGCTAATGCTGCCCCATCCTCCTTATGTTGCTCGCCCCGAAGACTTTGCGCGCTATGCCGGCGCTATCGCGCCCCCCAGCAAGTCGGCTCCCCCTGCTGGCAGGGAGCATCCATTCCTGCGCTGGTGGCGTAGTTATACCGGAATAGAAAAACTCGACGAAGCCGAGACCCTGCAGGCGCGGGCTGCCTATGCCGGTCTTGTCTACCGGACCGACGCGCTGGTCGGACAGATTCTGGACGCGCTCAGGGCCAACCAGCTCGATCACAACACGTTGATCATCTACACCTCCGATCACGGCGATATGCAGGGTGAGCACGGCCTCTTCTGGAAACACGTCTTCTACGAAGAGTCGGTCCGAGTCCCCCTCATCATGTGCTGGCCCGGCCGCATCCCCCAAGGGCAGCGCTGCCAGCGTGTCGTGAGCGCCGTCGACGTGGCCGCAACAATGCTTGACGCCCTCGACGCTCCTAAGTTGCCCAATGCGGCCGGCCGCAGCTTTCTCTCCCAAGTCGACGGCAGTCCTCAACGCCACAATTGGGAGGACGTCGCCTATTCCGAATACTGTACCGACAAGTTCGGCCCGCCCGAAGGCGCTTTTCAGCGGATGGTCCGGCGCGAAGACTGGAAATACATCTACTATCACCGGCAGCCGCCGCAGCTGTTCTATCTGAAAGAAGACCCGGACGAACAGGTCGACCGCTCCGGCGACCCCGTATGCCAGGCTATTATGCAGGACCTGCATGCCGAAACTCTGGGCGACTGGGACCCGGAATGGGTCCGGCGAAAGATGGAGCAAAAGCGGGCGGACGAACCGGTTCTCCGGGCCTGGGCCCGTCACACCGGGCCGAAAGAACGCTACCGCTGGCCGCTCCGAAGCGAGATGAACTGGCTCGAGTAGCATTGCCCATCTTTTTTTGCCACGCTACTCTCTTGGGAGCCGGTCAGCGGTCGCCCTCCTGAATACCGATTCCCTGTCGCTCGCATGCCCTTGCGCAGTTCGACCACGGCAGTGCGATAGTTCGGAGTGATCATTCGACAGGCCCTTGGTCGTTCCGCTTGGGGCCGTTCCGCCCAGCGGAAAGATCAGGAATCTCGGGAAAGGCCGCCTCCGCGTTGCTCGGCCGGTTAACACTGCCTTCACTCCGCCTCTCTGCCGCCTTCACCCAAACGAATTCCTCCAGTTCGGGAACATTTCCGACGCTCCTACAGTCTTAGGAATACATAGGCAGGACTCGGATTTTTTCACTCTTATATTTCATTGGATAAAATAGAGCTATGGCTACTGTCACTCGACGGGTAAGGCCTGATGTGACTGTCGCCCATTCCCAAGTCAGGCGATCGCCGGGACGGCAGATTCGGCTGATGGTGCGGTTGTCGCTGCTGGTGGCCGCAATCGTTGGCCTTTGGGCACTGTGGAACTTCACCGCAACTCCGGTAGAGATCGTGGTTGACGGCCACTCGCTTACAATCAATACTCATCGTCGGGCTGTCGGCACACTCTTAACAGACCTCGGCCTGTCGTTGGACCAATTGGGCGAGCCACTTCGCGCGCAGACCGAAATCGGGACCGTCGCGACCGTCGGCCGTTTCCAGCTTGGCAGCGGCGACGGAGAGGGCTTGACCGGGCAAATTGAGGAAGTGCGGATCTCTCACAGCCTCGACACGGAAATTGTGAACGGGATGCGAATCAGCGTCGACCGCCCGCGCCCCTTTCACATCTATGCCGACGGCCGCGAGTCCTTGATCTCGAGTTGGGCTTCAACGCCAGTCGAGCTCCTGCGGGATGCCGGTATCGCCTTCAACTCCCATGATCGCGTAACCATCAATGGCGAGCTTGCGAGCTGGGACCAGGAGATCCCCAGGGCCCCGCCCAATTTGAAACCATCCCTATTTGGCATCGGCAGCCTCTGGGGGCAGATAGGCAACGACCCGCTGCGCATCGAAATCGATCGGTCGGCACTGCTCGTGATCGATGAAGGCTCGATTCCCTATACGATCCATACAATGTCCGAGACGGTCGGCGAAGCCCTGCTGGACGCCGAAATTACCATCTACTTGGGTGATAAAGTCCAGCCAAGTCTGGGTACGCCCGTAAGCACCGGCATGAGGGTGCTGATCCAGCGCAGCACGCCTGTCAGTCTGTTCGCAGACGGTCGCCTCTACAAGACCCGCACTCTGAGCCGTACCGTAGGCGAAGCGCTCGCTGAAATCGGCATTGGCCTGGCCGGTCTTGACGAGGTCTCGCCTTCACTGGACGCGCTTATCTATCCGGAAATGCAGATCTCAATTGTGCGTATTGTTGAGGAGATCGACCTCGAAGAGGAGATCGCGCCTTTCGAAACCGTTTGGATCGGGGACCGGGACCTCCTCATCGATACCCGCAGAGTCGAACCTGGTGCATACGGCATCACCCGCCGGCGCTTTCGCACCCGCTTCGTTGACGGCGAGGAAGTCGCTCGCGTCCTCGAAGACGTCTGGGTCGCACAAGAACCGCGCGACCAGGTGATCGTCTACGGCCAGAAGATCATTCCCCAATCTCTGATAACGGATGATGGACAGGAAATCGTCTACTGGCGCTCTATCCGCATGAGAGCTACCAGTTACAGCGCATCGACCGCCGGTGTCTCTCCCAATGTACCCTGGTTCGGAATCACCCGCACAGGCGACCCGATGCGCAAGGGCGTTGTTGCCGTCGACCCGAGATACATCCCCTTGCGTACTAAAGTGTATGTGCCCGGCTACGGCATCGGAGACGCTCTCGATACTGGCGGCAATATCAAGATCCGGCGCATCGACCTCGGTTACGACGACGACAACCTCAAGCTGTGGAGCAGCTGGGTCGACGTCTACCTCCTGTGGCCGCCGCCGCCGGAACATCAGATCGTTTGGGTCGTGCCAGACTGGCCGATCGAGCCATGACCGCAATGCATCGCGCAAAACATTGTCCGGTTTGCGTCCTGGGTCGGTGATATGCCCAATACCTGATACGCGGCAGAATTGAGCACGATGCGCTCATACCTCGTATATCTGATTCTCGGCGTCGTGGCGCTGGCCGGGTTGACCTTGAGAACCTGGAACGTCAACTTCGACGGCGGGCTCAGCGCCCATCCCGACGAACGCAGCACGGCCTGCTTCTACGCGCCTTCCATCGGATGGCCTTCCTCATCCGACGAGTTCCTCGACCCGCAACGCAGCCCCCTCAACCCCCTGTGGGACCGGCAAAACGACCGCCGCCGCTCCTTCACCTACGGCCACTTCCCGCTCTACCTCGGAATCCTGACCGGCGAGCTGCTGAGCAGCCTGGCAGAGCCGGCCTCGCTTCTGCCGCTCTCCGACCGGATTCTCAACCTCATGGAGCGGGCCAACCATGCTTGCGACGGCGTTGCCGTCGCCGGACGCCTCATGATGGCCCTGCTCGATACGCTTACAATCCTTCTCCTCTTCCTCGTAGGACGAAGAATCTACGGCGCCTCCGCCGGCCTGCTGGCAGCAGCGCTATACGCCTTCACTGCTCAGGCTGTTCAACTGAGTCACTTCTTTGCGATGGACCCGTCAAGTACGACCTTTGTCGTACTGTCCGTTTACGGTGGAATCGTGATCGTCCAGGATCGTTCCTGGCGCGGTGTGATCTGGGCAGGCATCGGCGCAGGGCTGGCCGTCTCCGCCAAGTTCAGCGCCTTGCCGGTCCTTGCCGTGCCAGTTGTGGCGGCCCTGGCCGCGGGCTGGCGGACCGATACACGCCAAGGCTACGACGCGAGCGGGCAGCCATCTTCCGACCGCAGCGGTGCCGGCCGAATGCTCGTGGGCGCAGCGGTCGCTCTGATAGTCGCCTTTGCCGCCTTCTTCGTTACCAGCCCCTACGCCATTCTCGACTGGCACAGCTTCATCCAGGCCACGCTCGTCGAACAGGGCCGCATGGTACGCGGAATCGCCGATTTCCCGTTCACGCGCCAATATCGCAACACAACGCCGTATCTTTACTTTATTCGGCAGCAGGTCGTATGGGGCATGGGCCTGCCACTCGGGCTCATCGCGCTCGCAGGGAGCCTCTGGGCGCTGGCAAAGTCGGTCCTGCTGCGGCCAAGGCTCGGGGAACTCGTGGTCTGGGCCTGGGTCATTCCCTACTTCGGACTGACCGGCGCGTTCCTGGCCAAGTTTAACCGCTACATGAGCCCAGTCCTGCCCTTCGTCCTCCTGTTTGCCGCCGGCATGATCTTGTGGCTCTGGAAACTTGGCGAAAGCCGCCGACTCCACTTGCCGTTCCGTCTGCCCGCCGCGCTGCTGGCGCTGGTAGCGGTCGGAGGCGCCCTGTTCTGGTCCCTCGCCCTTGTCAACGGCGTCTACGCACGCGAGCACACCTGGATCACGGCCAGCCGCTGGGTCTACGCCAACGCTTCGCCCGGTTCGGTCATCCTGTGGGAATCATGGGACGACCCCTTGCCCAAGAGGATACCCGGCGAGCCCGGAATGGACATGGGAAGCCACGGGTTGCGTAACATCGACTGGTCGCCCTACGAAGAAGACACAGAGGAAAAGTACTTCATTCTGCGGCAGAAGCTACAGGAAGCCGACTACGTCATCTACAGCTCCAAGCGCATCTACGAGAGCGTCGATGAACTGCCGCAACGCTACCCGATGACGATCCTCTACTATGAGTTGATGTTCGGCGAACGTCTGGGCTTCGTCCACGCCGCTGACTTTACTGCGTCCCCCCAACTGTTGGGATTTACCTTTCCCGACCACGAGGCCGACGAGAGCTGGAGCCTCTACGATCATCCGCGTGTGTCGATTTTCGCCAAACAGACTGAGCTTAAAGAAGCAGAAATTGACGCGCTCCTATATGGCTCGTGGGAAGGGGCAATCCCCTGGCATCGCGGAGAAGAGCCGCCGCTGGCTCCCCTGCTGAATGCTTTAGGGCTGGGCAGCGCGCCGGAGAACGAGCAGCGCGGCCTGGTAAACATTGTATTCGCGCTGCTCCAGGGCCAGGAGAACGCCTCAGGAGAACGACAGGCAGTCGCGCGTCAAGAGAAAGAAGGCCGGCCATCGCTGTTGCTGGAAACGCCCCTGGACCAGCTGCCCGTGGTCGACAACTACAGGTGGAACCGGGTTGCCAGCCAAAACACCTGGCTTGCCGTATCCTGGTGGTGGCTTGTGGTCTCGCTACTCGGTTGGACCGCATGGCCCCTCTCTTTCCTCCTCTTTCGAAGTCTGCGCGATCGCGGTTACCTGCTGGCCAAGACGCTTGGCTGGCTGCTGTGCGGCTGGCTGCTCTGGCTGTTCGCCAGCTTGGACCTCATGCACAATACCGTGCGAAATGCATGGCTGGCCGTCGCGCTTGTGGCGCTCGTCAACGCCGCCGTTTTGGCTCGAAACTGGCGCCGCGTCCTCTCTTTCGTACGCCGAATGTGGGGAATCCTCTTGGTTGGCGAGGCGCTGTTTGCGGGCGCCTTCGTTTTTTTCGTCCTCGTCCGCAGGGCCAATCCGGACCTGTGGCAACCCTGGTTCGGTGGCGAGAAATTCATGGAATTCGCCTTCCTCAACGGCATTCTGCGCAGTCCCACATTTCCGCCGGTCGACCCCCACTTTGCCGGCGGTTATATCAACTATTACTACTACGGCATCTATCTGGTCGGCTACTTGGTCAAGCTGACCGGAATCTATGCCGAAGTCGCGTTCAATCTGGCGATCCCCACACTCTTTGCCCTCACCGTGCTCAACGCCTTCGCCGTGGCCTATTCGGTTTCCGGGCGGAATCTGCTCGGCGAGAGCCCTTCGCGACCAGAAGACCCTTCTTTCCCTCCCCAAGATTCGGACACCGAACGCAATCCCTCGACGACTCCTGAGCAGGCGGGTCCTCCAGTCTTTTCAGGGCAGACTGAGGGCAGGCGCGCTGAGATGTTCGTCAGGGATACGGAGCCGCCGTCAACGGAGAGATGGGACGAGGCTCAGGGCCTGCCCGACCAGATTCGATTTGAAAGCGAGGTTGAGGTCTACACAGGACCCGACCCATTGCCCGCGTCTGCGCAGGCCGACGCCCCCGGGGAAACGGACCCCCGTTCGCAGTTGATGCCCGACGGCTCGCCGCCTGACCCAGACCCCGCGAACGCGCGGCCTATCCCCTGGCACGTGGGTATCGCTTCCGCCTTGTTGGCGCCGCTTTTCGTGGCCGTTCTCGGCAATCTGGCCGGCTTTGGACAGCTTCTGCATTCACTGAGCAGGGCCAGCCAGAGTCGAATAGACCTCGGCATTCCCGCCTTCGAAAAGGCGCTTCATGCCGCCAGCGGTCTGTGGCAAACCTTGACGACCGACGCCAATCTGCCGAGCTATGATTTCTGGGCGCCAAGCCGTGTTATTCCTGAGACAATAAACGAGTTTCCTTACTGGAGCTTCACCTACGCCGACCTGCACCCGCACATGATCGGCATCCCTTTCTCGCTCTTTTTCGTCGCACTGGCTTTGACACTCCTGAACAGTTTCAAACTGGACTGGAGGCGGCATTGGCCATACTTCATCCTCCTCTTTGGCGGCCTCTCCTTTACTCTGGGTGTGCTGACAGCTGTCAACCTGTGGGAACTACCCACCTACTTTGGCCTCGGGATCCTTGTTGTGGCGGTTTCCCTGCATCGCAAACGCGGCCGGCTATTGCTGGGCCGTGTCATTTTGTTCGGCGCAGTCCAGCTGGCTGGCGCCCTATTGATGTTCCTGCCGTTCTTCCTCAACTACACGAATGTGGCCGCCGGCGGCATCGGGCTGGTTCGGACCCCGGACGAACTGGGGCACTGGGCGCAGGTCTGGGGTTTCTTCGCCTTCGTCCTCTTCTCCTGGCTACTGGTTGGGCGAAGCGATAGGCGCAGAGTTCGCTTCCTCTCCTTGCACAGGCTGCTCGTGAGAAAGTGTACGCTTGTCTACTTCACCGGAACGGTGCTCAGCCCTATCCTTTTCCTTGCATCAGCCTTGCTCGTCGTATTCAGCGACCAGCTCATTCTCGCCATCTGCCTGCCGGCCTTAGGTATCTCCCTTCCTCTGCTCTTGCGGCGGGGCCGGCCTTCCGACACGGGTACTGTCACCGCTGCCCTGCTGACTTCGGTTGGGCTGGCTGTATTGGCTGGAACGCAGTTGGTTTATCTGAAGGATTTCCTTCAGAATGGCAACGCCTACCGCATGAATACTCTTTTCAAATTCTACAGCCAGGTGTGGGTCCTCTGGGGTGTCGCAGCAGCGTTAGCACTGCCCATGATCTTTGCCCGGCTCACTGCACGCCAAAGGGGACGATCGCACTCTGCAACAGGCAGTGAGCTGCCGGCCCGGAAAGAATCCGTCTGGCCGACGAACGGCCCTCTAACACCGGTTGGACGCGCCTGGAGCATTGCCTTCGCGTTCCTCCTTGCCGCCAGCCTGGCCTTCCCGCTCTGGGGAACGCCCTCACGGCTGGCACAGCGGTTCCCAGGTTGGCGGCCTCCGGTCGGGACCTTGGACGGAATGGCATTCATGGAAAATGGGACCTACTTATGGCCGGATGGCGACAACGCGATCGAGCTGCGCTACGATTGGGAGGCTATCCGGTGGATTCTGGAAAACGTGCGCGGTAATGCAGTCGTTGCCGAGTCGGCGCAGATCGACTACTACAGGGCCGGAGGAACACGCGTAGCCAGCCTCACAGGCCTTAGCGGACTGCTGGGCATGCACGCAGGAGAGCAACGCTTCGCACAAGACGTGGGACAGCGCCACGGAAAACTCAGCGAATTTTGGAAAACCAACGAGCTCGGTCGTATCGAGGAAATCATCAGGGAGTTGGATATCGACCTCATCTATGTAGGGCAACTGGAGCGCCATCAACACCCGGCCGCGCCCGCAAGACTGGAACAACTGAATGCAAACGGCTTTCTGCAGACAGTCTTCAGGAATCAGAAAGTAACGATTTACGCTGTACCATCCCAGTGGCCGACCGGACCATCGGGCCAGTGAAGGCGGTCGCATCTATGGGCATTACCGCAACTGTCATTCCCCTGCTGGCGCGTATTTGGCGGATGGCGCCGCCACTGCTGCGCGGCGCGATAACCTGGGCGGTGACCGGCAAAGTCATCGTCGGTGTTAGCGGCGTACTTCTGACCGACGCCCAGCAGGTGTTGCTGCTGCGTCATCGCTTCCACCAAGCTGGGATCTGGGGCATGCCCGGCGGCTGGCTGTCCCCGGGCGAGACGATATTTGCCTGCTGGCGGCGCGAAGTGCGAGAAGAGCTGGCGCTCGAAATCGTTGTCGAAGAGATCATCGGTCATCGCTCAACGTCGCGCACGCTGGAGTTCTTCCTCTTAGGCCGGATCAGCGGCGGCCAACTGTCGATCGACCCGATTGAGATCGTTGAGGCCCGCCTGTTTTCCGAGCACGAGTTACCGCCTATGGAGCGGTTCCACAAAAAGGTAATCGAGCAGGCCTTGGGCGCTCGACGGGAATGTCTGTCAGAAGGCGGGAATTGCTCTCTCGACAGCCGCTCAAAAGCTGCCGCTGGCGAAAACAGAGACACCCCAAATGCGTGAAGTCGTACTGCCCTTCCTGACCTGGTACCTGGTCACCCAGCTTGTCGGTGTCGCGGCGTTGCCCCTCACGCTGCGCTATTTCCGCAATCTGCCCGACAGCGGGTACGCGTTCGCACGCATATTGGGAATCCTTCTCGTCAGTCTGCTTCTGTGGCTCGGCACAAGCTATGGCCTGCTGCGCAACAACGTCGGCGGCGTCTGGCTTGCACTCTTTGTCACCGCTCTCCTGTGCCTTTGGATTGCGCTACGAAAGGGAACTGCGCCGCCAAGCGAGACACACACAACCCCCAACAGTCCCAGATTTCAAGTCCCTCGCTGGACCTACGTGCTGACCGTCGAACTGCTTTTCCTATTCGCCTTCGCTGCGTGGACATGGGTGCGCGCCCGCGACCCCGCCATCAACCATACTGAGCAGCCAATGGATCTGATGTTCATGAGCGGCATCTGGAGTAGCCCTACCTACCCGCCGCGCGATCCGTGGCTGGCGGGCTATGCCATTAGCTACTACTACTTTGGATATTGGATGATTACCACTCTGGCTCGTCTCGCCGGTCAACCCCCCGAGATCGCGTACAACGTGGGCCAGGCCTGTTGGTTTGGGCTTCTCTTTACAGGCAGCTTCGGGATCGGTTATAACCTCCTGCGCTTGCGAGCAGAGGAATCGGACAACGCCGCAGCCAATGGAGTCGTTGAAAGTATGTCTGACGATGTGTCTGACGACAGCGAAAGCGAGGAAGCCGGCGAAGATGCCGAAGAGGAACCCGACGAGGATAAAAGCGAAAATGCCGGCGAAGAGTCAGAAGATGGCGAAGACAATGATGCAGTGGTTGATCACGAGCCTGCCGCCGATGACGGTCCAACAGCAAGTGAAGACCTGAAGCCCTCCCTTCCAGGGGGGCTTCCTGTGGCGGCAGGGCTTCTGACTGCAGTCGCTGTCGCATTGACTTCAAACTTGCATGTGCTTCTCGAATGGCTCTATGCCCAGGGCGCCCGCCTTGACGGACTGCTCCGCCTGGTTGATGTCCACAACTTTCCGGAAAGGGCGCAGGTTTCGCACCTCTGGTACATCGACAACGGCTGGAGCTGGTGGTGGCGGGCCAGCCGCGTCCTTGAAGACGTTAATCTGGACGGCAACCGCATCGAGATAATCGACGAATTCCCCGTTTTCAGCTACGTCCTCGGTGACAATCATCCCCACGTACTGGCCATGCCCTTTGTCATCCTTGTCATCGCGATTGCCATGAACTGGTTCTGCGCGGACATCCGGGGAGAAATCCGACCTCAGGCGCCAATTCGTCACTTTCGCTCTCTGGCCAACGACATGCCCTTGGGCGCAATTGGGCTGGGCCTGCTGATCGCAGCTTCAGGTGCTCTCCTTTTCCTCAATACGTGGGATTTTCCTCCTTATCTGTTACTGATCTTGATGGCGGCGATGTTCACGGGGGCATGGCAGATCTCTGAAAGCAGTGCACGCTTGCGCGCCGCGCTGACGCGTGTCGGTATCTTGAGTGTCGCGCTCATTGCCGGGACCGTAGTCCTCTATCTGCCGTACCTTTTGACCGCACAGAGCCAGGCCGCCGGACTTATTCCCAATCTCTTCCACCCAACCCGCCTGCCTCAATTCCTTCTGATGTTCGGCCACTTTCTGCTCGCCGTCACCTCGCTCCTGCTCGTAGCCTGGCGCGAACAGCCCCCGTCCGTGGTCGTCCTGGTTACCATCGCCATCTACGTCTTCGGACTGCCTGTCGTCTACCTCTTTATATCCGGCCTGCTGACTGTGAACGGTTCAGCCGCGGCGCCTCCCCTGCCCGAAGGTGCGGCCGGCTATGCAGAAATCATAATCCGGCGCCGCCTCGCGCAACCCCTTACCTTCCTTCTTTTGGGCTGTCTACTCTCACTGATCCTGGCGATGCTCTGGCAACGGCTTGTCGGGCCGGGAAAGTCGCCGCGCACGACGGCATTTGTTCTTTGCCTCACCGCGATCGGCATCCTTATGGCCTACGCACCCGAGTTCACCTATTTGCGAGACCATTTTGGCAATCGCATGAATACAATCTTCAAATTCTACTACCAGAGTTGGTTGCTGCTGGCAATCGCCTCTGCATTTTCAATTGCCTGGTTCGCGTCGGGACGCGTTTCCATTTCCTTTTCCGGCTTCCTTCTCCCGGCCTTCTCACTCTTGCTTATCCTTTTGTGCCTGATCTATCCTGTGGCGGGCGTGTACGCCAAAATTACCGGCTTTGGCACGCGACTGCCAACACTCAGCGGCTTGGCCTATATCGGCGCAGATGAGCAGGCAGCGATCGACTGGATACGGCGCAACACGCCTGAAAACGCTGTAATCCTGGAAGCCAAAGGCGCAAGTTACAAAGCCAGTTCATCTCGCATTAGCGCCGCCACGGGAAGGGCAACGCTCTTGGGATGGGACGGTCATCAGTCCCAATGGCGAGGTCAAGCCTACTCGGAACAGGCAGCAGGCCGCGCAGAGTCGATCGAGGAAATCTACCAGCGTCCCTTGCACTCGACTTTGCCGGCATTGCTCGATCGTTGGCAGATCGACTATCTGATTCTCGGCCCCGAGGAGCGAGCCCAGTACAGCTTAACGCCGACGGTGGAGCTGCAATTGGGCACTTTCCTGGAGCTCGTCTTCGAACAGGGCAACTATCGCATCTTTCGAACCCAGGTCGCGGCAGAAAAGGGCTATTAGTGGCCGCCATCATCCGCGGCCGCCCATGCATCACGAAAAAGCACGCCTGGCAGCATTGACAATGACAGATTTGGTTAGCAGGGAATCATAGGTTGCCGGTGTCAGAAGAGAATTCGACTGAAACGCCTGACCCGCAGAAATCAGAGACGGAGGACGAACGACCGGCAAAGGAGAAGCCGCCCGCTGTCGCGTCCGATGGCGCCGCAACTGGGCCCACCGTGGAACAAGCATTGTACGCGCTTCTGTTCCTGTTGGCGCTGAGCTTGCGGCTCTATGGTCTGGGCATTTTGGATCCGGTCTCACCGTGGGAGGCAGCGCAGATCTGGCCCGCCTGGCTGGCACATTCCTACGGCCTGCTTGAAGCGAGCCGGCTTCCCGATCAGGGTGCACCGGTGAGTCCACTGCTCTTTTCGCTCCAGCGCGGGCTCTTCTTCCTGACAGGAGGCGGTAACGCCTTTTGGGCCCGCCTCGTGCCCGCCGCCGCCGGCGCGGGACTCGTCCTGGCCGCATGGACGCTCCGCAGCAGCCTGGGGCGGGGGGGAGCGCTGATGGCCGCGTTCCTCTTCGTCTTCGACCCCTGGTTGCTCTCCTTCAGTCGCATGGCCGATAGCGCTACACTCTCGCTCTTGACAGGCATTCCTCTGTTAGGATGGCTGTTTGACGACGGTGAAGCGGGAAGCAAGGCAATCTGGCTGCCCGCGGCTGTCGGGCTCTTCCTGATCAGCGGACCCTTGGCATGGTTGCTGCTGCCTACAATGTTGTTCGCGCTCGCGCTTAGATGCGACAATACTCCCAATCTCATTGGGGATGGAATGGGAGGGCGAGCGACAGCGATCTGCTTGGGGACAATGGTCATTGGTGCTACCGGCTTCTTTGCCCATTTCTCTGGACTGTCCCTCATCGGCGAAAGTGTCGGCCTCGCAATCGAGCACCTGTTCGTCGCCTCCCATACCGCTCCCAACCTGCATGAGCAGCAGGTTTACCCGTTAAACTGGGCCTTGCTCAGCCTTCTTATAGACGAGCCGTTTTTGATTCTCTTTGGCGGGATCGGGCTATTCTTCTCGCTGGCGATGATAAACCGGCCGTTCTCTGGAAGCAGTGAGTACCAAGGCGAACTCGGCGTCACCAAAGAAGCTCGTCCACAGAATTCTGCCCAGACGCAACTGTTGCGTGTCCTGGCGGGAGGTGTCGGCTGGGGGCTGATGCTGATACTCCTGCCCGGGCGAACACCTGTCAGTCTGCTCGTCCTAGGACTCCCCTTGCTGCTGCTGGCGGCAGGAACTGCAACGACCATCTTACGTTTTGGACTGACAAAAGGGCTGTACAAGAACGAAGCCAGTTTGCTGACCCTCGCGACCATGGGTATCCTGCTTGTTACGTCACTCTTCTGGACTGGCATTTTGACCGAGTCGCTGCGAACGGGCAGCTTTGACCTGCGTCTGACTGCATTCTATCTCCTTATCCCGGCATTGGGCGTCTTTTTTTACCTGTGGGCGGGCGCGCGCGCGGGCGGGCAGGCCTTCGGCCTGCTATTCCTGGCGGCCATCTTTCTGGTACAGGCGAGCAGCAGCTGGAAGATGAATCTTCGCCCGGAAGCAAGTCAGGTACACAGCCTTTTTGCCGAAGTGGGAGACGAGGGAATCGCTCAATTGGCGGAGGACGTCACGCGCCTCAGCTTTCTTCGCGCCGGGAAGAGTACGACCGCACCGGTCTATCTGCACGTGAAACCCAGTCACCTGCCGTTCTTTGCCTGGCACTTGCGTTCAATGCGCGATCTGCGTTGGCAACCTGGTTCCCAAATGAGAGAATTGGAAGGTGATGCCTTGGTTGTTAGCCAGCGCGGCGCCGGCAGCGAGGGCGAGCGACTCAACCTGCCCAGCGGCTACATTGGTAGCAGTTATGCAGCAACCCAACGTTGGCTGCCGACCGACCTGGTCGGTGCAGGCCCCCTCTTAAGATGGGTTCTCCTCAGAGAGAGGGGGCAACTTTCCGGGGACGAATCCAGCCTGGAAGCAGCCGAACTTTGGGTAAGACGGGAGTAGACGATGGCTGATCAAGAAAGATCGGAAGGCCGGGCGCTGGACGCCGACGAGGCGCCATCCATTGTTGAAGGACAACAATCTACTGATGCAAATCAGGGCGCGCCCTCCCTGCTGCTCGACACCAGCATCATTCAGTCCCCCCGCCTCGACTGGGAGGTGGTCGTGTGGGCGGCCCTCCTGATTCTGGCCGTCATCACTCGTTTCTACGACCTCGGGGCACGCGGCATGAGCCACGATGAGAGCCTGCACGCCGTCTACTCGCACGAGCTCTACCGCAGCGGCAGTTATCAACACAACCCGATGATGCACGGGCCCTTTCTGTTCCACGCCAACGCCCTAATCTACTATCTGCTAGGCGTTAGTGACGCCACCTCGCGCGTTATGCCCGCCCTGGCCGGAATCGGCGCGATCGGAATGGCCTGGTTCTACCGGCGCTGGCTCGGACGACTCGGCGCACTGTTCGCCGGATTCATGCTGCTCATCAGCCCCAGTTTGCTCTTCCACAGCCGCTACATCCGTAACGACATCTACATCGTCTTGATCGCTATGATTTGGGTGTACGGCATTTTTCGCTTCGTCGAAGAACGCAGGATAAAGTGGCTCTATTTGACCGTTGCCGCAATGGCGCTCGGATTCGCTACCAAAGAAAATCAGTTCATGTCCGGCGCGATTTTCGGCGCATTCCTGATCGCAGCCGCGCTCTGGCGCCGTTTTCGCGCCCGTGAACCGATCCGCCTCAGCCCCTATGCCGATCTCGCGGTTCTTTTCTTTACCCTCGTACTGCCATTCACCGCTCCGTTTGGTCACCTGCTCCTGGGGTGGGATGCACTCGCCTACGCAACCACCGAGGACTTGGCCAAATCGGCGCTCTTCGTGCTGCTGATGACCGCGGTCAGCCTGATGATCGCGATGTTCTGGTTCGTGGTCCTGAAGAACAACAACAAGCGTAACGGGGCTGCTGCTGCAGATGAGGAGGAACAATCCCTCACCCTCGGCAACTGGGCCGCCCTCATGGGTCTCTTTTGGGCAATCGAGATCGTGCTTTTCACGACTTTTTTTACCAACGCCGTTAATGGTCTTGCAACTGGCGTCGTCGGCAGCCTCGGCTACTGGCTGGCACAGCAGGAAGTGCAGCGCGGTAGTCAGCCCTGGTACTACTACCTGCTCCAGGCGTTGCTCTATGAAATCCTTCCCCTCTTTCTCGGCTTGGGCGCCCTTTCGCTGCTCGCATGGCGGACTGCGGTGCGCAACTGGCGCAGGGCGAAATCAGACGAGGGGGAAGTTCAGGAAGATGAGGCATCTTCCCCAGTGGAAGAGCCGGGCTCCCCCACAGCCGCAGACGCGGCCGCAGCCGTCCAGCCGAGCGTTCTGGTTCGGCCGTACGTCATTGCCTTTCTCGCTTGGTGGATGGTGGCGGCCTGGCTGGCATACTCCTACGCCGGCGAAAAGATGCCCTGGCTGATGACCCACCTGGCACAGCCGATGGCACTGATCGGCGCGTGGTGGTGCGCCCGTTTGGTGCGGCGTATCAATTGGGAAGAGTTGCGAGCAACCAACGGCTGGTGGGTCTTCGCGCTGCTTCCCGCACTTCTTTTCATTGTCGCAACGCTGTTCAGCTCCTTTCCCGAGGGCGGACGCGAGCTGGATGCACTGGCACAGACCGCCCGCTTCATCCCTCTGCTTGTCGCCAGCGTAGCAGTGATCGCATTGGTCGTCGTCGCATTCGTACGCTATGGCTGGCGCCAGATCCTGCGTCTGACCGCCGTGGTGACGGCTGCGCTCCTGTTTCTCCTGACGATTCGTTTCTCTTATCTGCTTACCTACCTCAACTACGATATGGCGACCGAGTATCTGGTGTACGCTCACGCGTCTCCCGATGTGAAAGTCGCGCTCGATGAGATTGAAAAAATCAGCGAGCGCACGGTCGGAGAACGTGAGATTCAGGTCGCCTATGACGATGACGTTGCATGGCCGATGACCTGGTACATGCGCTTCTACCCCAACGCTCTCTTCTACGGCGCCAACCCGTCCGGCGACTCTATGGAAGCGCCCATTATCCTCGTCGGCGACAAGAATTACGCCAAGGTTGAACCCTACGTTGCGCGCGACTACGTCAGCCGGTCCTATCGCCTGATCTGGTGGCCCGAAGAGAGCTACAAGGGCGCCTGGGACGGGGACCAGCAGCAACATCGCGGCTTGACCTTTGCGCAAATCTGGAAGGCATTGACCGATCCTGAGCGGCGCAACCGGCTCTGGCAGATCTTTTTCTACCGCAACCACCCTGACCGCTCGCTCACGGCATGGCCCCACGTCGAAGAGTTTCGCATGTACGTTCGCAAAGACATCGCAAATCTCGTCTGGGATCTCGATGTCGTCCCAACGACGGGCAGCGACCCAACCTTTACCTACTCGGAGATCGAACGCACCGCCAGCGGCCATTACAGCGGCGAATTCGCTGGCCTGCCGCTGACTGCCCCGCGGGCGATCACCGTCGGGCCCGACGGCCGTCGCTATATCCTGGATACCGGCAACAATCGCGTGGTAATCCTCAATCCGGACGGCTCGCTTGCCCTGGCCTTCGGCAGTACCTGCTTCCTCTCCGACGAAGTGGGCACCGGCTGCCTCGATCCGGACGGCGGAGGCTCTCTGGAAATCGGCGACGGCCAGTTCCGCGAACCATGGGGAATCGCAGTCGATGCCGACGGTACAATTTTCGTCTCCGATACCTGGAACGGGCGCATTCAAGCCTTCGACAGCACGGGCAACTTCCTCCGCAAGTGGGGCCTGTTCGGCACTGTCAGCGGCGAGAACGCTGACCCCTTCGTTCTTTTCGGCCCGCGCGGCCTGGCAATCCACCCGTCGGGCAATCTGCTCGTCGCCGACACAGGAAACAAGCGCATCCTTGAGTTTACAGCCAGCGGCGAGTTCGTACGGCAGGTCGGCAGCGGAGGAGTCCTGCTCGGCTACTTCGATGAACCCGTCGATGTCGCCGTTCACCCTACATCCGGCCTGATCCTCGTGAGCGACGCTTGGAACCGCCGCATTCAGGTTCTGTCCTCCGACCTGCAAGCGCTGTCCGAGTGGCCAATGCCCACTTGGGACAGCGATCTGGTCTGGGACAAGCCCTACTTGGCCGCAGCAAATGACGGCACGGTCTACGCCACCGACCCACAGTTCGCGCAGGTATTCGTGATCTCCGCAGACGGAATCGTACGCGCCAGCTTCGGCAGGTACGGCAGCGAACTCAATCGCTTCGCCAAGCCGACCGGCATCGCTATCGACCCCTTGACCGGCGAGATCCTTGTCGCCGACGCCGACAACAATCGAATTCTCATCTTTGGTAGCGGATAGGGACAAAATCCGGCCATGCCTGCAGATGAACTTGCTGCAAACGGCGCAATCCAGGAGTTGCAGCCCTGTGCCGCCTGCGCACAGCCCAATCGCGCCGAAGCCAGATTCTGTGGGCACTGTGGTCTCCGCATGGCTGCCGAGTGCTCCAAGTGCGGCGCAGACAACCCCCGCAGCCTCACGTTCTGTGATTCCTGCGGTGCCACCCTTCCTGCAGCCCCCGCCTCCGTCTTCAGCCAGCCCAGGGCTCGCCTGCCAAGGATTTCAGCCTACCTGCGGCCGCTCGGTGTGACCTGGCACTCGCCTGCTGTCAAGTGGCAATGGTCGATGCCCTTCATGCGAGACTGGGCTTACCGCCACCGATGGGAGGTTTCGGCGGTCATCCTTCTCTCCGCAGTTGCAGCCTTCCTCCGCATCTACCGCTTGGCCGACTACCCTGCCGGCTTCCACGGCGATGAAGCATGGAGCGGGCTGGAGGCACTGCGCATCCTGGAGGAAGGTTGGATCGGCATCCACAGTGGGAGCGCATTGGGACAGGCGGCCGGCACCTTCTATGTTACCGCACTGCTGATTCTGTTGTTTGACACCTCAATCTTCACAGTCCGCCTTTCAATGGCGCTCTTCGGCATCGCTACCGTGCCCGCGGCCTACCTCCTGTTCAGGATCGGTTTCGGTCGCTTGGCCGCGCTGTTCGCCACAGCCGCGCTGGCGGTAAGTCACTGGCACCTGCATATGAGCAGAGTGACCTTTCCCGTCGTCGCTCTGCCCTTTGCCTGCACTATGGCTGCGCTCGCGCTCATCTTGGCCATGCGTACCCGCAGTCGCCTGGCATGGCCGGTGGCCGGAGCGCTACTCGGCCTTGCACCATATACGTATTTCGCCTATCCCACATTTTTTATTGCCACACTAATGGTCCTGGCGGTTTACCTCTTTCTTCAAAGAGACCAACTGAGACCCACTCTGCTCTCGCTTGCCCTCTTCTCAGTCGGACTGTTTGTCGCACTGATCCCGGTCATTTCCACCATGGTCTCCTCGCCGACCCTTCAAACGGGACGCATGGGTCAAGTGTGGGTTTTCCGCTCGCACGAGTTTCCGCAAGGCGGAGCACTCTCCGAGCAAGCCAGCTTCCTCGCGCGGCGCGCATGGGACTCCCTGACCCTGTTTATGAGGAACCCGAGGGTAGACGGAACTGACGGTTCCGGCGGCGAAGGAGCAGTGGATACAGGAATCGCAATCCTCGCATACGTCGGGCTTGCCGTCTCAGTCAGAAGATGGCGCAGCCCTCCCTATCTTCTAGCCCTGCTCGCAGTCCTCGGCGCCCTGTCCGTACTGGTCGTAACCGACCCATCCACCGGTACGTTAAGACGTAGCATCACCGCGATCCCCTGGGTGTTCGGCCTGGCTGGCGTCGGCGTCGTCAGCACTGTCGACGTCGTTCGCAGCGCCTTCGGAGAAAGCGGACGGCTTGCCACCGTTGGCGCGCTCATTCTTGTGCTGGTTGCAGGCTCCGTCTGGAATCTGCGATACTACTTCGATGAACTGGCGCAAAGCAATCAGCTGGATTGGACCTTTGCCCCGGACCACGTCGAAGCCCTGAAATCGGCCCACAATTTCGCCGATCCAGGCACCATCTATTTCTACTCAAGTCGTTGGGCCTTCGACTATGAATCCATTCGCTTCCTCTATCCTGACAGTCCCGGAACCGACCGTTCCGAGGAGTTTGGCACCTTTGACCTCACAAAAGTGGATGACGGCCCCGTAACCTATGTTCTGATAGGGCACTACGCCCGGGAAATCGAACGACTTGAGCAACTATATCCCGGCGGCGACATCATCACCGATAGCGAACCACGCCCACGTTTTGTCGTCTATCACCTCCGCTCATGACCGAACAGGCCTTAACAGGGGCCGGGGGTGTACACTGGGACCAACCTGCTGACCTGGGAACGGCGATGCAGCTTACCTTCTGTTTCAACTGCGAGTACCACAATCGTGATAAGGCCGACTTCTGTGGTTCTTGTGGCTTACCGCTGTCGCGCACCTGCCCCGCCTGCAACGCCGGGAATCCCGGCGCCTTTCAATTCTGCGACTTCTGCGGGGCTCCTTTCGGCGAGCCGGCTCCACCTGAATCTGGGCAGCTGCCTGCCAACCGACCCGCAAATGCAGACCACGCTACAATTGCAGACCGTCCTGCGACCGTTGATCCTGGACTGAAAACCAAACCGGTTGCGCGCCAAAAGCCCCGAACCATCGGCACTTTCTGGGAGACGCCAGTGCCGCAATGGCAGTGGACCAGAACTTTCCTCCGCTCATGGATGCAGCGCAACAAATGGGAGCTGCTTGCAGTCGCCCTCCTGACCGTTCTGGCAGCGTTTCTGCGAATCTACCGACTGAGCGATATTCCAGACGGGTTCCACGGGGATGAAGCCTGGAACGGGATCGACGCGTTGCGGATCCTCGACGAAGGCTGGATTGGAGCTTACACGCCCGGAGCGCTGGGGAACATGACCGGCGCCATATATCTGACCGCGCTCACGGTCTGGCTCCTCGACGCCTCTATCTTCTCCGTTCGCCTCTCCATGGCGCTCTTCGGAATCGCCGCTGTCCCCGCAACACATCTGCTCCTCCGACTGGGATTCGGGCGCTGGGTCGCCCTGTTTGGTGCTTCCGTCTTAGCGGTCAGTTACTGGCACCTGCACTTTAGCCGCATGGGCTTTCAGCTGGTGTCACTTCCCCTCGTTGCCACTGTAGCCGGCGTTGCCCTGCTGTGGGCAATGCGCTCAAAAAGCCACTGGCGCTGGCTGGCCGCAGGCGCAGTCTTGGGCTTCATACCCTACACGTACCTCGCTTTCCCCTCCTTCTTCGTTGCTGTCGCTGGAACTCTCGCAATCTACCTCTTTCTCAAGCGAGATCAGCTCTCAGATACTCTGGCCTCTCTGGCGCTCTATGGCTTAGGGGCGCTCATCGTGTCGACTCCCTTCCTTCTCTTTCTTATCGACAACTGGGATGTCTACATACACCGCACGAGTATGGCCTCCGTCTTTCGTTCGAACCAATACCCGCGGGTCGGAGACGCCGCGGAAAAGGCCACATTCTTCGCCACGCGTGCATGGGAATCTTTGACCGTCCTCGCCAGGCAGCTCAAGTCGGACGGCGTGGACGGCACGGGCGGCGCAAGCCCACTTGACTTCGGAATGGCCGCGCTGGCCTACCTTGGGCTTGCCCTGTCGATCAGAAAGTGGAGGAGCCCGCCCTACCTTTTTGCCGCACTGGTAGTAATCTTGGCGATTCTCGCACAGCTCTTTGCCCTCCCGGAGTCCGGGACACTGAGGCGCAGCATCGCGGCAGTCCCGTTCATTGCCGGTCTTGCCGCCATTGGCGCCATCAGCATCGTCCGTCTCATTCAACGCAGATTCGGCATCGAAGGCCGCAATATCGCATTGGCAGCCGTCGCCCTGACACTGCTCGCCAGCAGCGTATGGAACGTGAGATACTATTTTGGAGAGCTGGCACAGAGCCCGACCATCAGATTCACCTTTGTCCCCGATCACATCGACGCCCTGGCCGCAGCGCACTCGTTCGAAAGTCCGGGAGTGATCTACTTTTACTCGGGCAGGTGGAGCTTCAACTACGAAAGCGTCCGCTTCCTACACCCCGGCAGCCAAGGGATCGACCGCTCTCGAGAATTCGGATCGTTTGAACTGGAAAAGATCCACGAAGGGCCGGTCACCTATCTGTTGGTCGGGGTATATGCCGAAGAGCTGGACCGCCTTAAGGAACTCTATCCCGGTGGCGAGACCATTGTAGACGACGCCCCGCAGCCGCGTTTCATTGTGTACCACCTGTCGTCTTGACGTGGAAACCGGGCCGCCGGCTCTAAAGTGGCAGTCTTGCGCCGGTCACCCGAATGCGAAGACGCCCGCGGCGAAAGGATCGTTTATGGGAGGCGCCCAACCGACGCAATTAGCGCCGAGCTTGCGGCCGTTTCGACGGAATCAACCCTTTACCCAATGCATATCAAGTGTTCTCTCACTCGGGCCTGAAGACAAACGGAAGGGATGACGGCCGATGAGAAGTATCAGATTGCTGACAATCAGCCTGGTCGGGCTGCTCGCTGTCGCGGCCTACACACCTGCCCCACGGCCCATTTCACTAGCTGCAGATTCAACTCTCGCACATCGACTCGCCGAAGTGCAGGCAGCGGCATCGCCAGCGCTGCAATCGAGTCCGAATGTCGCCCCGGCAGGCGCTGCCCGCGCCTCAAACCACAGCGAACTCGCCCATTTTGCATTCGACGGCGACGAGGAGACAATGTGGAGCGCCGGAGGCGCTCCGTCGCACTGGGTCCAGTTGGTCCTGGACGATTCCTACATGGTCGATAAAGTGGAGCTGGTTGTCACGCAATCCCCGGCAGGGCCAACCACTCACGAAATATGGCTTGAAAACGGATCGGGCGTGTGGACGCTTCACACGCGCTTCGCCGATCTCTTCACCGAAGACGGACAGATCCTGGAATTACCGATTCTTCCACCGCTGCAGATCGAACAGGCACTGGTTCTGACTCGTGACAGTCCCAGCTGGGTAGCCTGGCGCGATATCAGAGTCTTCGGCATTCCCTCGCAAAGTGAGTGAAGGCTCTTGTAAGGATTCCCGGACGACCGGTAGTGCATCTGAAACACAAAATCTCGACAGTTGACGATGAAAGAAAGCGAATCGCCCTAGTGATGGAGAGCCCGTGATGGCCCAAGAACGCCCCAACTTTCTATGGTTCTGTACCGACCAGCAGCGCTTCGACACAATCCAGGCCCTCGGCAATCCCCATATCCGCACGCCCAATCTGGACCGACTGGCCGCCGAAGGAGTCGCCTTTACCCACGCCTTCTGCCAGAGCCCAATCTGTACACCGAGCCGCGCCAGCTTCCTGACCGGACGCTACCCCGGCAACGTGCGCGGCTGCATGAACGGCAACGAGGAATGGGGCGAAGGCGCGCCGCTCGTCACCAAACTGCTGGCCGATAAGGGCTATGACTGCGGCCTGAGTGGAAAGTTTCACCTTGCCGGCGCCCACGGGCGCGAAGAACCCCGGCCGCACGAAGATGGCTACCGCGTCTTTCACTGGAGCCACGATCCGCAAGACCGCTACCCCTCCGGCCACGCATACGCCGACTGGCTCGGCGCCCAGGGCTACGCATTGCGAGACCTGCGCGAAGACCCCGCCTCTATCCCGCCCGACCTGCACCAGACGACCTGGTGTACGGACCGCGCCATCGACTTCATCTCCGAAAAGCGGCGCAAAGGTCCTTGGTTGATGAGCGTTAACGTCTTCGACCCGCACGCTCCCTTCGACCCCCCGCAGGAATATCTCGACCGCTACAACCCAGCCAAAGTGCCGCCTCCTCTGTTCCGCGATTCTGATCTTACAACGCAGCAGGTAATTCCCGGAGACTTTCAGAATACGGCCCGCCCGCCCGAAGAGTTCAAGGCCGGCGAAGTTATCGCCGCCTACTACGCCATGATCGAGCTGATCGACGAAAACATCGGCCGCCTGCTGCATACACTGGAAGAGACAGGGCAGCGCGAGAATACGGTCTTCATCTTCACCAGCGATCACGGCGAAATGCTGGGTGACCACGGCCTCCTGCTAAAAGGCTGCCGCTTCTATGAGGGCTTGGTGCGCGTGCCACTGATAATCAGCTGGCCCGGCCGCTTCCCCGCTCCCGCTGAGACGCCGCCCGACGATCCAGTGCCCGACGACGGGTCCCAGGGGACCGCGGAGAATGATCCCACGGGCGACAACGGCTCCCCAGATGTGGCTGAGAATGATCCCGCAGTTGACGAGGGGACTCTCTCGACTGCAGAGAGTGACCCCGAAGACACACTGTCTCAGGTGCCGGAAACGGAGGAGTCTGAGCCCGGTGTCGGCCTGGTCAGCAACGCACTGGTCGAACTCATCGACATCGCGCCCACAATCCTGGAGCTGGCCGGCCTACCCCTTCCGCACGGGATGCAGGGACGGTCGCTGCTCCCAATCCTGCAGGGACAGGCCGTGCCGCACAAACACCGAGACTTTGTCCGCTGCGAATACTACCGCGCGCTGAATCCTGACGCCCCCGGCCGCGACGAATACGAAGGCAGCTTCGCCACGATGTACCGCGACGAACGCTACAAAGTTGTCGTTTACCACGGGCACGAGCAAGGGGAAATCTACGACCTACAGGAGGACCCGGGTGAGTTCAACAATCTGTGGGATGATCCCGGTAACGCCGACCTGCGCTTCGACCTCGTACGCCGAAACTTTGACGCCCTGGCCTTCTCCGTCGACACGGGGCCGCCGCAAACGAGACCACACTGAGCCGTAAAATTGGACTGCGACCTGCCCGGCCCGGCACACGCCGCCGGCCAACACTCCTGGCTACGCCAGTTTGAGGTCGCTTAGAAGCTGGGCCAGCGGCTCCATCTCTTCGTCAGTGAGAGAATGATATGGCGGCCGGCGCCAGCGTTGAGACACTCCAAACAACTCATAGGTGCCGTGCAGAGCCGCGTCAAAACCACCGGGCATTTCGAGGATATAGTTGAAGAAGGGTATGTCGAAGTCGCGGATGATGCCGGAGGCCGTTCCCCAATCCTCGCTCTGTACAGACTGCCAGTACGCCTGCGTGATCTGCGGAGCAAACGCGATGAAAGTCGACAAATAGCCGTCGCATCCGTAGTGGACCAGGTCAAAGTGGTTCTGCTTCTGTCCGCCTGAGATGATCGACCACTCTCCGTGGAGGAGGAGCGCCATCTTGCGCGCAAATGCCCCCACCAGGTCATCCTTGATCGCTACGACCCCCGGCACGCCGTCCCGTAGCCTGCCCAACACCTCCAACCCCATCGACGGCGAGCGGCTGAAAACATTCGTCACCACCATGACCGGAATCTCGGCAGCCACCGCCGCATAGTGGTCCACCAATGTCTCGGCCGTGCACGACTGGGCCCAATCAGGAGGCAGGACCATGAGCAGGTCTGCGCCGACGTCCCTGGCGTAACGGGCAAACTCGACCGTCTTTCCTGTCCACCAGATCCGGTCAGCCGCCACAACCGCGGCCCGTCCCGCCGTCTGTTCCGCAACGACCTTCGTTACTTCAGCCACTTCACTGTCTGTGAGCAGCGAATACAGGCTGTCACCGTAGGTCAGCAGCATCGTTGTGCTGCCGGCCGCGATGCCCCGCTCCACCAGCCCGCGCAGACCGCCAAAGTCGATCGCGCCGTCCGCGCAAAAGGGCATATGCAGCGACAAGACCGGGCCGGACAACAGGCCGCGCAGTTCATCTCTTGATGGCATCGGCAAAGGGTCCCAGCTGGGCACTCCCAGACGTACTACGTTCCACCCGTACTTCGGGCCGCAGGTGCGCCTCCGTTCAGTCAAACACGAGCACTGTCCGCGCCACTTTGCCCTGCGCCATGTCCGCGAACGCCTCGTTGATCTCGTCAAGCGGCCTGTAACGCGAAATCAGCTCGTCGATCATGATCTTTCCCTGCTTGTACAGGTCAAGAATCCACAGAAAGTCAACCCGCGGCCGCGCCGCACCGTGAAACGCGCCGATCAACGCCCTGTCTTCAAGCAAATGAAAACCCTCGACCGTAACGTCCTGCCCCTGCGGCTGAACGCCGACCACCACCGCCGTACCCGTCATGCGCACGCAGTCGATCGCCTGCCGCACAATCGAAGGAAAACCGACCACCTCAAAGGCGTAGTCCGCCCCGCCTCCCGTAATCTCCATGATCCGCTGGACCGCGTCCTCTTGCGCGCTGTTTACGAAATGCGTCGCACCCATCTGCTCGGCCAGTTCCAGCTTATAGGGCACCGTATCGACCGCAATGATCTTGCCCGCCGAGGCCAGCACACCGCCCTGTATCACGTTTAATCCGACGCCCCCGCACCCGAACACCGCCATCGACGCCCCCGTCTCCACCTTCGCCCGGTTCACCACCGCGCCAATCCCGGTGATGATCCCGCAGCTGACAAGGCACGCCGACTCCAGCGCAGTGTCCTCCGGTACCTTCACGCACGCATCCGCCTGCACCAGCGTCTGCTCGACATACGTCGGCCGCCCGTGATAGACCGGCTCACCGTCGACCCGCATCCGGCTTACCGCCTCCGGTCGGTACGTCTCACACAGCGCAGGACGGCCGTTCGAACAGTTGCGGCAGCTGCCGCACATCGCATCCAACGAGAGAATGACCTTGTCTCCCGGCGCGAAATCCCGTACCCCCGGTCCGACCGCGCGCACCGTGCCTGCCCCTTCATGCCCAAGCACCATGGGCGCCCTCCGTATCGTCCTGTGCCCGGTCACGTAGTGGTAATCGCTGTGGCAAACGCCTGCGCCGACGACATCCAGCAGGACCTCGCCCTCCTGCGGCTCGTCGATCTCTGCTTCCTTGACGGCCACCGGCGTATTCGGCGCGTAGAGTATGGCGGCTTTCATCGCATCCCTCCCTATATGAAGGCTGGCTCGTGCCTCTTTGCGCAGTCTGGACAGCGCATATCATAATTGATTATCTGGATATGCACTAAGCAGGATCGCGCCGCCGCCGCCCGTGAGGCACGCGCCTGCCGGCGAAGGCCAACAAGCGGCACGGGACCGGCTGCAGCAGTTTCGGCCCCTCGCCAGACGTGATAGAATTTCTCCAATTCCGTTCCCGGCATACGCAATCCGCTACGCAACCGCTGCCGCCAACAAAGATCCTTGAACCCGTCGCCGTGCTTAACGCGGCGCACATCCGCAATCGCTGTGAGGAGACACAATGGGCATTAGCCTTGGGCTGGTCGGACTAGGTGCGTTTGGCCGTTCCTTCGCCGACATGTTTATGAGCCACCCGCTTGTTGACCGCATCGCCCTCTGCGACCGTGAGCCGGATCGCATCGCCAGGCTCGCCGGGCAGGACCACTGGCAGGCCAAATTCGACCCGCGCGACACCTACGCCTCCCTTGACGAAATCTGCAAGAGCGATCTCGACGCCGTCGCCATCTTCACCCAGCACTGGCTCCACGCGCCGCAGGCGGTCCAGGCGATGGAGGCCGGCAAGCACGTCTACAGCGCCGTTCCCATCATCACCGTGCCCGACGGCGATGAGATTCTCGACTGGTGCGACCGGCTTGTACAGACCGCCGAACGCACCGGGCAACTCTACATGTTGGGAGAGACCACATTCTATCGCGCCGAGGCAATCTACTGCCGGCGCCGCGCCGCCGAAGGCGCCTTTGGCAGCTTTGTTTATTCCGAAGGCGAGTATATGCACGATGTCGACAGCCTTGGCAGCAATCTCCGCGAGGTGCAGTCCCACAGGCAGGCCGGCGCCGCCGGCCAGGAATGGCTGCAAGCCCGCGAATCCTACAAGCGCAAGGGTATCCGCGGCGGCCCCATGCACTATCCCACCCACTCAACCGGCGGGCCAATGAGCGTCATGAACGCCCGTCCCCTCAAGGTCTGCGCCTGGGGCTACGCCAATCGCACCGGGGATCCATACTACATCGACGAAAGCGAGGCCTTCAGCAACGAGACCGCGCTCTTCTACATGAGCAACGGCTCGACCATGCGCATCTGCGAGCTACGCGAGGTCGGCATGCGCGGACGCGAAACCTTCCGCATCTACGGCACCCAGGGCAGCTTCGAAAACAGCCACTGGTGCGACAAAAAGGGAAGCACCTCCCTGACGCCCGAACAGATGCGAGTCCCCTTGCCGCCCGAAGTCGAGGACGCCTTCCGCGCCGTCAGCAGGACCTCAGAGGTCTATGGCGGGCACGGCGGCTCGCACCCCTACCTCGTGCACGAGTTCGTCGAAGCAGTGGCACATGAACGGCAGCCCGCCATTCACGTCTGGTCGGCCGTGCGCTACATGGTCGCAGGTGTTATGGCGCACAAGTCGGCCCTGCGCGACGGCGAAATCCTGTCGATTCCAGATTGGGGTGACGGGCCCGCAAACTGACGTGGGTCCCCTCTTGAGACCGCGAAAGTGTGCCAAGACGGCCCGCAGGTAACGGGTCTGCTCCTCCGCTGCCTCTCCGTCTTGAGTAGACAGCCAACCGTCGCCGGCGAACCGCCCGCGACAGACACGATTTCAACGGCCTCTTCGTGGGAATTCGTGATACTTCGTGGATCGATTCAAACAGGCAAGTGGTTCACTGCCCTCGTTCCCGGCGGGAAGGCCGTCTGGTCTCCCGCTACGTCATCCGGGGCCCCGGCAGCGAGCCCAAAGGGGACTACACGGCGTTCATGAGCCAGGCGCGGTGCAGCTTCCACTCGTCCCTCGACGTGTCCCAGCGCAACTCAAACGCGCTCAACGCCGGCGTTCGCACCAGAAAGCAGCGAATCTGCTTTCCATCGGCCTCTTCACTCCACTGGCGCCCGTGTTCGGAGACATAGTGGGTCCGGCCTTGCCAGACAAAAGATCTCGGCACGATCTTCCCCGAAGGCAGCGCCCTTACAATTACATCAACCGGCTCATCAACAGCAACCATGCCGTTCAAGCGCCCGCCCTGCCTTCCGCATACGAACGCAACATCTCCAGCGCGCACTGGGCGCTCAGCAGCTTGTTGCCGCGTCGGTCCGCCGGCCAGACCGCGCTCTCCGCGCGCTCGACGCCGTCCCGCCCGGCAAGGTGCAGATAGACCAACCCCATCGGTTTCTCAGCCGTGCCGCCCGGCCCCGCCACGCCCGTGATCGACACCGCCACGTCGGCATCGTACGCCGCCAGTGCACCCTTCGCCATCTGCGCCGCCACCGCCCCGCTGACCGCGCCATCTCGCAGCAGCAGCGCGCCGTCAACACCAAGAACATTCTCCTTGGCGGCATAGCTGTACACACCGGCGCTGCCCAGAAACCAGTCCGAGCTGCCCGGCACCTCCGTCATCAAATGGCCCACCAGGCCGCCCGTACAGCTCTCAGCCACCGCCGCGACCAACCCCGCCCGCTTCAGGGCAAAACCGGTCTCCTTCGCCAGCTCAGTCAGCGCCGTTTCACTCGCTGGAACAGCTATCTGATTCGACATCGCTACTCTCGACCTCTCTTCTCTTCGACAAACGCCAACCAAGACCTCCACCTCCGCGGCCGGCGCAACCATCGACCGGCATTATAGACCCGCCCAGTTTCCCCAGACAAACCGTCCCGCCTTTCCCAAACGGTCCGCACTGCAACGGCGGCCCCGCCACCGCAGTTGACAGATTGCACGTATTTCTGTATCGTCGATGCAAAACAACGCGTAGTCTTCCTTGTGGATGGTCCACAACTGTACGCGCGTCTCCGCTTGTCGGGTTGTGAAAGGGAATAGGATGGAACTGCAGACAAAACAGCCTCCGGAACTCGAATTCAGCATGCCAGAGGTCGAAGAGTCGCTCACCGCCTATCTCTCAGCCATCGGCGGCGCCGTCATCGGCCTCCTGCTGACACTGCTCGTGTTGGCCATCTGGAACGGGGGCACGCTCAACTTTACCAACACCTCCAAGGTCAACGCCATCGAAGCAGGACTGACCGATGTCGCCCAGGACGTCGAGGCTGTAAACGCAAACCTTGTCAATCTCGGCGAACGCCTTGTCGTGCTGGAACAGGAGGCCGGCGCCGTCGCCGAGCTCCAGAAGAGTTTCTCCGCGCTCGACACCAGCTTGGGCGGTCTTGGCCAGAGCCTCAACGATCAGGGAATCCACGTCGCCGAGCTCGATGCAGCCGTGGCCGACCTCGAGTCCACGCGCCGCAACTTTGATCTCTTTATTTCAGCCCTCACCCAGGCGTTGACCCAGATGGAAAGTGACGGCGCAAACGCGCAGAGGAGTCAGCCCGCCCGCAGCGCCCCCGATACATCCCGTTCGGACGCCGGCCAGGGCGCAGAGACCGACCGCGCGTCCGCCTCATCATCGGACTTCCCGGCCCGACCGCAGTCAGCCGCGCCGCAGCCTACCATTCCGCTCCCCCCGCAGATCGTCACCCGCGCAGACATCGCGCCCGATGCCCTCCTCGTATACCTCTTCGTCGACGCCGACGCCGACGGCCTCTACGACAGCGACGAAAACTTCATCGCCGGCGCCACCGTTACCCTTGTCGCGCCCGACGGCGCCATGATTATGACCATCGCGCCCGTCGCCTCCGCCGGGACCCTGCTCGAGACCTTGCAGGAAGGCGACTACACCGTCTCCGTCGAAGACGTGCACGGCTACTCCCTCGCCAGCCAGAACAACGTCAGCATTACAATCGATCCCACCGCCGAATCCGGTCAGATCATCTACTTCGCCGTCGTCACATCCGTGTCTGAATAGACGGAACGTCGCAGCCGCCGCGGGCCTCCCTACACCGCACGCTCATAGAAGATAAGCTGTACCGAGCCGTAACGCCGGCGGTCGAACTCGCTCAGCCGCTCGAGCGCTACCGGCTCCTCCTCGCGTGGGTTTATCTGAACGATCACCACGCCCTCTTCGTCCAGCATCTCCGGCCTCGCATCGACCGCCAGCAGGGAGCTCCGCCACAGACCCTCGTACTGCGGCGGCGCAATGTAGATCAGATCAAACGGTTCACCCCGAAACTGCTCCACAAATCCGAAGCTGTCGCGGCGCTCAACAGTTGCCCAGCCGTCCAGTCGGCAATGCGCCAGGTTGCGCTCCATCGTGCGCACCGCCGCACGGCTCCGATCGATGAAGTGGACATGGGCCGCGCCCCGGCTCAACGCCTCGATCCCCACCGCGCCCGTCCCGCCAAACAGATCGAGCACACGCCGCTCGGCGATCCAAATGCCCAATATCGAGAAGAGGGCCTCCTTCGCCCGGTCCGTAATCGGACGCGTCCCCTTCCCGGGAACCGACTGCAACCTGTGGCCTCTCGCGCTTCCCGCGATAACTCGCATTCCGCAAAATCCCAAATCCGTCCCAATGGGGCCCCGCAAGCCGACCCTCCGCACAGCCCAAACACTCGCCTCCAAATTATAGTTGCGCCGCCTCCAATCGCGGCAATTGCGCTTTCCATCGGCTTGCTTTACAATACCGCTGCTATCCATGAATAGCGCAGAAAATAGGAAAGTTGGCTGACGCGCGACGAGAGAGACTTCGCACCCGAAGCGCCGAAGGGGCAAGCCGCCAGGAAGACCCAACCTGATCGGTGACACTCTCAGGCAAAAGGATCGTCGCGATACGGCACCTTTGGAAAGTGCCGCTCGGTGGATTCGAGCGGCCACCGACGGGGCAACCACCCGCTCGCACCAGCGCGTGGCAATCTCTCAGGTCAAAGACAGAGGCGACGGGCGTTCACTCCGAATGCCCGTTTTTTCTTTCTTGAAGCACAAGTTCCGGCCCCTCGCCATGGCACAACAAGCCCGACCGGAACTGCAGACCAGAGGAGAGATCCATGAGCACCCCAGCGCAAGCAAAGCCCACAACAGCCGGACCCAACGGCCATAGCCCTGCCAGCAGCGATACCCGTCCCCAAAATATCGACGGACTTTCCCCTGCCGGTAACGATTACGCCGCCCTGCTGCAGCGCACCGACTCCTTCGTCCAACGCCACCTCGGACCTGACCCCGGCGAAGTGCGGGAAATGCTGGAATCTATCGGCTTGAATTCCCTCGACACGCTGATAGATCAGACCATCCCACCGCAGATTCGCAGCCAGCGTTCGCTCGCACTCCCGGGGCCGCGTCCGGAGTCCGACGTGCTCGCCGAAATGGCCGAAATCGCCTCGCACAACCAGCTCTTCCGCTCCTTCATCGGCATCGGCTACTACGACACCATCACCCCGCCCGTCATCCTCCGCAACATCCTCGAAAACCCAGGCTGGTACACCCAATACACACCCTACCAGGCCGAGATTGCCCAGGGCCGCCTCGAAGCCCTCCTCAACTTCCAAACAATGGTCGGCGACCTCACCGCGCTCGACATCGCCAACGCCTCCCTGCTCGACGAAGCCACCGCCGCCGCTGAAGCCATGATGATGTGCAAACGCTCGCAAAAACGCGGCTCGTCCGCCAACACATTTTTCGTCTCAGAGACCTGTCACCCGCAAACGATCGACACGGTCCAGACACGGGCCGAACCGCTGGGCTATATGATAGAAGTTGGCGACCATCGCAGCTTCAATTGCAACGACGATACATTTGGCCTGCTCCTTCAATACCCCGATACCGAAGGCACCATCAGCGACTTCCGCGCGCTCGTCGATCAGGCCCACGCCGTCGGCGCCCTCGTAGTCGTCGCCACTGACCTCCTCGCCCTCACCCTGCTGACGCCCCCCGGAGAGTGGGGCGCCGACATCGCTGTCGGCAGCGCACAGCGCTTCGGCGTGCCCATGGGATACGGCGGACCCCACGCCGCCTTCATGGCCACCCGCGACGCCCTCAAACGCCAGATGCCCGGCAGGCTCGTCGGTGTCTCGCAGGACGCGCAGGGCAGCCCCGCCCTCCGCCTCGCCCTCCAGACGCGCGAGCAGCACATCCGCCGCGACAAGGCCACCAGCAACATCTGCACCGCCCAGGTCCTCCTCGCCATCATGGCCTCCATGTACGCCGTCTACCACGGGCCCGAAGGCCTCACCCGCATCGCCCGCCGCCTCCAGCTCCTGACTGAGATCCTCGCCGGTGAGCTCAGGAAAGTGGGCTACCGGCTCGGCCAGTCGGAGGAAGGCCCGCTCTTCGACACGGTCAAAATCGATAGCGGCCCGCGCAGCCAGGAGGCCTTGCGCCAGGCCGCACACGCCCGCCGAATCAACCTGCGTCTCTACGAAGACGGCGCCGTCGGCCTCTCGCTCGACGAGAAAACAACCGTCACCGAACTGCGCGCCCTGCTCGAAATCTTCGGCGCCCACCAACCGCCGCCGCCCGCACCCGCCGGCCTTGACGGGCACACGCATCCCGCCAACGCCGACATCGCCGCCCTCGCTGGCACCGTCAACCTGCAATACCCGCCCCCATTCGCCCGCACCAGCCCCTTCCTCACGCATCCCATCTTCAACTCCATGAAGTCGGAGTCCGAGATGCTCCGTTACATCACCAGGCTGCAGAACCGCGACCTCTCCCTCGCCCACTCGATGATCCCGCTCGGCTCCTGCACCATGAAGCTCAACGCCACCGCCGAAATGCTCCCCGTCACCTGGCCCGAATTCGGCGGCCTCCATCCCTTCGCGCCCACCGACCAGGCCGGCGGCTACCGCATTCTCTTCGACCGCCTCGCCCGCGCCCTCGAAGAGATTACCGGCTTCGCCGCCATCTCCTTTCAGCCCAACGCCGGCTCACAGGGCGAATACGCCGGCCTCCTTGTCATTCGCGCCCTCCACCGCAGCCGCGGCCACCACCATCGCGACATTTGCCTCATCCCCTCCTCCGCCCACGGCACCAATCCCGCCAGCGCCGTTATGGCCGGCATGAAGGTAGTCGTCGTCCGCTGCGACGAAAACGGCAACATCGACCTCGACGACCTGCGCGCCAAGTCCGAACAGCACAGCGACCGCCTCGCAGCCCTCATGGTTACTTACCCCAGCACCCACGGCGTCTTCGAGGAGGCCATCGTCGAAATCTGCGAAATCATCCACGAGCATGGCGGCCAGGTCTACATGGACGGCGCCAATATGAACGCCCAGGTCGGCCTCTGCCGCCCTGCCGAAATGGGCGCCGACGTCTGCCATCTCAACCTCCACAAGACTTTCTGCATCCCTCACGGCGGCGGCGGCCCCGGCATGGGCCCCATCGGCGTCGCCGAACACCTTGTCCCCTTCCTGCCCGGCCACGCCGTCGTCCCCTCAACCGGCGGACCACAGGCCATCGGCGCCGTCTCGGCCGCACCCTGGGGCAGCGCCAGCATCCTCCCCATCTCCTACGCCTACATCGCCATGATGGGCGCCAGCGGCCTCACCGATGCCACACGCATCGCCATCCTCAACGCCAACTACATCGCCGCCCGTCTGCAGGAAGCCTACCCCGTCCTCTACAAGGGCGCCCACGGCCGTGTCGCCCACGAATGTATCATCGACACCCGTTTCCTCAAGGACCACGGCCTCCAGGTCGACGACGTCGCCAAGCGCCTCATGGACTTCGGCTTCCACGCCCCCACCATGTCCTTCCCGGTCGCCGGCACACTCATGATCGAGCCCACCGAGAGCGAGTCCAAGGCCGAGCTCGACCGCTTTTGCGACGCCATGCTCGCCATCCGCGCCGAAATCCAGACCGTCCAGGACGGCGCCGTCAGCCCCAACGACTCGCCCCTCCACCACGCCCCCCACACGGCCGCCCTCGTCGCCGCCGACAACTGGACCCGCGCCTACACCCGCCAGACCGCCGCCTTCCCCGCCCCCTGGGTCCGCGACAACAAATTCTGGCCCGCCGTCGCCCGCATCGACAACACCTACGGTGACCGCAACCTCGTCTGCGCCTGCCCCCCACTCGAATCCTACGCCTGAACCAACCAGACCATACGCCCGCCTCCCCCCCACCCGCCACCGATGCGCCGCGGACACGACGCCAGCGTGCGTGCACGGCTCCCGTAGTTCGAATCACGAATCACGAATCACGGCCGTTCTGGGCGGTCGGGCCGTTCCGGCCCTCCCTCGTGCGGGGGGACTTCCCCCGCAACGCCCCCCTTGGCTATGCCACCGTTCGTGCACAGGTCCACTCGTCGCCGACACGCCGCCTGAAATGTCCCTCCTTGGAACATTTGCGGCGATCGAAACTCGCGTCGCGGGTGTCGAGCTGGATTGTGGGCTGCACATGGGCCTGAGCGGCCCATGGTGATGCTGAGGGCTTGTCGCGGGTCCCTTGGGCTGGGGCCCTTGGTGGTGCTGAAGGCTTGTTCCTGGGGCCTGGGCGACGCTGTGCAGCGCTGAGGCGTTCTGCGCGTGTGTATGAAGTCTTGCACTCAGGGCGTTCAGGTGTTCGAGTTGAGCGGGTTCCTGCGGCCGCATTCGCCTGAATGCACCTGATTTTCCCCATTTCGTGGTCTAACGATTGGGGCCAACCATAGTTGGCATGGGGGTTACCTTATCTATATGAACACTGTGAATCAGTGTGGCGGCCAGTACCGCAGCGGGACCCGCCCCTTGATGGAGTTGCGAGGGACGGGTCCGAACGAGCGGCTATCAATGCTGTTGCCTCGGTTGTCGCCCAGTACGAAGTAGTGGTTGTGTGCTACAGTAATGGGTCCGTAGAACGAATGGGAGTCTCCAAATCGTGAGGGTGCATTTCCTTCGTCACCGCCTTTCGTACAGCCTCCCATTACTTCATCGAGATACAAGTCTCCTTCGCAAAAACCGAATTTCATCACGCGACGGGTATGCAGGACCACCGGCTGTCAACGCCGCATACGTCATTCGCTAGTCGGATAGTAGCCCGAATTGACGATGAACTCGTAGGGGAAGGCGCCCCCGTCCGGCAACGGAATGTGGCCGATGAACACGCGGGCGTACCCCACCTTGGGGACTTCGGCGCTGTCGGAATCGTCGGCGGGGTTGTCGAAGTAGTACTCCCAGAAGCCGCCTTCCGGGCCGCTTTCC
>DAOUHX010000442.1:0-3629 GCA_034428395.1 Caldilineaceae bacterium
TCAGCGCAGCGAGCTGCTCGGACAGCATAGAGGGTCTCCTGGTTCGGTGATTGGGCCATGGGATTTCGCTTCTGAAATGATAAAGAGATTCGGGGCGAACGGCAATTCGGAAAGTTGACGACGCGGCGATGGACCAATATGCTGCGCCAGGCCGAATCGGTACCGCTAGCGGTTTGAAAAATCTGTAATGTACTGTCACACAAGGGATACAACCGGCGATCCAAGCGCAACCTGTGCAGGCGGCGAGCTATGAAAATGGAAACAGAACTCTCTCTGGATAGATCCCTGATCGAGAAGGTGGATACGCTGGCGCGAGAGCGGAACACAACTCGAAGCCAGCTTGTCGAAACCGCAGTTCAGGAGTTCATCGAACGTATTGAGACAAGCCGCATAATGGCTGCGCTCAACGAGGTGCATGGTGATGGCCCCGATGAGGAAGAGCAGGCGATTCTGAGGGCGATTCGTGCCTATCATCGCAAGCTGATGAAGGACGAACAGTGGTAGTGACAACCGACATGCCTGCCGGCAGGAAACAGACGGATTCCCACCCCGACTCCTCTCTGACGATGTTTGGCGTTTTTCCGGAACTGGCTGCAATCGAATTCGGTGAGTAAGGCGATGCCGTTAAGCAGCTTGGAACGGAGAGCGTCAAAAAGCAGCTTGAACTCATTGAGGGGCGCGAATAGATGGTGGCGCTAAACACTGCCAACGAATGCGACTTCCACTCATCCCGCGTTCGTACCGTCTTCAACCCGCGCGTCGGGCCACCCCAGCACCTCCTCGCGCAGGGCCACGCCCAGGCCCGGTTTCTGCGGCAGCGAGAGCATACCGTCGCTGATGGGAATGCGCTCGGTCACCACTTCGTTGTACCAGCCGTCGTAGTAGGCGCGCACCGTCTCCAGGATCATGGCGTTCGGAATGTGCAGCATCAGGTGCGCGGCCGCCCACAACGCCACCGGCCCGGTCGCGTCATGGCAGGTGACCGGCAGATAATAGCTGTCGGCCAGCGCACAGATCCTGCGCGTCTCGCTGATGCCGCCCGTCCACGAACAGTCGGGGATGACGATGTCGGCCGCGTTCGCCTCGACAACGCGGCGAAAGCCGAAGCGCGTGAACAGCCGCTCGCTCACGCAGATGGGAATCCGGCTCGCCGCCTTGAGCCGCGCGTAGGACTCGACGTTGTCCGGCGGGATCATCTCCTCCAGCCACATGATCTCGTACGGCTCCAGCGCCTGCGCGATGGCAGTGGCCGCGGGCAGGTTCCAGCGGGCGTTGCCCTCGATCGCGATCGCGACGCTGCCGCCCACCGCGGCGCGAATATCCTGCACGACGGCGATGCCGCGTTGCAGCGCGTCCTTCTCGATGAAGTGGCGCACCGGCCCCACCGCGCCGCCATCCGCCTCTCCAGGCAGCGGCAGGTCGAGGGGCCAGATCTTCATCGTTCTGATGCCCTGGCCCAGAAGCTCAGCGGCCAGCTCACCGCCGCGGCCCTCCATCCAGCGCTCGGCGTCGCGGCAGGCGCCGTGGCTGAGACATGTGTTGTAGATCGGGATGCGGTCGCGGTTGCGCCCGCCGAGCAGATTGTAGACCGGCTGGCCCGTGTACTGGCCGAGGATGTCCCACAGCGCGATGTCGACGGCGCTGATGGCGCGCGTCTCCGCGCCGCCGAAGCCATAGGCGTTCACCGCCGCGAACATGCCGTTCCACAGCCGCTCGATGTCAAGCGGGCTCTGTCCCAGCAGAATGGGAGCAAGGTCGTCATGAATGAGCGCGCTGACCGCACGCGGCGCGTAGGAGGTCTCGCCCAGCCCGGTCAGGCCCTCGTCGGTGTGGACGCGCAGCCACAGCATTTGCGGGTGCCGCCCCAGCCGGACCGTCTCCAGGCGGGTGATCTTCATCTTGGCCGGTGGCTGCTCTCAGTGCGGCGGCACGATCGAGGCGAGTTCTCTGCGCATGAAGTCGATATAGCGCCGGTACCGCTGCGGCGAGGTCTTCCACGTGGTCGGCGTGCCGTGCCCCACGCCGAATCGTCTCTGTTCCCCGATCGCTTTCGCCTGGTGATGCGCGTCCTCGCGCCAGACCGCCTCGTCCCCCTGCTCGATCACGGTGATGGCGTGTGAGTTGGAGAAGATGCAGACCTCTTCGCCCAGCGCCTGGCGGACCTTGACGATATCGTTCGAGTAGTTCTTCAGCCCGCACTCGACCTGGATGCAGTGAAAGTCCAGCTTGGCCAGGTGCGGCAGCCGCGGTTCGATCCAGCCCATCAACGCCATGCTGCTGATCAGGCCCTCATCGTGAATGTGCTGGAAGGCCTTGATCTCGCCGGGCAACGCGAACTCGACGTAGTGCTCATCGGAGATCATGTCGGCCGACGCGAACCACTGCATCAGCTGGTAACCGTGTACGCCCAGCATCCTGGCCAGCCGGCACTGCTGCCTGATCACCTCCTCGTGCCGCTCCATCAGCGCGAAGACGAGGTCCTTCTGGAAGAACATGGCGTCGAACAGCTTGTCGTAGCTGAGCATGTAGAAGACGGTCGGGAAGGGCGCCATGTCTCCCATATGGAGGAAGACCGTGCCGTCGAAATGCTCGATCAGCGTCCTGGTGAAGTCGTATGCGCCGGTCGCGAGCAGCTCCTCCGCGGTCGGCGGCGGGTCGAGGCGCTCGACGTCGGCCGCGCTCTCGAAGAGCGGTTCCTCCGGCGGCAGGTCGGGCGGGAACTCGTGGTAGCGGGTCTTACTGCGCGAGCCGGTATCCACCAGGACGGGAACGCCGTCCTCTTCGGTGACATACTGCTTGCCGCGCTGGCCGTAGGCCTTGCCGCTGCCGCAGGGGATGTAGTCCAGGCCGAGATCGTCGTGGAGCACATCGTAGAACTTGAGCTTCTGCTCGTCGGTGCCGTGCGACAGATGGAGAAAGTTCAACCCCAGGATTTCCGGCCAGTGCGGCATCATCGACCAGTTGGGGGAGACGTTCAGCGCCGGGTACATGTCCATCGGTTCGCCGTTGATGGCTGCCATATATCGTTCGAGCGATGTCATTTCCTGCAAAATCCTGCTCCTTTCGGACTGCAGTGGCCAGTGGTCGGTGGCCGGTTGTTGACTGTCGGCTCAGATCTCAAATTAATGCCCTGTCAGCACGAACCGGTAGGCGCCGGAGCCGACCTCCAGGTCGATGTAGCCGGCGCGGGCGCGGGCGGCGGTGATCCCGTCGGGTCCGGCACGGAACTGGCCGTCCTGCCAGACGGCCTCCCCGCCTTCGCTGACGGAGACCTGCTCCAGCCCCAGCGTCGGCAGGCTCACGCGGGCGCGCGCGTTGACCGGAACCGACACATCGAGCGCGAAGGAGACGTCGCTCCGCTTGCCGTCGGCTCCATCGGCCGGACCCTGGCGCGAACCGGATAGCCGCCAGTGGGAGGAGATATCGCCGCGCACCGTCCTTATGGCGGCGCCGGCGTGCGCCAGGTCGCCGAGCGGGTGGGGTTCGATATGGAACTGGCTGAATCCGGGGGTAAAGGTTGCCGGGCCGTGGTAGTCGGGGCCCTTGATGCCGGCGAGGTCGTTATAGAAGAACTCGTCGATCGATGCCCACATGATCATGCTTTCGGCCGCGCCGACGGTGCTTTCGTG
>DAOUHX010000443.1:0-9330 GCA_034428395.1 Caldilineaceae bacterium
GTACATCCTGGAGGGCGAAGCCACCGTCACCATCGACGGCGAGTGCACGGCCGTCGGCCCGTCCGACCTGATCCTGATCGCGCCGTGGACCGACCACAGCCTGCGCGCCGACAATTGGGTGCGCTGGATTTGCTTCGGATAACCTCGCCAACCCGGAACACACAATCCCCACACCGACAAAGGAAATGCAATCGATGCCACGCAAATTGAAGTTGGCCCTGATCGGTCTGGGCCGCCGCGGCCGCAGTTCCCACCTGCCAATCTATCCAAGAATGAACGAAGTGTTCGACTTCGTCGCCGTTTGCGATAAGGATGAGGAGGTCCTGCGCGAAGTCGCGGCTGAGTACGGCGTCAACGCCTACACCAGTGTGCGCGACCTGGTGGACGGCGAGGAGTTGGACGTCGTCGACGTCGTCGTGCCCGGCGACGCCCACCACCCCATCTGCTGCTACCTGGCCGAAAACGGCATCAACATCATCGTCGAAACGCCCGTCTCCGTCACCCGACCCATGACCGACATGATGACCGAGGCCGCCGCGCGCAACAACGTTAAACTGGAGGTGGCGGAAAACTACCACCGCGTGCCCATGGCCCGTTTCCAGGCAAAGGTGATCGATTCCGGCATCATCGGCGAAGTGGGACGTATCTACCGCATCTTCTACGAAGGCGGCTACCACGGCATGAGCATGCTGCGCCTTCTCGCCGGCAGCCCGCCCAAGTCGATCCTCGGTATCACCCATGTAACGGACGTCGTGCCCATCATCGACCGCATGAAGCGCCATCATTCCCGCGAAAACTGCACCACCAGTTTTCTCGAGTTCGAGAACGGTGCCGCGGCGACAATGATCTACTCCAACGTGATTCACGCCCGCTCCCTGGGCCGCAAAACTACCGGCATCTCGCAAATTGACGGTACGCGCGGCGCCATCGTCGGAGACACCGTCTACTTCACCGATCCCGAAACCTACCAGGTCGGTGCCATCGCCGCCGCCTACGAGCCGCAGCGCTCATTCATCGACGTCGAGGGCCGCAGCGTCCTTGAAAGGATCAGCCTTGAGCTGCCCGATCAGGAGATCGTCTGGCAGAACCCCTACGCCCATCTCGGCATCGGCGAAAACAACGGCCGCGGCGTCGACATGGCCGACCAGTTCATGAGCATCGCCAACGCAGTTCTTGACGACATCGACCCAACCTACGGCGTGCAGGAAGCCCGTCTCGACCAGGAGATGTCCCTCGCCGCCTCCGAATCGGCGCTCATGAACATGCAGCCGCTCGCCTTCCCCCTGCGTTCGCCCTCCGAAGCCGAGCAGCGTATCCTGTCCAATTTCAAGGAGACCTACGGCTACGACTACACCGAAACTGAACCGTTGCTGGATGTCTTCTATCCCCGCCGATAAGCATTGCATGGAGAGCAGCCGTCTGCTGCCAACCCGCGCAGAGCGGAAAGGACCTGTACAGTGGAGTTCTTAAACGTCGAAAAGAAGGGAATCTCCCGCTATCTCCTCGACGCCGACGTCGAGGGCGAGCCGCTGCGCGTCCACATTTCCGAGGTCGACGCCGGCCAGCGCTCGCATCCCCCCCACCGGCACGGCGGCTTCGAGGCCTTCTATATGATCGAAGGGGAAGGCACGCTGGAGATTGACGGCGAGCGCCATCCCCTGCGCGCCAACGAGGCGGTCGTATTCGACCCGCACAAACTGCACGGGCTGGTCAACACCAGCACCGCGCCGATGCGCTATATGGTGATCATACGGCCTGAGGAGGGTGGAGCGTAGAATCTAAGAAAAATCGAGCTGCATCAGCAGGTCCATAAACTGGATGCCCATGCTTTGAGCCCCGAGCTCAGTGCTCGAGTAGGGATTGTCAAAGTGCAGAAAGCCATCGATCGGCTGCTCCTTCTCGTTGACGAGCAAGGGTCCCTGCCAGCCGAAATCGATGCTCTCGCCACGCAGGCTGGTCATGTGCACGCTGTCTTCGCCGTAGGTGATGTCCAGGCCCGCTACCTTTTCCACGAAGTCGGCAAAGTCTCCGTCCACATCCTCCCGCCCCATCTGCACGACCCAGACATTGTTCTGCCCGTATGAGCGCAACTCCCGAAACGCGCACCTGCCGTCTTCGTTGAGCGTTAGTCCCGCCGAAGCCGTTATCGCCAGATAACCTTCGCCGACGCGGGCACACGCCCAGCCGTCCCGGATCTCGTGTTCGTCGAATGCGTAGATCGGGAAATAAGCGTGCGTAAAGCCCAGCCAGTCATCTGCCGGCAGACGGTGGATCGCCACCAGCACGTCCTTCCATTGCGCCGCCCGCGGCAGCACGACGTTGCCGTGCCAGAAGTTGGGCCGGTGAGAGCCGTCCTCGCTGACACAGGGCGGGTGAGAAACGAAAACGACGGCCTCCGGCGACATGGTCGCCTGCCAGATGTGTTGCTGGTAGCCAGGCTCGCCGGGCCGGTAGTCCTGCGCCGAACACAACATGTAGTCCGGCGTCTTGTAGCTGACTTTGTTCACCTCCCAACTGCCCTCTTCCCGGTCACACCACTCTTCCAGCTGGCCTGCGTGCCGTTCCCGGCTCCAAATCTCATCCGCCGGGTCAATCGCAATCGCCTCGATGACCGGCGGTAACTGATAGTTGGTCGCGCACGCCAGACTGACAATGCCGCGAATGCTCCGATTGAAGATACCCTTGCCCCACAGCAGACGGGAGATGCCGGAAGTCGGCTCCCGAAAACCACTCTTGATGAATCGAGAATAGGTGCGCCCGTGGCTGGAACCAAAGACCCCCTTGAACGAGTTCACGGCCATCCCGAAGAACATCTTGTCCAGCACGACCGCGGCCAGTTCCCGCACGTTGTCGTCCTCGGCCAGGTCGACCAGGTGGGAGAGAGCCAGCACGTCCTCTTCGAAGTAGGTATTGGAGTCCCACTCGCGGAAGCCGCCCGCTGCCCGCTTACGCAGCCACGAGAGAGCCCGCTCCTCTCCCTTGGCTCGGTGCTCGCTGCCGGTTAGCCCGGCGTTGGGGAAAGTCTCGTCCGGCAGCAGCTGTCCTGCCAGGATTTCGCACGTATGGAATAGTATCTGGTGGTTTTCTGACCAGAAGCACATCGCATCCGCACCCGGTTCGTCCATCCAGTAGCGGAAGTTGAGGAAGCAGCTCTGCAGCGGATCGACCAGCGATTGCGGGAACCCCTCCTCATCGAGATAGCGTCCCGCCATGCCCAGAAGTCCGACCAGATCGAAGTCGCTGCAGTCCGCCCGCCGGTTGATCGACGCCACACAGTCGAGAAACACCTGCTCGTTGAGTTGGTCCCACATTCCCAGTTCCATCGCCGCGATTTCGGCGAAGACGCCCCCCTCGGCCCCAAGTCGGGCCGCATGGAGCAACGCCTCCCGCCGGCGGCCCTGGTAGGTGCCGTACCGCTCGGTCGCATACTCACTATTGCCAACGATATGAACGTCCAAACGACGTTCGACGCGCATGCCTTGGACGTAGTAATGCTCCGGGTTGGGAAAGAGCATCACCTCGTAATCGTCCTGTGGGAACTGGAAGGCACTGCCCAGCATCACCTCGTCCCGTGTTTCACCCTTGGTGTGGTGTTCGCTGTAGATGCGCCCGCCCTTGCGCACCAGGCGCAGGGCAAAGTCGTCCTCCGCAGGTTCGCCCTCGGGCCAGCGCACAACAACCTTTGCGTGACGGCTGAACAGGTCCCGGTCCAGGTAGGCCTTCTTGAATACCGACTCCAGCTTCTGCCGCCGCTCCTCGGGTCGAATTGACGTGGGCAGAAATACACTGAAGTTGCCCGCGGTCTCCCCATCCACCAGCTGCAGCGCCATCACATAGGGGCATTCCCGCAGCGCCACGGCCTCAAAGCAGACGCCAATCTCGTTACGCCCCTGTTTCAACTGTACCGGAAAAGAAACGGTATGAGGAAGCTGATGATGGAAATGCTCCACCCGCCGGCACTGTTCCCGGTTGAGCCAGACCTCGGCCGGGCCATTGGTCGTGAGGGCAATGGTCGCCTCGACCGCCCCGGGGCTCTCCAGCACGCAGTAGGCCCAGGCCTGCAGATAGTGGGGCGTATGGTGAAAAGTCGACAGGTCGACGAAGTGGTCATCGAGGCTACGCACAACACGCCACATTGTCTCGTCGCGGTCGGAAACGAACTTGTGACGTTCCAGCGCGCTGGCGAAGATCTCCGGCGTCCCAGGCAATTCGTGCTCCCGCTGCTGTCCTCCCGCCGCGGCCTCTGCCTTGAAATCGTCCACTATCTGCTGTTTGAATTCCGGCCCCGCGCTGCTGTCGGCATCGGCGACCGGCGTTGCCACCGGCCCTGCGACCAGCCAGCTGTCGATAAAACCGTCCCTCAGGCCGTACTCCAGCCAGACAGGCGCGGAAACTTTCTGGTCCTCAGCCCCTCCGTTTTCCGGCTGCCCGGAGGGCTGAGCGCCAACCTCAGTGCTCATCGATTGACAACTCCGTTCGGAATGTGGTTTGGAAAAATCGAGGTGTCCTTCAAACCGGCCGTGTCTGACGGCCCGTACGAAGAGTACAGCGCAACAGCTGCCCGCCCCCTATTCGTACAGCACACAGCGTACCTTGTGGTTGCCTTCCAATTCCAGCAGAGGAGGGTTGCGGGTGTCGCAAACGCCGGCAATCGCATCGCGGCAACGCGGGTGGAAAGGGCAGCCTTCAGGGATTGAGTACGGGTCCGGCACCGAACCGCGAATCGCGGTCAGCTGACTGGTTATGCCCTGCGCCGACTTGCGCCCCAAGAGGGGAATCGAACGCAACAGCGCCTGCGTGTAGGGGTGCTTGGGATCGTAGAAAATCGTATCGACGTCGGCCATCTCCACCACTTCACCCAGGTACATGACCACGACGTAGTCCACCATCTGCGCGATGACGCCCAGATCGTGCGTGATGAAGATAATGGCCATCCCCAGTTCATCCTGCAACTCGCGCATGAGCGTCAGAATCTGGGCCTGCGTCGTTACGTCCAGGGCGGTCGTCGGCTCGTCCGCGATCAGCAGGCTGGGGCGGCAGGACAGCGCCATGGCGATCATGGCGCGCTGGCGCATGCCGCCGCTCAACTGATGCGGATAACGGTCGATCGTTCGTTCAGGCTGCGGCATCCCAACCTTGTTCAGAACGTCGATCGCCTGCGCCCGCGCCTCCTCCTTGTTGACATCCTGGTGCAGCAGAATTGCTTCAATGATCTGATTGCCAATCGTATGGACGGGGCTGAGCGACGTCATCGGCTCCTGAAAGACCATCGAGATCTCGCCGCCGCGAATTGCGCGCGCCTGCGTACCCATGGCGTCGATCTTGGTCATGTCAACCACCTGCTCGGTGATGCTGCCGTTCTCCTGACTCTGCAGGCGAAACAGGACTTCACCCTCCACCACCCGCCCGGGTGATGGCACAATCGCCATGATCGAACGCGCTGTGATCGACTTGCCGCAACCGCTCTCCCCAACCAGGCCAACTGTCTGACCGCGCTGTACCGTGAAATCCACGCCCTCTAGCGCCCGCACAATCCCCTGGGCCAGGAAAAAATGCGTCTTCAACCCCCGCACTTCCAGCAACGCATCGGGGGAACCCGCGGACTCGTCGGCTGCCGTCACATTCTCGACTTGCGTAGATGTAGTGGTCATTTCGGATTTCCGTCTTCTATGTTTTTCTGCAAGACTGTCGGTTCCACCTGTGTCGGCCCGCTAGTCTACCTGGCATATGGATCAGCAGCGTCGCGAATGCCATCGCCGAGAAAGTTGAATGCCAATACGGCCAACACCACTGCCAGACCGGGCGTCAATACCCAGGGCGCCAGGGCGACAGAGCGCAGATTCTGGGCCTCCTGCAACAGCACACCCCAACTGATGGCCGGCGCGCGTAGACCCAGACCGATAAAGCTCAGACCTGTCTCGGACAGAATAATGCCGGGAATCGCCAAAGTCAAGGAAGCAATGATGTGACTGAGAAAGGAGGGAACCATGTGGCGCAGAATGATCCGCATTTCGCCGGAGCCGGAGAAGCGCGCCGCCATCACAAAATCCTCTTCTCTCATGCTCAGAAAACGTCCGCGGACAACCCGGGCCAGCCCCGTCCAACCGACAAAGGAAAGAAGGATCGTTACGCCGAAGTAGAGGCGCACAACCGGCCAGTCTGCCGGCAGCGCGGCAGCCAAAGCCATGATCAGAGGAATCTCGGGGATCGAGCGGATGAACTCGATCAATCGTTGGATGGCATTGTCGAGCGAACCGCCGTAAAAGCCGGAAACGCCGCCGAGCAAAATCCCGATGGCCAGGCTGATGACGACACTGACCAGGCCGATTGTCAGCGAGATACGCGCGCCATAACAAAGACGGGAGAAGAGGTCGCGCCCCAGGCGGTCTGCACCGAGGAGAAAGATGCCCTGCTCCTCATGTGGAACGTCCAACCCGAAGAGGTGCCACGATGTCGGAAACTGGCCCCAAAGTTCATATTCCGTTCCCTTCACCAGGAAACGGATCGGATGAATGACCTCGGTGTCTTCTAAGTAGGTATTTCGAAGCGTTTCTTTGTCCCGTTCACGAATAATCTTGTAGACGAAAGGACGGCGAATTCGGCCATCCTCATCGAAGATATGAATCTTCATTGGCGGTACAAATTTATACTGCACAAAGGACTGTTCCGGGTCGTATGGAGCCACAAACTCGGCAAAGGCGGCAATCAGATAGAGTACGATCACCAGGCCCCCAGAGAGGACTGCCATCCGGTGCTTGCGAAAGCGCCACCACATCAACTGCGAATACGAGGCTACATAAATCTCCTCATCTTTGACAGCATCAATGTCGACATCGAGGTCCTCGTCAAATCCCTTGTGTTCTTCCTCGTCTGACCTTTCAATCCAGGAACGTTGGCGGTTCTCCATCCATGGTTCTCCGATAACAGCAGTATCCGTGGGAGCAGACAGACGCCTGCAAATCTTGACTCAAGTTGAGCCCGCCTCAAGCAGGGAAAGCCAGCGGCAGGGCGGCCGAAGGCCTGAGCGACTCCGACTTTGGGCGGCCCGTCTTTCGCAGCCGCGCCAACTCCAGGCAGACTCGTACGTCTTCAACTGCCTTCTCACAACAGGATGAGCTTTTTTGAAATGCTCCGCCCCTGATGAATGCGATTGATTATGTCGGCCAGCAATGGCGCGATCGACAACACTTCGACCTTTTCAGACCGCTTCTCCTCGGGGACGGGAAGCGTATTGGAGACGACCAACTTGGCAATTCGATCATCCGCCTTGAGATGTTCCAGGGCCGAGGGCAGCAACACGGGATGCGTGACAGCAAACGCCGCCGTTCCCTCCGCACCGGCCTCGTACAGGGCATCAATCTGTTTGAGAACACTGCCTCCGGCCATAATGTCATCGATGATGATCGGGCGGCTGCCGGCAATTTCACCGACTACGTGCGTCGTTTCGGTGACGCTGACGCTCGTGCGCCGTTTGTGCATCACCACCAGCGGCAGATTGAGCAGCTGCGCATAGCGGCCCGCCATACTGGCCCGGCCTACATCCGGGCTCACTATCGCCGCGTTCTCCCACTCCTCCCGGCGAAAATAGTCGGCCAGAATCGGCAGCGCAGATAGCGGATCGACAGGGATATTGAAGAAGCCCTGTATCGCCCTGGCATGAATGTCTACGAATATGACGCGATGCGCCCCCATCATCTCCAGCATATTGGCAATCACGCGGGCGCTGACCGCCTCGCGCCCGTGCGCCATACGGTCCTGGCGCGCATAGGGAAAATAGGGCAATACGACGCTGACGCTGTGCGCACTCGCACGCCGGAACGCGTCCAGGTACAGGAGCAACTCCATTACGTGATCATTCACCGGCGGGCAACACGGCTGGACCAGAAAAATGTCCTGGTCGCGCACCACCTCATCGATCATCACGTGTATTTCGCTGTCTGGCAGACGGCGAGTGGAGGATTGACCGAGCTCGACGCCGAGTGTCTCGGCGATCTCCAAGGCCAGCTCCTTATGCGCAGAACCGCTGAAGATGCGTAATGGGTGAAATGACACAACCGCTCTCTGCCGTTATGTGATGCAGGCCGGTAGACTGTTGGTCTCTCTGTTTGCCGCGTCTATGATAGCTTCATACAGATCAATTGGCAAGAGATGGACGCATCGCAACTCGAATGGGCCCGCCCCTGATTCCTTTGTCAGGATGTCGCACGCGGGCCGGCTGCGACCCCCAAAGGAGTACACCTATGAAACGAAAGCTGCTGGTCGCCACACACAATCAGGGCAAACTGCTTGAGTATCGCAAGCTCCTCCAAGAACTGCCATTGACGCTCACCAGTCTGGCCGAATTCGGCATCGCAGAAGAGGCCGCCGAGGCCGGAGACACCTTTGCCGCCAACGCGTTAGGCAAAGCGCAACACTACGCCACTTTGACCGGCCTTTGGACGTGGGCCGACGACAGCGGACTCGAGGTGGATGCGCTGCAGGGCGCACCGGGCGTGCATTCCGCCCGCTACGCGGGCCCCGACGCAACCGATCGCGACAGATATGAGAAGCTTCTCAAAGAGCTGCAGCCCTATCCCCGCCCGTGGACGGCTCGCTTCCAGTGTGTTGTTGTGGTCGCGCGGCCGGACGCCTGCGGCAAGACCTGCGCGGGATCGCTGGAAGGGTTGATCACAAAGGTGCCAAGGGGCGCAAATGGTTTCGGCTACGATCCGGTTTTCTTTGTGCCGGAACTGGGGCGGACGCTGGCTGAGGTGGAGCCCGCTCTGAAGAACAGTATCAGCCATCGAGGGCGGGCATCCACGAGGGTGAAGGAAGTTCTGACGAAAATGCTGAAGAGCTTTGAGCGCCCCTAGTCTGCCGCTGGAAAGAGGATGACGCTCCAGTTGTCCTCCCGATTGACTGATTTAGGAGTCGAAGAAGCCATCACGCTGAAAGAGTTTTGAAGGTGTTCGAGAGAAACACTGAGCCTGAGTGGACAAATTCGGCACAAGGTACTCACACAAGATTGTGTGTTATATTATCATTATATTGATTCTGCCGGAGAAATGAATCTGGGTGGGCCATTTACTGTTCAAGGAGGAAAACAGGTGACAAACATTGTACGATTGCCCGTGGTTTTCAATCTCATTACGATTGTTGCGATGCTGTTTTCCCTCTTTCAGGTGGTTGCAGGGGACTCAGGAGACTCGACCAGTAGCGCGAAGGCCGTCCAGTTTCTCGAGACACTCGCAGACGAGGGCGTCGAGGTGGACGAGTCACTGATTTCTGGCCTCGCGGCCGACCGGGACATGCGCAGCCGGCTAGCCAACTATTTGATCGCAACGATGGTAA
>DAOUHX010000444.1:0-2859 GCA_034428395.1 Caldilineaceae bacterium
CGGGCGCGTACTGGATATCGTGCCGCTGCTGGACGGCATCGAGAATGTCGACGACGCCCGCGTCCGCCTGGAAACGGTGCTCGCCCAATTGGAGCTCGTCGACAGCGATCGCACCGCCGACCGCCTGGCTGCGCTCGACCGCGTCTCCCAGCGCCTGGACCTCGACCGGCCCAGCCTGTGGGAGCGATTCACGCGCTGGCTTGAATACTTGTGGGACCGATTGACGCCCCAGCGGCAGTCTAGCGGAGACGCGGGCGCGTCAGCGGGGCAGGCCGTCAGCACCGTTGCCGGTTGGGGAGTCATCGTTGTCGGCAGCCTGTTGCTGGTGCTTCTGCTCAGCTATTGGCTGCGCGGCTTCCTGGGTGGCATACTGACGGACAGCGCGGCGCGCGCCCGCAGCGCAGGGAGCGAGGGACCGGCGACCGCGGCCGAGGCGCGCGAGCAGGCGACCGCGCAGGCCCAGAGCGGGGCGTACCGGCAGGCGGTGCGAACACTTTTCCTGTCGGCGCTGCTGCACCTGCGTGAAAACGGTCTGCTGCAGCAGGTAGAAAACCGGACGAACCGCGAGGTACTGGCGAGTCTGCCGCCGCACAGTCCGGCGCGGCCCCATCTGGAGCCGGTGGTGGAAACGTTCGACCGCGTCTGGTACGGCATCCGTGAGCCGGATGAGCAGACGTTCAACGCCTACCGCCAGGAGGTGAACGCGTTGATGGCGGAAACGGAGGAAGGCAGTGGCTAGTGGCCGGTCCAGAGGCCAGTCCCGCTCGTGCAGTTACTGAAAACTCAAAACCGAAAACGAAAAACTCAAAAAAGAGAGAGGCAGATGAACAAATTCAGAGGGATTTTCCCTGCCATCATCACACCGATGACGGCGGAGGGCGGGTTGAACGAGGAAGCGTTCCGCCAGGTGATGGAGTTCAACATCCAGGCCGGGGTGCAGGGGTTCTGGGTGGCAGGCGGCACGGGCGAGAGCATTCTGTTGGACGATGCAGAGAACCGGCGGATTGCGGAGATTTCCGCGGACCAGTCCCAGGGAAGGATCGCCAACATCATGCACGTGGGCGCGCCGACGACGGCGCGGGCCGCGCGGCTGGCCGAACACGCGGCCAAGGCCGGTGTCGAGGCGATCTGCTGCGTGCCGCCGTTCTTCTACACGCAGAGCGACAGGGGGGTCGTCGAACATTACCGGGAGGTCGCGGCCGCGGCGGACCTACCCTTTTTCGTCTACAATCTGCCCAGCGCCACGGGTGTGGAGATCACCCCGGAGCTGATGGCCAAGATCCAGGAGGGTGTGCCCCAGCTGGCCGGGCTCAAACATTCGGCGCCCTACATTCCCTATGTGAAGACTTTTGCCGAGATGGGGCTGTCCTGTCTGATCGGCAACGCGCGCCTGATGCTGCCGGGCCTGTTGATCGGGGCGACCGGCTGTGTGGACGGTCCGCCGAACATGGCGCCCGAGCTGTGGGCTGCGATCTGGCGGGCCTATGAGGCGGGTGACATCGAGGCGGCGCGGGCAGCGCAGCAGAAGGCGTCGTCGGTGTCGGAGGCGCTGGCGATGCCGCCCAAGTTCCACGGAGTGATCAAGGCGGTTATCGGTCAGCGGCTGGGGATCGACTGCGGCGACCCGCGCCCGCCCGGGGAGGCGCTGACTGCGGACGAGCGCGCGGCGCTGACGAAAAAGGTGGTTGCGCTGGGCCTGGCTTAAGGGCAGTGGATAGTGGATGGCACAATCGCCATCCACTATCCATTTATTCATTTGTGTCGGCGGTCTGGCGCTGCCAGGTCTCTTCGAACTCCTCGTCGCTGAGATCGCCTTGCGCCCAGGCGACGGCCGCCTGGGTGACGACGCCGGTGACGGAGGTTGTGCGGTTGAAGGTACCGGCGACGACGACGAGCGCGTCAGGTTCGGAGCTGATTCGGGGCAGGAGGCGGGACAGTTCGATGATCAGCTGACGTTCAACGTTGGCGTACTCCTCGCTTTCGACGGACAGGTCGACGGCATAGGCCACCACCAAGGTTCGCTGTCCTTCTTCGCCTTCCTCAATGTCCAGATAGCGGATTTCGACGTCGGCATCCTGCATTACCTTCACGGCAGCTGTGACTGCTTCCTGGTCGTCGAGCATCGTAGACGGATCGGGCGTGGGGCGGGCGGCGCGGTCGTAGCATCTGACCAGCACGTCTTCCAGCCCTTCCTTCTCCTCTTCGTCATCGGCGTTATCGATGAGCCAGCGCATGTGGGGTTCGGCATCGGCGCAGCGGACCTGGGCGAGGAAGAGGAGGGCGAGGGCATTGCGGGCCACGATGTGGTCGCTGTTCAGCTGGATTGCCTCTTCCAACAGCGGCTGGGCTTTTTCGAATTCTCCCATGCGTGTATAGGTCTCGCCGAGCACGGCCAGCACGGTGGAGGTGCGCGCGCCGCGTTCGAGTGCGTCTAGCGCGATACTCTGGGCGGCCTCGACGTTGCCTTCGTACAGCTGCACGAAGGCCAGGCTTTCGCGGGCGTCGAGGCTTTCGGGGCGCAGCACCTGCCAGCGCTGGGCCGCGGCAACGGCTTCGTCGAGCTGGCCCAGCATCAGGTGCGTCTCGTAGAGGGCCTGGTAATAGAGGGGGTCGTCGGTGGCCAGGGCTTTGATCTCGTTGAGGGCGGCGCGCGCCTCAAGCGCCTTGTCGTCGCGGGCATAGGCGATGGCGAGCAGGCGGGCATCGCCTACCGATTCGGGCAGCGCGTCAAGGGTCTGGCGGAAATAGGTGGCCGCGGTGGTGAAATCTCTATCGCATAGATAGCTGACGCCGACCATGCGCTTGGCTGAGATGCTGTAGGGGCGGGCGTCGAGCCAGTCCTGCGCCAGCGCGCGCGAC
>DAOUHX010000445.1:0-5458 GCA_034428395.1 Caldilineaceae bacterium
GCGCACAGAAGTCGAGATGGGCTTTGCCAACCGCTACCGCGTCTGCCGGCTCGCCGCGCCCATCGCTGAGCCCCGTATGCGTGTGTATCTCACCAAAGTAGAGGTTCATATTCTTACCTACCATGAAACTGGCTTGAAATGATACTTGTAATGGAACAGGTAATCGATATCGGGAAACTCGACCACGCGTAAGGGCGTCTCGCCGCCGTCGAAAAACGCCTTCGCCTTGATCGTGGCCGGCGGGAAAAGTGAGAACGGCCCGCTGTACAAGGTCGACGCCCGCGTGGGCTCGCTGCCGTCGAGGGTATAGCGGATATCCGCCTGCCACACAGGACAGACCAGCTCCAGCGTCGCCGCCTCATTTGTATCGTAATACATTCGCGCATTCACCACCACCTGCCGCCCGTAAAACTCGTCGAGGAAGCGCCGCGCGCGCCCAGCCTCCGCGTGGTAGACCGAGCCGCCGTCATCGCCCTGCTGCGCCATCCACGCCCGTACCTTCTCCCGCAGCGTTTCCAGCACCTCCGCCTGCGCCGGGTCATCTGCCAAGTTGTTCATCTCATACGGGTCCGCCTCGATATCGTACAGCTCCTCCGGCGGCCTGAACTGCAGTGCCCGCACCCTTTCAGCCGCCGCGGCATCGGTACGCGCCGCCTCGAACCACGAGTCCCACATAGCCGCGGCATGGCTCGCGATCGGCGTCAGCGCCGACGGCGGCTGGCTCTCCCCCCACCAGCCCACGTCGACCGGCCACGTGTAGCGCAGATGCGAGTCGAGGTTCCAGATGTACTTGTGCGTTTTCGTCCGCACCGCCCGCATTGGATAGGCCACCATCACGCCCCAGGTGAAGTTGGCGAACACCTCCTTGCGATGCTCCGTTTCCTCGCCCAGCAGAAGCGGCAGAAAGCTCTCGCCGTCCAGCGGCTCGCCGCCGCAGCGAGCAACCACGTCGTCGACGTCGCCCCCCGCAGTCTCGATCAAGGTCGGCAGAATGTCCACGAAGCTGACCAGCGCCTCGCTCACCGATCCCGGCTCGATCTTCCCCGGCCAGCGCGCGATGAATGGCTGGTTGATCCCGCCGTCGTGCAGGCTCCACTTCTCATCCGGCCAGTCCGACCCGTGGTCCGTCGTGTATATCACCAGCGTGTTTTCTTCCAGCCCCTCCGCCTTCAGCAGCGCCAGGCACCGCCCGACCGCCGCGTCCATCTCCGTGATCTTCGAATAGTAGCGCGCCCGCATCGCGCGCGTATCCGGCGTGTCGAGCAGGTGGGGCGGAATATCCTCCGCCTGCGGTTCGTAGCCGTAGTCATTGTGCGGCCACGGTACGTGCGCGCTGAACTTGCACATGATGATGCAGAACGGCCTGTCGCCTGGCTCCGCCAGAAGCCGTTGCAGCGCGCTTCCCGGCCCCAGCGGCTCGTCCCCGTCTTCGTAGTACTCGAAGGGAAAGTTCTCCCACGGCGTGATGTGCGTCTTCCCAAGCAAAACGACCCGGTAGCCCAGCGCCGTCATGTAATGCGGCAGGCTCTTGATGTCCGGCTTGACCGAGCTCCAGTTCGGGTGCGCCCCGTTGCGGATCGGATAGAGCCCCGTGTAGAGCGAGACCCGGCTCGGCACGCACGTCGGCGACGTCGTGAACACGTTGTTGAAGCGCATCCCCTCGCTGGCCAGCCGGTCGAGATTCGGCGTCCGCACGCCCGGGTTGCCGTAACAGCCGAAGTCCCGCCGCGATGTGTCGTCCGAAAAGATCATGAAAATATTGGGGCGGCCCGAACCTTTCCCCGCCGCCGGCTGCTCACCCATGACCGCTCTCCTTCCTTGCCCTCACAAAAGAAAAAAGCGCCCCGGCCGGTAGCTGACCGTCCCCAACGAACCTCTGCATCGCCGGGAAAGCCAAACGCGGAGAGTCCCGCGCGCAAGTCGGCCGGAGCGCCTCTTCAGAAACGCTTCATCCGTTCTATCCTTATGCCGAAGCCGAAGCCTCAATCTCCTGGTCGATAGCCGCCTTGGCCTCCTGCATCGCCTCTTCGACCGTCTTCTCTCCTACAAATGCCAGCTCCACGCCGGACCGGAACTTGTCCTGCATGAACCGGCCGACGCGACCGAACGCCGCCCGCTTGAATATGTTGACGTCCTCGGTGCAGTAGTCGCACTCGGACATCCCCGCAAGCCGCGACAGCATCACCTGCACGATGATGCCCAGGTCGCCCTCAGGCAGGCTGTCCAGGTAGTAGGCCGGATCGTAGGCCGACAGCGTCGCCGCCAAATCGACCAGCGCCTGGCCGACCTCGTAGTCGGTGGTCTGCACGATCGAAGCCTCCTGCGCCTTCGGGATCACCGCCGACTCCTTGTTGATGCACCACAGGTTGGCGTTGACCCCGTGCACACGCCGCTCGACCCATGGCAGGTGCATGAAACCGAGCTCAAACGGCAGCTGCGCGGCCAGGTATGTCTGGTTCGACCAGGATACGCTCGCCGCGGCCAAGCCGGCCCGGAACAGGCCGCCCTCGATCCCTTGCTGCGCCTCCAGCGTCGGCGCCACGCCGTGCACAACCGTGAGGTCGACGTAGTCATGCACCGCCGAGAGCGCCTCCGGCGTGTCCAGCAGACACTGCGTCTCCTCGTACTCGGTGTCGTCGATAAACCAGGTGTCGTAGGTCGCCAGCTGATAGCCATAGGCGTTGATGCTCGTCTCCGCCGACTGGTAGCCGTACTGCTCGACCGACCCGTCCGAGCTCCGGATGGTGACGGCCTTCATGAAGTCGACAAAGTCGTCCCAGCTCCACTGATCGAAGTTCGAACCGCCCCACAGCGGCAGGTCCGCCTCGGCATAGCCGGCATTGCGCACAAGGTCGAGGTTCAGGTAGACCATCATCGCCTGCTGCGTGAAGAGGCTCAACCCCATGATGTCGCCCTTGTAGCCGTGCTCCACCACCGGGTCGGCATACCACTTGCTCATGTCGATGCCGGACTCAGCCAGCACGTCGTTGAACGGCACGAAGATGCCGCGCGGGAAGAAATCGGGGTACATCGGCCCGCCCAACTGGATGATGTCCGGCGCCACACCGCCGGCCACCTGCGTCAACACCTTGGTCACATATTCGCCGAAGGGGTAGATCTCCTCCTTGAAGACGGTGCCGCTCTTCTCCTCGACGATCGGCAGCCACTTCTTGTGCTGATCGCCCCACCAGTGCGACAACCGGATCTCCACCGGCTCGGCGGAAGCCGGCATCTCCTCCGCACTCTCTTCCGCCGCCGGCGCCGCGGCCGGCGCCGCGCAGGCAGCCGCAATTACACCCGCCGCCCCAAGCGCCGATAGCCGAAGGAAATCGCGACGGCTCGTAAGGTTCCTGTTCGCGCTCATTGTTCTCCTCCTTTGCATGCCTAAGTGAACGGCTCGTCGTGCAAGCTTTCAGCTACTGCCTCTTCCGCAGCCTCCAATATCTCACCCGGCAGCTCAAGTATTGCCCGTGCTGCCATCACTTGCGCAATCGGGACGTCCGACTGCAGATTACGGACCAGAACCTTGACCGCATCCAACTTCGCTTTCGTCAGCTCTGCGCGCAGCTGCTCTCGCCGCTCTTCCGTCTGCTCGTCCGCCACTGTGTACGTCCTTCCGAATGTGTCCGGGCCGGATTGTCCTCATTGTTCGACGGTTGCGTTAGCCGCCGACTCGGCTGCCCGCATCGCCGCACGCAGCCCGGCGCCCTAGCCCTTGATGCCGCTGATTACCACGCCCTGAATAAAGTAACGCTGCGTGAAAAAGAACAGCACCACCGGCGGAATCGTCAGCACCGTCGCCATCGACATGATTGCGTTCCACGTCGGCGGCACGTACGCGCCCGCGCCCCACACCGCCACCTGCTGCCACTGCCGGATCGCAATCGCCAGCGTATACCTCTCCTGCGAATTCAGATAGATCAGCGGCGCAAAAAAGTCGTTCCACTCGCCCATGAAGGTGAAGATCGCCACCGTCGCCAGCGCCGGCTTCGACATCGGCACGATGATCCGCCACAAAATCGCGAACGTCCCTGCCCCGTCGATGCGCGCCGCATCGTCGTAATCACGCGGGATCGTCATGAAAAACTGGCGCAACAGAAAGATGAAGAACGCGCCCCCGCCGAAATAGTGCGGCACGATCAGCGGCTTGAACGAGTCCAGCCAGCCCAGGTCCCGGAACAACAGGTACTGCGGAATCAACACAACGTGATACGGGATCATCATCGTGCTCAGTACCAGCAAAAACAGCGGTGTCCGAAACGGAAAACGCAGCCTGGCAAAGACGTACGCGGTCAGGCTCGCGCTCGCCAGCCGCCCAATCTCAACCCCCACCACGATCGTCATCGTGTTGCGCAACGATCGCCAGAAGGGAAACTGGTTCCATGCCTCGACGTAGTTCCACCACTGCACCTGTTCCGCGATCAGGCGCGGCGGATACTCAAAAACATACCCTTCCGGCTTGAACGACGCGCTCACCATCCAGACCAGCGGCGCCACCAGGATGATCGTCAGCCCGGCCAGCGCCAAATAGAGCAGCGCCCTGCCCAGAATTCGCTGCCCCATCCGCCAGCGCAACGCCCAATCCCCGCCCAACCCGGGCGGCGGCTGTGCCAGCGCCCCTCCAACCTGCGAAGTTCCCGAATCCGCCATCTTCTACTCCTGCGCGCCCTCGTAGAAAACCGTCGCCTGCGATAGCCGCAGCGAAAGCAGGGTGATAACCAGCAATATCACAAACAGCAGCCACGCCATCGCCGCGGCATAACCCATGTCCAGGTACTCCCAGCCGGTTCGGTAGAGGTAGAGCAGATAGAACAGGCTTGCCTCGCCCGGCCCACCGTTCGTCGTCACAAACGCGACCGTAAACACCTGGAACGTCCCGATCATGCCGGTCAGGAAAACAAAAAAGATGACCGGCGATGTCATCGGCAGCGTCACATTCAAAAAACGGCCCCAGGCATTGGCGCCGTCAACCTTTGCCGCGTCGTAAAGCTCGGTCGGCACGCCCTGCAGCGCCGCAAGGTAGAGCAGCAGCGTACCGCCGACCGCCCACGCCGACATCAGGATAAATGCCGCCAGCACCCAGTTCGGATCGCCGAACCACTTCGGCCCCGGTATCCCGATCGACCGCAGCGTTTGGTTCAGCAGCCCGACGTCCGACTGCAGCATCCACGAAAAAACGTAGGCGACCGCCATCGCCGGCACAACCGCCGGCATGTAGAAGGCCGTGCGCCAGAACGACAGACCCTTGACCTTCAGGTTCAGCATCAACGCCATGCCGTAGCCGACAACCACCTGCACCGGCACCGCCACCATCGTGTAGATCACCGTTACCCGCAGCGACTGCCACAGGGTATCGTCGCCCGTCGCCATGCGGTCGTAGTTGTCAAGCCCCCGCCAGCGCGGCGGCGTCAGAATATCGTAGCTCGTGAACGAGAGATAAAAGGAATAGATCAGCGGC
>DAOUHX010000446.1:0-2707 GCA_034428395.1 Caldilineaceae bacterium
TGACATAGCGGATAACCTGCTCCTCGGCAGCGTCGTCCGGCAGCATCCTGCCTTCCATCGCCTCGCCTTCGTCGGCCATCGCCGCGTCGCCCGAATCGGCCGGAGCGGCCGGCGTCGCGCACGCGCCCAGAAGGACCGAAAGCAGGATAAGCGCAGACAGTACAAAGCGGAAATGCCTCTGCTTCATGGTGTGATTCTCCTCTGCAAAATGGTGAAAGGTAGATTCGACAACCCACTTGAACGTGGACATTCGGAGGTGGACTGTCGGTGCGTTCATGGACTGTGGCCTGACCTGCGCGGCACGTCCAAACAGCGACGGTACTATGCCAAAATGGAGTTGCATTGTCAAGATAGAAGGGGCGCGCGCGGGCGCGGGTCGGTATTCAATGGCGGCGCCGGAATGCTTCACCCTCAACAACGGTACTGGCCAGGTAAGCTTCCGTGTCCTGGGCGGAGAAGCGCGCCGGCGAAAATGTGGAAATGTCGACGCTCGGTTCTTCGCCCGCGGCCAGCTCGGCCAGCAGCAGGCCGGCGACGGGACTGTAGGCGAATCCGCCCGAATGGAAGGCGGCGCCGACCACAAGGCCGGAAAGCTGCGGCAGCGTGCCCAGGACCGGCTCACCGTCAAGAGAAAAGGAGATCAGACCGACCTGCTCGGTCTCCCACTCGGTTCCGGCCAGCTTGGGGACGAGCGGCGCGAGGTTGGCCGCCAAGCGGGCGCGCAGACCCTCCGGCGCGCTAAGCCCCGCCATGTGAAAGTCCAGGTCGTCGACGCGCTCCTCGATCCGGTCCTCGGTCTCGCCGCCGGCGAGCAGCCGGGCATCTCCGCTGCCCAAACGTGCCGGGCGAATGTACCCACCCTGCGGGTTGGCATTGATCGCCGGAATCACCGCGGCCTCCGGCAGCTCGGTCGTGACGTAGCGCTGGTGGACAAATGACTTGATCGGCAGCCGCAGACCGCAAAGCTCCATGAACGCACGCGTCCAGGAGTGCACCGCGCAGACGACCATGTCGGCCTCGACTGTTACCAGCGAGGTACGCACACCGACTACGCGCCCACTTTCTATCTCCAATCCTTCGACGCGGGCATGCTCGCGAATCTCCACGCCCAGGTCACGGCAGCGCCGCGCCAGTGCGGGTACAAACTCGTGCGGCTCGCTGTAACCGCCGAGCTCATCGTGCAGCCCGATATGGTCCTCCTCCGGCGCCAGATCGGGCCAGCGGCGGCGGATCTCCTCTGCGTCGAGAATCTCGTAAGGAACGTCGTGGCGATCGTACACGGGAAGGATCTCTTCCCTTCCCGGCCACGATGTTGCATCGAAGATGTTGAGACAGCCGACATCCTGGAAGCGGTAGCCGTAGCGGTCCAGGTCGGCCGTCAACTCGCGGTAGAGCCGTAGACTGATCTTCCGCGCCTTGATAGCCGTCTCAGTCCACATCAGCCCGGTAATGAATCCGGCGGCGCGGCTGCTGGAGCCGTCGCCCACCACGCCCTTCTCCAGCACGATGACCTTGCCAGCCCCCTGGCGCGCCAGCTGATATGCGGTATTGAGGCCGATGACGCCGCCGCCGATTACGATGAATCTGGACATGGTGTGGGATTGCGCTCCTGTGTCTAGCCTCTGGGAGACGGTAAAGGAACTGCTGAAATGCGTGAGCAAGGTAACACGGATTGAAATGCTGGCCAAAGATCAGGAGTCCCTATTCCGCAGGCCTTTGCCCACACGATCTCCCTCTCCTGCCGTACGGGAATTGTCAGAACGCGCCGATCTCCCTAAAATAGTATAGACAGGTAACCCTTCAGGCATGACAGAGACCTGTCGAGTCGTGCAAACTCCCAAACCGGGCCAGCAAGTGACCAACTACCTCGTCAGCATATCCAGAGCAAAGGTCTGGCGCAGGCCGGAGGACCATCCCCTGCTAAAGCACACCGACACGGCGCACCCGGCGCTGCGCGGCAAGCTGGAGGAGGATACCTTCCCGCCGAGGGTTGCAGAGGGCCTGCCAAAGATCCTGAGCGAGAACTCGGAGGACGCGCGCACCTGGTACTATTTCAGCCCCTTGCTCAAGGACGAGCCGCAGCGTACCAGGGTTCTCACGCTTCTGCTGCGCCAGTCGTTTGCCTATGCGCTGCCGCCCCAGGCCTTCAAGGAGATCCCGCACGCCAGGCTGGAGTTCTGGCCGAAACTGCCGCCGCCGCCGAGCCGCCTTCATAGGGAAGGAGAGTCGGAGCCGGACCTGTTGATCAAACTGGGCGAAAGTGCGGTCGTGCTGGTCGAGGCCAAATGCCTGTCCGGCGTAAGCGAGTTCACCACCTACGACCGCAAACGCGACCAGGTGATCCGGTTGCTCGACGTCGGTTCATGGTACGCCCGCCAAGAGGGGTACGATTGCAGTTGTCTACTGGTGTTGCAGTACGGCCACGTACAGATAAACGCCGAGAAGATCATCAATCGCTACGCAGGCAACCCTGAGGCGATTCGCAAGGCCCTGCCCTACCGCGAGGAGCTGAGCGACGACGATTTTGCCCACCTTTCTCGTGGCTTGGCCTTCGTGCGCTGGCCGGACCCGATGGGCTGAGATTCCACACCTAAGGGCATAGGAGGGAACAAACGCAATGAACGTACGCGTCGGACTGATCGGCTTCGGCGGATGGACCAGAACGGCCTACGTGCCCGCACTGCAGCGCGACGGGCGCGCTCAAATA
>DAOUHX010000447.1:0-1717 GCA_034428395.1 Caldilineaceae bacterium
AGCACGGCGAAAACGGCAGGGGCGATGAAGACCAGACTGGCGCGTCGCTCAATCCAGTCGCCTATGCCCATTCTGCGCCAGCGGTTGGTCTCTTTCACCGCGGCCCTGTCGGCGTCACGATGAGTCTCTTGCATTTACAGCCCTCTGCCGGCCTGGACGAATCTTAAAGTCCTTCGGCCCGTGGCATTGATGGGAGCACCGCATCCTTTGACCCGGCAAAGCCCAATCCCCTGGCCCCCGCCCTATGACGGAAAAGCGGGGGCCAGGGTTGTAAGCCTAACGACTATCCTCTCTGGTACTGCGAAGCGACAGGAATGACCACGCTTGCGGGCCAATCAAAGGGTTCCGTCGTGGGCACATCTTGTCGGTCTAAGACTGGGATGCACGCATTACGGGTTCCAGCTCGTCCTGGGCATTCTGCAGCAGCTGCGCCACGTCGCCGCCCTCAATCGCCTGGGTCAAGGCGTTGCTGACCGCCTCACCGAACTCGTTGACCGGAATAATCTCCGGAATCATCGGCACTGCCACACCGTCCTTGAGCGATTCCACACAGGTATCGATCCAGTCCTGCGGAACGAGACTGTTGGCAGCGAAATCCGGGTGCTCCCATGCAGATACCCGGGCCGCCGGGGAGCCGCTTATCATCGCCCGCAGCTGGTTGCTCTTGTTGGTCGCCCACTGGAGGAAGTAGAAGGATGCCTCTTTCTTCTGGCTGAAGGGGCTGATCGCCCAGCCCACACAGGCTACCGGGCCGAACTGCCCACCCGGCCCTTCCGGCAGCAGCGAGTAGCCGATTTTGTCGGCGATCACAGAGTTCTCAGGGTTCTCGGACTTCGCGATCAGGTCGGAGCCGTCCACCCACATCCCTGCCTGGCCCTGGCTGAACAGTGAACTGCATTCGAGCCAGTCATATCCGGTTGACCCGGGCGGGCCGTAGTCCTGGAGAAGCCGTACGTACGTCTCGGCCGCTGCGATCGCTTCAGGTGTGGCAATCGCCAGGTTGCCGTCCTCATCCTGCCAGCTCCCGCCCATGTTCCACAGGAAAGCCCCCCACATGACCCAAACCGCCGCTTTGCCGCGCAGGGTGATTCCATACATGTTGGGCGGATCGTGCAACGCGTCGGCGGCGGCCTCCATCTCCTCCAGCGTCTTCGGCGGCTCGATGCCCTTCTCCTCCAGCAGGTCCCGGCGAAAGGCGTAGATAATCTGAGGCACAAACGAGGGCAGCGCATAGATATCCCCGTTGTCCAGGGTCACCCACTGCCAGCCGGCGGCCGCAATGTCGTCGGCATCCCAATCCGGGTCACTGAGGTTCGGGTCCTTGAGGAGGTCGTTGATCGCGAAATACCAGCCCTCGCTCTGGAACTTCAGTTTCTCGATCGGAATGGCCGTCTCCCACACGTCGAGGCCGGTGTCCTGGCCCTGCATGTAAAGGAGAGTCTTCTGTCGAGCCTGCGCCTCGGGCGCCAGCTCCCACTCAAGTGAGATGCCGGTCAACTCCAGGAACTCCTGGTCGACCTCGGCTACCAGCTCCGAAATAGGGTGATTCTCACCATGGATGAAGAGACTCTCTCCGTCGAAGCGTTTGAAATCAAAACCTTCCATAGCCGGCTCAGCCGCGGGCGCCGCCGTCTCCATTGGCGCCACACAAGAGACCGTTGCAAGCACGGAGGCGCCGGCCGCGCCAGCAGTCATGAGCCTCAGAATCTCCCGGCGG
>DAOUHX010000448.1:0-13168 GCA_034428395.1 Caldilineaceae bacterium
TCGTCCAAGGTCTTTCTGCCCTACGAGGCGAGCGGCGTCTTGGGTGCGCTCGGCGGTGTAAGGGAGCTGTTCAACGAGCAGGGCAACGGCAGCAACGGTAGCCGTCCGGCCGGCAGCTGACGGTAGGCAGCAGCCAAATTCAAGAAGGCAAGCGTCGCGGCCGGCGGTCGGTACAGTTCAATTCACCGACCACCGGCCGCCTTTGTTTACGCCTGTCCGACGCGCATGACTTCGAAAATGCGGCGCTGAGTTGCCTGCGCGGTGGCGGCGACGATGACGAGCACCATTACGGCGATGAAGATGATGGTGAGTTGGGTGATCTCGCCCTCTGCGATCACCGGAAGCATCGGCGGCAGAATCGCCTTGGAGTCGGCCGCGCTACGGAAGAAGGGGGTGAACAGGACCGAGACCCAGATGCCAATCGCGGCGCCGGCCACGGTGCCGTAGACCACGAGAACTGCATACTCCACGGCAAGTTGAACGATCAACTGTCGACGGAACGCGCCGATTGCCCGCAGCACGCCGAACTGGTAGAAACGCTCGCGCAGCGACGCGTAACTGTGCATCAGGAAGGCCAGTACGGCCATCAGCGCCGCGGCCAGAAAGCCCACCGTCAGCGCGCCGAAGACTCCGACCCGCTCCAGGCGCGCTTTTTCGATCTTTAGCGTACCGACAACGTCGTGCCAGCGCACGGTCTCGATCCCGCCGATGCGCAGATCGCGCCGCACCTCCTCACCGCGGTTATTGTTCGGCGCCCGCAGCCACACTTCATACGCGTAGACGGCGCCGCCGATTAGGTGCAGAAAATCCAGATTGGCGATCAGGACGATCTCATCCTGCTCGACCGTGGGAAAATAGTCGTAGACGCCGCTGATGTAGAAATCGGTACGCATCGTCAGCCCGGGCTCCAGTATTACCCAGACATCAAGGCGGTCGCCGATGCGCAGCAATTGTTCCTGCAGGAACTCACGCGGGACCAGGACCGCTTCGGGCGCGGCAGCCAACCGGTTCATCAGGCCGCCGAGCGAGTCATCGGCGAAGTCGGGGCGGAACCAGGAGACGGACGCAAATTCGGCGCGGTCGACGCCCATGATCCGCTTTCCCCGGCGGCGGGTGGAGGAGGTAAGGCCTTCGAAGCGGGCTCCGTAGCTGCCCACCCGAATCGCGCGCCGCGCGTCAAACTTTTGGGCAAACCAGGAGAGCTCTGGCGTCCAGCCTCCGCCGCTCTCACCCTCGGTAAGAGGCTGAAAGCGGAAGTCGCCGCCGGCCTGGTACTTGATGCGGTCGACCAGCCACTCATCGACGCTGGCCGCCAGTGAGTGCGTGTAGATGCCCAGGCCCAGGCAGATGATCACCAGTAGTAGCGGGTTCAAATAGCTGTGCCCCTGGCGCCCGAGCTGGCGCAGAGCCAGATGGAAGACGGTGCCGGGCAACAGGCTGGCCAGCTTGTCGAGCAGGTTCATCAGCGGCGAGAAGAAGCGCATGATCAGCAGCGACGCCGTCAGGATCACCAGGGCCGGCGCGAGGACCAGCAGCGGGTCGCTGTAGAGTTCGGACGCGTTCTCCTGGGCCAGCAGGGCGAAGGCCTCCTGTTGCCCCAGCTGCTGGTAGGCGTAAACGGTCGGCACAATCAGCAGAAAGTCGAGATAGGCGCGGCGCCAGAACGGGCCTCTGTCCGGACGGGCATAGGCGGTCTCATATTCGACGATGCTGGCGCGCGCCGCCCCGATAGCAGGCAGCAGACGGGCGACGAAAGCCAGCGCCAGCGCGGCCGCGATCAACCATACATCTACGCCCTGCAACGAGACCGGCAGCGGATCGCGCAGGATGAAATCGAGAAAACTGTCGGTGTAGCCCATGCCGCGGGCGATCAGCATGCCTGCGCCCAGCCCCAGCGGCACGCCCAACACGAAGAGCAGCCACTCCTCCACCAGGACTAGCCAGAGAACGCGCACTGTCCCCGCGCCGCGGCTGACCAGCACCGACGTCTCGCGCTGCTGGGAGCGGGCGATGATGCCGGAGATGAGCACGAGGAAGTAGAGCAGAAAACCGATTGCCGGCACGTTCATGCTCAGCAGCAACACCGTAAGTGTTGTCTGGCGCTGCACGAAATCCTTAAGCGGGTCCAGCGGCGAAACGTCGAGGTTGGCGCCGGGCAGGTATTTGTCGATAATCGCCATGCCCTTTTCGAAACCGCGCGCGTATGCGGCCGCGTAGGCGGGATTGAGCGTGCTGTCGTCGAGCGAGATGCGCCAGCTGGCAAAGCGGGATGCGCCCGCCACCATCGGCTGGACCCAGTGCAGGTAGTCTGCGCGTCGCACGAACAGCGCCTCCTTCATGGCGATGTCCGGCGGACGGAACCAGAATGTGTCGTTCGGGTCGCGCGCCTGCCACAACCCTACGATCTCCACCTCGATCCCTTCAAATGCGGCGGTCGGCGCAACCCGGAACTTTTCCCCGGGCAGGACGCCCATTTCGGCGGCCAGGTTGTCGTGCATCAATACCTGTAGAATGCCCCTGGACGGGTCGGCGCCGGTCGCGTCCTGCCAGACCGCGCCGTCGGTGATTTCCAACTCCGGTGCGACGTCGGCTACATAGACCAGATCGACCTGTGTGAGAAAGCTGCTGCTGCCGCTGTAGCGCTGGTCTCCCTCGGGGGCCAACAGCATCAGGCTGCCGCTTTCGAGCTGCACGCCGACTTCGTCGATTGGCAGACCGATCTCGCTGGAGAGGGTATTGGCTACACTGCGGCCGGCCCGTTCGGCTGCGGGCAGGTCCATCGGCTTGCGCGAGGAGGGAAAGAAGTAGACGCGCGTCGAAAACGGGGGGCGCCCCGTGCGCGTGCTCAGAGCGTCCAGCTCCTCCTGCAGGATGACGCGGTCGACCGCCTGCGCGAAGAAGCCGGCGCTGCTCAACAGACCGACGGTGAGGACGATCTGGAACAGCGCCAGCAAGGTCAGCCCCGGGTTGCCAGCGAGGCGCTTATAGGTAAGGAAGGTCAGCCCGCCGATCAGGCGGGGCACTGCGAAAAGTGTACGCATTTCAACTTTTCGCTATCGGCCTGCAGCCGGCTGCAATGACCGCATGCAAACGAATTCGCCCAAACTAAGCGGTTGAAACGACAGTCTTGACCATTTCGCGCAGCATCTCCTGACACTGGCCCCACATGAAATGCTCGTTGATCTTCTCGTTGCCATCCATCTCCATCAGCTCTTCGAATACGGTGAGCGCCTGGTTATAGGAATGAGTCTGCTCACTTTCGAGCGCATTGAGGAGGAGGAGTGAGCGGTCGCCGGTGTGGAAGGCAAGAAGCTCCCGCTCCATTTCCAGGACTTCGGGCAGGATCTGCGTGTATAGAATCTTCTCAGGCAGCGGATCGACGCGGATCGGCTGGATGCCTTTCTTGTTGACGATGGCCGGCACTTCGACTACGACATCGTCCTGCACGCCTGCCAGCGCGCCGTGGTTGGGCACGTTCACCTGGTACTGGCCCTCATTGTCGTTTACCAGGCCGTCGATGATTGGCACCTGCTGCTCTTTGGTCTTTTCCGAGCCGAACGCCTCGATCAGGCTGGATGACGGGTTACTGGTCAGCTCCGCCATCTCCGCCAACCGCTTCTCCAAGTTGTCGACAAAGAAGGGGCGGGCGAGGTGCGTATCCGGGCCGCCCCAGGGCTGCGGGAACCACCACATCTTGGTGTCGATGTCGGTATGGTACCACCATCCACCGCGTCGCGGCGTGTCACCGATGGGCATGAGGCCGAACATGCGGTACATGTGGATCGCGCCGCGGCTCATCTGGATGTCGTGCGTGCGCTCGGCCACATGGCTCTGCCAGAAGTTTTCGCCCTCCTCGGCAATCCACTGCTCCAGCATGGGGTATGCGTCTTCACCCTTGTAATAGAAGTGGGTCAGCCAGATGTTGTGATTCAGGCCCGGCGCCTGCCAGGTGATGTCGGCTAAGTCGGTCAGGCCGAGCGTCCTAGCGATCTCGTAGACGCCGTAGTGGCCGTGACAAAGGCCGCAGACCTTGATGCTCGACTCGCGCGTCATGAGCGTGCAACCCTCATAGACCGGATTGCCAGACTGGATCAGCCAGGCATCGGGACAGATCTCCTCCATATCGCCCGTAACGCCGAGCATCAGGTCCAGATTTACGAAGTTGGTCTGCCGCATGCGGCCGCCGTGATAATAGCCGTGCTTTGCCATCAGTTCGCGGCTGTCGCGCTGCTTTTGATGGCTGCTGCCGGAGGCGGTATTGATGACAAAGTCCGCGTCTTGCAAAGCTGTCTGCCGGTCGGTCGTGCTCTCGAAGCGCAGATCGGCCCCCAGCTCTTCGGCGTAGCGGGCGCCGAGTCTGTGAATCACGTCCAGCCGGTCGGCGTCGATATCCATGAAGCTGATGAGGCTGCCGTTGAGCGACTCGGTGAGGCAGATATCCTTGACAAGCCCGAGCGAGAATTGGGCGCTGCCTGCGCCGATGACGGTTAGTTTGATTGGGGTGGACATAGAGACTCCTTGTCAATTGCGTATTGTGTTTACGTGTTGCGTTATGGATCCCGTCGAAGGGCGCGATGGTTCAGAATTTCTTCGCCGCCGCGATCTCGGCGTGCTCCGGCAGGTAGGGCACGTCCTTACGGTCCCAGGAGGCGCGGCCTTCGACGGCGTGAATGCCCATCAGCTGGCGGCGGTGCGGCGTATCGGCCCAGTCGACGATGTGCTGCGGCGGAGGCGTGCTGCCCCACTTCTTGACCCAGAAGGGCATGTAACCGTAGATGAGAATCCGACGATCGCGCGGGCTGGTGTTGGCCAAGCCCGAATGCCAACAGAGAACGTTCCAGATGATGGCTGAACCGGCCTTGCCGACGATCTTTTGCAGGCTCGGCATCTGCTCCAGCGTTTCGCCGACGTACTCTGTCCGGGGCGGGTTTGCGTCCCGCTTGTGGCTGCCGGGGACGAGACTGAAGCAGCCCATATCGGGCGTCTGATCATCGAGGAAATAGAAAACTTTCGCCTTGAGCATGAATTGCGAGTGCCGCCAGGCCGGCCAGTCGCGATGCCAGCCGGTGTGAGCATTTGTGCCGGCGTGATGGCAGTGGGCGACCATCTCCATCGTCTGTACGTCCGGCCCGACAATCTCTTTAAGGATCGGCAGCACGAGCGGGTTCTCGGCGATATTCAGAAAAAGCGTGTCGTATTGATGGATGTCGCCCATAGTATGCGCGTCCGGACCGTTGCCGTATCCACCCTTGAACGTGCCGTTGCGGACGGAGTTCGCCCAGGCCGGCTCGGTCTGACGTTGAATGGCCTCATAGGCGGCCCGGACGCGGTCCAAACCGAAAGGTTCGAGCGCGTTTTCGATGATCAGATAGCCTTGTTCGTCGATCCGTTCCCGCATTTCTGGTGTGAGCACTTGTACTTCCTTCCTACTGTGGTGGGAGGTCGCGGCAAGACCTGGGGCCCGGCGGGATGCCTTTGACCGGTGCGGTTGGCAGGCGCAGGCCTCGGGCGACGGGTCGTTCCGGTCAGACAGTTCTCAAGTAGTCGCGCATCAGGAGGGCCGCGGTTGCGCCCTCGCCGGCAGCCGAAGCGACCTGTTTCGTACTATCGGCGCGCGCGTCTCCGGCGGCAAAGAGACCGGGGACACTCGACTCCAGAGCGGCTGGATCCCGGTCAACAAAGAGGGGTGGGCGTTCGTCAGATTCGTGGGTAAGGGTATGCCCGGTTTCGATGAAGCCCCACCTGTTAAGGCGCACGCCGCTCCCCTCCAGGAACCCCGTATTGGGCTGGAGACCGATGAAGACGAAGGCGCCATCCACAGACATGTGCGATTCGGCCTCGGCCCGGTTATTCCATAGTCGCAGCCCGTTCAGCTGCGCCCTGGCACCGAGAAACTCCTGCACCTCCGTGTTCCATTTCACCTCGATCTGCTCATTGGTCAGCACCGACTCCTGGACGACCTGGCTCGCGGTCAGCTCGGGGCCGCGTACCAGGATGGTTACCCTGTCGGCGAATTTCGTCAGCAGCAGACTTTCTTCCGCCGCGCTGTTGCCGCCGCCAATCACGGCTACTGCTTTGTCTCTGTAAAAGGGGCCGTCGCAGGTAGCACAGAAGTGAACGCCAGCGCCGAGATAATCGTTTTCGCCGGGCACATTCAGGCGGCGGTAACGGCTGCCGGTGGCGATCAGGACAGCCTGGGCACTGTACTCATCGCCGGCGGTGGTTTCGACGCGGTGATAGTTGTCCTGTCGATGTATTGCGGCGACATCCTGGGCTTGCAGCAGTTCAACGCCAAACCTTTCGGCCTGGGCCCGCAGCCTCTGAGCAAAGTCAAAGCCATCGACACCGTCGGGAAAACCGGGCAGGTTATCCAGTTTTTCGGTGGTCGCGGCCTGGCCGCCAAAGGCGGCGCGCTCGATGATGAGGATGTCGACGCCTTCGCGGGCCAGGTACAGGGCTGCGGTCAGGCCGGCAGGGCCGCCGCCGACAACGACCACGGGGTAGTGTTGGCGGCTGGCCGTCGTCTTCAGGCCCAGCTTTGCCGCCAGTTCGGCGTTGCTCGGCTCTACCATTAGGGAGCCGTCGGCAAAGACGATCGTGGGGATGACCCGTCTGCCCTCGTTCAGCTCTATGACGCGGCGCTCGGCTTCTGCGTCCTCTTCGATATTCACCCAGGCGTATGGAATCTGGTGCTCGCCGAGGAACTGTTTGCTGCGGCGGCAGTCCGGGCACCAGAAGGCGCCGTAGACAACGATGTCGGTCGATGAATCGGGCATGGAATTCCTTCCAGCCGGCTTTGGCCGGTCCTCTAATTTTACTGCGAGCCGGTTCGCGCATTTATACCGCAACCCGCCGGGGCGAGCGAGTTCACTGAAGCGGAAGATCCTGTTGGCACTGCAATTGTCCGCATTGTAGCAGTCCGCCCGCGCAGAGGTCAATCAAAGAGGAGTTCGGCGATTGCGATGCCCCGCTCACCGGCGACAGAGTAGAGCAGATAGACGCGGCCGCCCTCCTCGTAGATTGCCGGATCGCGCAGCTGCCGGACAGGTTCGTGGACGGCTCCCCGCCGCGAGGCCTCAAGGGGCAGATTGCCGCCTTCGTAACCGGTCTCCGGGTTCAGGATCGAAGACGACGCCGACGCCTTCCACTCCATCCAGTCGGGGCGGAGATCAACTGTCGCGCAGAGGATATGCTCAGGGCAATCCCCGGCGCGCGTGTAGAAGACATATAGAACGTCGCCGCGCGCGAGGAGGGCCGTATGCCTCTGGCTGTGGTCAAAGAGGACCGGCCCCGGTTCAAAATTGGTAGTTCCGTCGCGGCTGCGGAGGAGGATGCCAGGCATGCTCAGCGCGTAGACCCAACCGTCGCGTGAGTTCGGAAAGCGGAAAACGCGGAAGTAGCTGGGTCCGAGGATTTCGTCGTCGGAGCTGAAGGTAAGGCCGTCCCTGGAGTAAGCGAGGAAAGAACGCTGCCCTTCCAGAATGGGAAATCTCCGTCTGAACGGATCGCTTTCCATCTCTTCAGGACGCACTTTTGGGCCGTGGTAGTACATAAGGATGCGTCGGTTCTCTGTGTCGAGATGGAGATCGGGGCTGGCGATGTGGTGGTAGCAGGGCGTCTGTTCCAGCCGGAGCGTGCCGGGCGCGTGGACAGTCCAGGGCCCCGCCAGGGCGTCGGCATAGGCGAGGCGGATAAATGCGCCCTGGTGATGCGCGAAGTAGAGATAGTAGCGGCCCAAGGGATGCGGCACCCAGTCCGGCACGCGCAGCAGTGAGGGCCCGTTGATATTCGCGCCGATCGATTCGTGCAGCGCAGGCGTGACTATGGGGTTGCCGGAGAAACGTTCTGCTCTCATTGCTCAACTGATGGGAGCACGCAGAATGCTAGCGGCAGATCAGGGACCATTGGTTTGGAGAACCCCTTGTTTAAAACTGTATGGTCCTGTTTGCGCCTGTTCAGCGAACTGGCCTTCCTGTGAGATTGGAATGCGGCGACTGGAGTCCAGCCAGTACATGCCGGTCAATAGATGATATTCGCCATCCGGGATGCCGGCCGGAATCGGCATCAGGTAGTAGTTCAGGATGATGTCGCCTTCCCGCCATTGCGACGGGACGTGTCCGAGGCCGTCGGCTTGGGTGATCTTTTCCCCTTCTCCATCGATCAGATGATTGAAGACTTTCAGTTGATCGGAAAGTTCGGCGGGCCTTTGTTGTATCCGCCAGCAGTTTTGGATGATAACGTCTCCGTTGTCGATGCGTTGCAGATGCACGCCTGCAAGCGTCACTTGCCCGTCGAAAGCCAAGCCCGACGTAGGTGTTTTCCGACATTCATCGAGCGCGTCTTCGTAGTCCACTTGGTAAAACAACAGGATTCTGCTGTCGCCTTCGATTGAAAACTGCCGGACCACCTGGCCCGCAATACTCGATTTGATTTCCTGGATCATTGGACTATCGTCGGATCCAAAAACCAGAACTGTAGGTTGCCGGCGAACTGCAACCGACTCCGATTCACGCGAGAGGGATTCTCGTACATGATACTGATCGCGTAATATATAGCGCAACACTGCCGATTGGTGACCGGACAGGTTGACCAGATACACGTCACCAGTTGCCTGAATGGAATGAACTGCTTCGACTATCTCGTTGACCCGGCCCACCTTCATTCCGTCGCCGTTTTCGGCGAGACGAAGTGACTGAACTTGACTGGATATCCCGGTCGAAGCCAGTACGAGCAGCCAGAGGAAGGGCACGGCCCAATACGAATTCAGCGCCGGCCTCCAGCCTGCGCTGAAACGACGGACCAAGCCGGCCGCGTCGCCCAGCAGTATCCCAACCGCAATGAACGATGCCGGCCAAATCGTCAGGAGATAGTAATTGTACAGCTGGCCCCAGGCCGGAACATGAAAACGAGTGGCGCAGAGACCGATGCGATTCCAATCACCACCCGGCGCCAGTTGCCATCATCCAGGTGGGGCCACCTCAGCAGAGAGTCAACAATATTGATTGCCCCGGCTGTGGCCAGGACGGGGATGATACGAACGGCAACTGACGCGGGACCCGCGCCTCCCATGATGAGCTCTAGCGTCAGCCGCCAGGAGCTCATATCAAACCTGCTTCTTGACAACACTTCAGGCAATCTGTTCCAACTGCCTCCCGTATCGCTGAAGAATACCGGGGCAAATGCTGCCAGAAAGAGCAGGATGCCACCAGAAACTTTGAGCATATTTGCGCGATTCAAACCGGTAGCGAGCGAAACGGCCATTACGGGCAGGAGCGCTGCGGCGGAAAAGTGAATCTGGATGGCGACCGCCCATACCAGCATGCTGGCTGCGCCCCACCAGGGACGTCGACCCTTGTCATACAAAAACAGACAGAACAGTATTGCAACTGTGAATGTTGGAAGGACATTCTGGGCCCAGATCTTGCGCGAAAAGTTAACAGCCCAAGGATTCAAGGCATAGAGAGAGGTCGCGATTACCGCAGGGCCCATGCCAAACCAGCATCGCGCTAAGACATAGCATCCGCCCACCGCCAATGTGTTGAGAAGAGCGATGAATCCCGTTGCCCAGAGAGGACTTGAACTGAAAAGCAGCGGAATCGTCAACAGATAAGGAAAGGCCGCCGAATTCACAATACCGACAGAGGAGGGAAGACCTCTTGCCGTAAAGGGGTCCTTTTCCAAAATGTCCGCCGCCAATTCGAGGGCGCGGGCTTCGTCATAATTGAAGGCGGCAAACTCAAGGCGGGCAAAGCGCATATACCCCGCCAGCGCCATCAGAAATGCAGCCAGGACGAAGTCCACTGACCAAAAGAAGCGAATTCGCTGAGCCATGGGCGCCTGTCTTGTGGGCGAGATTGAAATCAGCGAAAGAACGGCAGTCGGGCAAGGCTACGCCCTGGCTGTCACAGAGCGCGGCAGAACGCATTCTCTACGCGCCTGACTAAATCTTGGCTTTGCTACGCTCTCGTACGCTCAGGACGCCCCGGGATAAGGATACTCATACCAGTCCAGCAGTCCCAGTGGTGCGGCCGCGCCGGCATAGAGAATAAGCGATGTATACTTGTCTGCGAAGATGCGACCACCCCCGACCCCGTCAATGACCGCACCCGACGGGTCGGCGAATTTAGGGCCCGCTTCCTTGCCTTCAAGATTGGCCATCAGCGCGGCGAAGGTGTTGGATGCGACGCGCAGGTAGCGCTCGTCCCCGCTTATGCGCCAGGCATAGGTCAGCGCCTCCATGACATGGGGCGTGGGTGCGGTGGTCTGCAGCGAGGGCAGCTCCTTGTAGTAAAAGACGCCGTCAGGCCCGAGGCAGTGCTCGATCAGGTCGTCCATCACCGCCACGATCAGCTGTTTAACACGCTCGTCGTCATCGATCAGCAGGTAGCGGGCAAAGGAGTTGACGGTCAGAGAAATCATGAAGGGCACACGCGGCATCGTGTGGCTGGTGTAAGGTGCCAGCAGCGCGCCGAACTGGTCATGCCAGTCCAGGAACATCTCAACCAGTCGCTGGGCTTCGTCGCGCCAGCGCTGGTCGCCCGTTCCCAGCCAGAGGCCGACATAGGCGCGAATGGCCCATCCTCCCTCGCGCACCGTCGCTTCACCCGGCTGCTTCATGCTCGGTAGTTCCATGTGACGCAGGATGTTCTCGCCGACTGAAATCGCAACGTCAAGACTCTCGCGCCGGCCGGTGAGAAAATAGTAGTCCAGAAAGCCTTCGGTCCACTCGTGTGAAGGTGTACATCGGCCCGTGGCATGGTAACGCGTATGGATGCGCAGCCCGCCGTCGATCAGAGGGTCCGGGTGATGGTGGCAAAAGTCGACGTCGAGCCAGTGACGGGCGGAGACGAGCGCGGAATCGAGCGCGCGGCGCTGGCCGCTGAGCGCATAGTAGAGCATGCAGGCGTGCGGGCGATCATATTCGTTGTTGACCCACACGTTTTCGCCGCCGCCCCGACCCTGGTTGGTATAGCCGGAATCGGGCGCGTCGCCGAAGTGCATCATGCCCAGCGCTTTGGGGCGTCCGTCATGAAGCCTGTTCAGGTCGGTGAACAGACGCCGCGGCAGCTTTTCCGGGAAGAAGGTCTCGATCCAAGGGTTGTTGTCCCGGTACCATTCGACCGCAAGCGACGGGCGATCGGGCAGCTGGAACTGCAGGCTGCGCTGGCTGAGTTCGTCCAACGGTGTCTCTGGCCCGTGGAAATGGAGCTGTATGCGGTGCGTCTTCGCCATCCCTTGCAGGACAGGCGCGGGCGGTTCTCCAGTAGGATAAAGCAAGCAGGCGATGCCGTCACTGTGGCCGAACAACCCCTTGGGAAAGTTTTGATGGGCCTGGTGGATGGAGAGACAGAGGCCGCCCTGCGCGTCGCGCCAGTCGCACCAGAAATCGCCGTAGTAGGAGTCGATGAAATGCTCGTTCGACTGATAGAGCATCGTCTCCGTGTCCAGCGTCTGCGAGACTTCGCTGTCGCTCTCCTCGATCGCGGTGCGGTACCAGCCTTCTCCCAGCGCAAGTTGGGGCGTGGCTGCTCCACTTTGGGCCGGGGCGAACTCGAGGCGCAGACCCTGCATGGTTACCTGCTCCAGGTCGAGCGTGTGCAGGAACTGGTGCTCGACTTCGATGTATGCTTTGCCGGCGTAAGCGGTGATGCGGCCACGCAGCGCCAGAAACTGGCTGCCATCCGCTTTCAGGTGACGCCCGCGCACCAGTATTACGGCGCGCAGCGGCCCCGCCTCCTCTACCTCCAGCTCCACGGCGCCGCGGCTGCTGTCGGCCGCGCCGGCGTCGGTCTCCATCTGAAAGCCGGCGAAGGGCGCGGGCCACGTCTGAACGCCCTCCAGGACCACATCCTGCACCGGCAAGAATCCGGCGCGCGGCACGCGAAAGCGCAAGGGCCCGGTATCAACCACAAGACCGTCCGCGTCCTCCGAAACTCGCACTGCCTGTGGCGGCTGTGGCGAGGGCATGCTCACACGCCCGGAAGCGATTCGGAAGCTGACCGTCTTGGCCAGATTGCCCGGTAGGTCAGGCTGAAGATGGACCATCATCCACTTGACGCTGCCGTCCGCCCAACGGGCGAGGACGCGTCTCTGAGAGGGCAGGGTCTCCCCGCCATCCTCGATGACAAAGCGGTCAACGTCCTGCAGTTTGCCTTCGCTGAAAGGGATGCTGACGGAGACCGGCTCGGCAAGACGGTCGAACTGGGACAGCTTCTCGAAATAGAGGGTGCTCACGTTGTCTATTCTCCTTGACGTCTCTTGTCTAGACGGGATTCAGAGCTGGAGGAAGCAGGGATACAAAAAATCCTACCAGTTGAGCAAATGCATTGCAAAGATGAGCGCGGCCTGCCTGGGAGCATTCCTTTGGGATTGGCAGCGGCGCGCGTGATAGAATAAGCGCAGCAGGAGCTGCAGATCGCCCAGACTGGACTCTCCTCTGCCGGAACAGAGAACACAAAGACACCCCTTGAACTTTGGCAAGTTCGCCTGAGCAGGCGCCTTCTCCTCACACTCTTCCCACCGGAGCACAGCAGATGCCGCCGAATATTCTCTTTCTGATGAGCGACGAACATCGCGCCGATATCACCGGCTACGAAGGTGATCCGGTCGTACGCACGCCTACCCTGGACCGCCTGGCCCAGAGCGGCGTTGTCTTCCGCAACGCCTATACGCCCTCGCCGATCTGCATCCCGGGCAGACAGGCGATGATGTCTGGCCAGTTCCCGCGCACGTGCGGATGCGAACTTTTCGCCCACGATCTGCCGGCCGGCCACATGACCTTTTCCCGCCGCTTCAGCCAGTTTGCCTATCACACGGTCGCGGCCGGAAAACTGCATCACACAGGGCCGGACCAGATGCAAGGGTGGAACCAGCGGATTGGATCAGCGATGCAAATCTCCCCCCACTTTGTGGCCGGCCGGGACGAAGACTCCTTTGCCCGCTATACGAACGATATGCAATCTGTGAAGTGGAGCGATACGAAAGAGGTGCTGCGGGCGGGCGTCGGCCACTCGCCTCACATTGTCCAGGACGAGTATGTCTTCAAAGGCGCGCTCGACTTCATACAGCAATACTTTACCGACCCGTACTACGACCGGCAGCAGCCGGAGCGGCCGTTGTTGCTCAAGGTGAGCCTAAACCAGCCCCACTATCCATACTTCACCGACGA
>DAOUHX010000449.1:0-5251 GCA_034428395.1 Caldilineaceae bacterium
CCTCCACTGGTACCAGCCGATCGTGCGCCAGGCGGAGTTTAAGGGCACGCGCGAGAATAACTTCGTCTTCATCCCGATGGGCGACGGCAACACGGCTGAGATCCTCGGCGCGGTCTACGACAGAGGGGAACCGGATCCCGAACGGCGCTACAAAGCGTTGAGTTTCACGATGGCGCCGGAGCTGGCGATCCTCTTTGCCACGTCGCCAGACGGGATCGTCTGGACGCGGGTCGACATTCCTCTTATCGCATCGGGCGATGAACCCAATTTCAGTTTCGATGAGAGCAACCGCCGCTTCATCGCGACCGTAAAGGTGCCGGGCCCTTTCGGGCGTTCCCACGCCCTGACCGTCAGCGAGGATTTCGAGAACTGGAGCGATCCGCAACTGGTCTTCCACGCTGACGAGCAGGACCAGGAGGAGGCGCGCCGGATCATCGCCGCGCGGCTTGACGACCCGTCGCTGCAACAGCCGGTCTTCAATCACCCGGAGGAGCACGCGGTCGACGTCTACAATTTTGCGGTCTCGCGCTACGAGAGCCGCTACATCGGCTTCGCTTCGATGTTTTACCATACCGGCCGCGCCTGGGAAGACCGCAACCACGACGGCTTTCACCACGTTCAGCTTGCCAGTAGTAGAGACATGTACACGTGGCGGCGTGTGGGGAAGCGCGCTCCTTTCATCGGCCCGTCGCCGCTGGGCGCGGGCGCGTACGACACGATGCAGATCCTGGGACCGTCCTACCCGGTCGTGCGAGGAGACCAGCTCTGGTTCTACTATTCCGGCCTGCGGCATCGCTGGCATCCCCCAAAAGTCAGCCCGGACCGGGCCGCAATCTGCCTGGCGACGTTACGCCGCGACGGCTTTGTGTCGCTGGACGGCGGCGCGGACGGCGGCACGCTGACGACAGTGCCGTTTGCATGGGAGGGCGAGCGGCTCTTCCTGAACGCGGACGCGGCAGAAGGTGAGATCGTGTGCGAGCTGCTTGACGCGGCGGGCGGTCCGCTGGCTGGCTACGAAATGGATAGCGCGGTCCCCGTAACCGAGGACGGTGTGCGGCTGGCGTTCAGATGGCGGGCGCAGAAATGCATGCCAGCCGTTTCGGCAGGCCCGGTGCAGCTGCGGGTACGGCTGCGCGCGGCGCGATTGTATAGCTACTGGATAGAATAGAGGAGGAGGAGCATGGCATCCGAGTCAGTGCGCAGATTCCCGCGGGGGGAGCGGCAGCTTTTCTTCGATGACGCCGACGTGGCCCGTAGCGACGGATTGCAGCGGCGGATGCACCGGCCCGACAAGAAGGGTGCGGTCATACGAACGGATCCGTTCATGGCCGCGCGAGCGCAGCAGGATGGCGGGCCGGCCTACCGGCCGCAGACGCGCAGCGCGCCGGTGTGGGACCCGGCAGCGGGGCTGTGGAAGTTCTGGACGATCGGCGCCAAGATGGACGCGGACAAGGGCCGCTCCTCCTACCACGAGAGCCGCGACGGCCTGCACTGGTATCAACCCAACGTGGGGCAGCTGGAGTACGAAGGTTCATTTGAGAACAACCACGTCGCGATTCCGCTAGACGACACGCGCACGTCGGAAGTACTGGGCGTGGTCTACGACGGCGGTGACCCCGACCCGGCGCGGCGTTTCAAGGCGATCAGTTTCACGATGGTGCCCGATCATGCGATTTTCTTCGGCGTGTCGGCGGATGGCATCGTGTGGAAACGTCATGACGCGCCTGACATCCTCTCGGGCGACGAACCCAACTTCAGTTTCGACGCGGCAAACCACCGCTTCATCGCGACAGTCAAGGTGCGCGGTCCGCACGGGCGGTCTCATGCGCTGACTACGAGCGAAGACTTTGCGAAGTGGAGCGAGCCGCAGCTTGTATTCCACGCGGACGACGAGGACCAGGAGCTGGCGCGGGCGGTTATCGCGCGGCGGCTGGCCAACTCGGCGCTGCAGCAGACACAGATCAACCACGTGCAGGAGCACAGCGTCGACGTCTACAACTTCAGCGTTTCGCGCTACGAGAGCCGGTACATTGGTTTCGCCTCGATGTTTCACCACGTCGGTCGCAATCCAACCGGCAGAAACCACGACGGCTTTCACCACGTTCAGCTGGCCAGCAGCCGTGACATGTACACTTGGGCGCGGCAGGGCAACCGCGAGGCCTTCATCGATTCTTCTCCCTTGGGAGGCGGCGCCTACGACACGCTGCAGATGCTGGGTCCGTCGTCGCCGGTCGTGCGCGATGACGAGCTCTGGTTCTACTACACGGGTGTCAAGTTTCGCTGGCCGCCGCCGAATTGGGACGAGGACCACGCGGCCATCTGCCTGGCCGTGCTGCGCCGCGACGGATTCGTGTCGTTGGATGCCGGTGAAGAGGGAGGGTCGGTCGTTACCGAGCCATTTCTGTGGGAGGGTGAGCAGCTCCTCGTCAACGCGGTTGCCGACGAGGGCGCCATCACTGTTGAAGTCCTGGACGCGGACAGCGGAACGGTAGCGGGCTTTGGCGGGGAGGATGCCATCGCGCTGACAGGTGACAGCGTGCGGCAAGCGGTTGCGTGGCGGTCGCAAGAGCGGTTGCCTGAGCCCGCAGCCGGCCCCATTCGACTGCGCTTCAACCTGAACGGCGCCCGGCTCTACAGCTATTGGTTCGAGTAATTGCGGCAGACGTGATAAGCTGATTGAAGTTCGCGGCCTGTCATCCTTAAGGACGGCTACGGACGGTGAACTGAGCGGAGCGAGGCACAGACCATGGACCAGAATGCGGATCAGACTGAAACGGCCATTGAGGCGACCTACAGGTCGGAAAGCCCCGCTTCGCTGGAACAGTTCGAGCGGGACTGCGAGTCGATGCCGGGCGGCGCGAAGGGGGCGTACTACTACGGCCCGTACCCGCTAACGATGCAGCGGGGAGAGGGATGCTATCTCTTTGACATAGATGAGCGGCGTCGCGTCGATTTTGCCAACCATCACACCGGGCAGATCCTGGGCCACAACAACGCGGTTGTCAACGAGGCGGTGCAGGCGCAGCTTGAGCGCGGGATCGCGCTGGGTGCGCCGACGGGCAACGAGGCGGGGCTGGCTGAGGAACTGTGCAGCCGGGTGGCGTCGCTCGAGCGCGTCCGATTCTGCAACTCCGGGACGGAGGCCACGCTGCACGCGATTCGGCTGGCGCGCGGCTTCAGCGGGCGGCCCAAAATCGCAAAGTTCGAGGGCGGATACCACGGAAGCCATGATCCGGTGGAGGTGAGTGTTGCGCCGCCGGTGGAGGAGGCGGGCCCGGCGGACGCGCCGCATTCGGTCGCGACCGCGGGCGGCATGTCTCCGAGCGCAACCGACGAGGTCATCGTGCTGCCCTATGACAATGAAGAGGCGGTTGAGCGGATCGTGCGCAGCCACCGCGACGAGCTCGCGTGCGTCATTCTTGACCCCAAGACGGGGATTCTGTCGCTGCGAAAAGGGTTTGTCCAGGCGGTGCGCCGTATCACGGAGGAGAACGAGGTCCTGCTCATCCTCGACGAGGTGGTCGGCTTTCGTGTAACGCGCGGTGGTTGCCAGGAGCATTTCGGGATCAGTCCGGACCTTTCGGCGTTCGGCAAGGTTGTTGGGGGCGGCTTTCCGGTCGGGGCACTTGGCGGCAGGGCAGAAATCATGGCCCTGTTCGACAACAGCGGCGACCCGACCGGCTTCTTCCAGAGCGGTACTTTCAGCGCCCACGCCGTCGTGATGGCGGCCGGGCTGGCCACGCTGCGGCAGTTGACGCCGGGCGCGTTTGCCCACATGAACGGGTTGGGTGAACGGCTGCGCGCAGGTCTTGACGCGCTTAGCGCGAGCGTCGACACGCCCTTTCAGGGCGTCGTGCTCGGCTCTCTCTTCAGCGTCTACTTTACTGACGAGCCGCTTGTTGACTACCGCAGCCTGGCGAGCAGCGACGGCGCGATGGCTCACCGCGTCTTTCTCTCCCTTCTCAACCAGGGCTACTATTTGAGCCAGGGACTGTCGATGAATGCGCTTTCCCTGCCGATGACAAATGAACATATCGACGGGCTGTTGCTCGCATTCGAAAGGGCACTCGACGAAGCCAGCACGTAGCTGCCGGGCAGTTGCCGCCTACCACCCGCAAGGAAAGGAAAGACCATGTACGCTATCGACTTTATTTCCGAGTTCAGCGTCAACCCGATCCCGGAGCCGGACACGACGCTGGAGGCCCTGTTGCGACAGACGGAGGCGCATGATACGACGCTGACCCTGACGACGTCGCGGCGCGGGCTGGTCAACCAGATCAATCCAGAGGCGGTGGCGGAGACGCTGGCGGTGACGGCCGAACATCCACGCTTGCTGGCGGTGGGCACGCTCGATCCGCGCTATTTCCTCAACTGGCGCGACGATTTGCGCACCTGCGTCGAGGGCGGCTGTGTGGCGATTCGTTTCTCGCCCGGGCCGCAGAATTGGAGCCCGGACACACTGGTCTTCGAGCAGATGGTGGAGGCGGTCGGTGAGGCAGGTCTGCCGATCATCGTCGATTTCAAGGGTGGGGCTGACGTATCGCCTTGGATCCGCAAGGTGGCCGACGTCTGTCACCGGTACGACGTGAAGGTTGTGATGAGCGAAGTCAGCTACGCCTTCATGGGCGAGCTGGTCACGGTAATGCAGGTCTATCCCAACGTCTACGCCGCGATTCGCTGGCTGTGCCTGGCCGACGGTCTTGAGGTGATGGTTGAGGCCGGCATCGGTGACAGGCTCCTTTACGGCAGCAACTCGCCGAAGTATTCGATCCGCGGGCTGCGCAACCAGGTCTTCATGGCCAAGATTTCCGAGGAGCAGAAGCAGGACATCATGGGCGGCAATGCGCTGCGCCTGCTGGATATGGACATCGAGGACCTGCCGGTTGAGCCGCTGATGATCAAGGCCGAAGCCGACCTGCCCGATGAGCCGATTATCGACATCCATGCGCACGTATCGGGCTTCCACTGCGCGGAGCCGTTCAACACGCGCACCGAGACGAACGTGCACGAGATGACGGAGCGCTGCAACATACAATACACGTTTGTTTCGTCCTATAACGCGATCAACTACGACATGCGCGAGGGCAACGCGGATACACAGGCATTTCTCGACCGCTATCCTAATTTGCGCGGCTATATTGCCTGCGACCCGCGCGACCTGGCCGGCTCCATCGAGCAGATGGAGCGCTACTTCCAGGACCCGCGCTTCGTCGGCGTCAAGCTCTACTGCCCGTTCGGCGGGAACATGGAG
>DAOUHX010000450.1:0-2015 GCA_034428395.1 Caldilineaceae bacterium
GCGCGCCTGCGCTTTCACCCGCAGGTCGATCTGCGTAAGCGCTTCAACCAGGTCCAGAATCTGTGTCGGCGTCACCGGGATGCTCAGGCCGCGCAGGAGACGGGCGAACAGCAGGAGATTTTGGAGGAAATTCCCGCCTTCGGCACCGTTCGGCGGCGGGTGAACTGTGGATTGCACCTGCACTACTCTGCTAACGCGGCAGACTTGCGCAGAACCTGAACGATCTCGCGGACAGTCTGCCCCTGGACCTTCTCGATATCGTCCCGGTACTTGAGGAGTACACCCAACGTTTCATCAATGACGCTTTCGGTGAGCTCCTCCTGGTCAAGCGCGGTGAGTGCGCTCATCCAGTCCAACGTTTCGGCGACGCCCGGAAACTTGTACAACTCTCCACGCCGCAACTCCTGCACAAAGCCGACCACCTCACGCGATAGCCTCTCCGACGCGTCCGGCGCCTTGGCACGCAGAATCTGATACTCCTTCTCGAAGTCGGGGTAGTCGATCCAGTGGTAGAGACAGCGCCGCTTCAGCGCGTCGTGAATCTCGCGCGTCCGGTTGGAAGTAATCACCACAACTGGTGGCACCGCGGCCCTGATCGTGCCAATTTCTGGCACCGTGATCTGGAAGTCGCTCAAGACTTCGAGCAGGAAGGCTTCAAACTCCTCATCCGCGCGGTCCAACTCATCGATCAGCAGGATTGGCGCCTTGCCGTTCTGCTGCCCGCGGCTGTCTATCGCTTGCAGCAGCGGCCGGCGCAGCAAGAACGTGTCGCTGAACAGGTCCTGAATGGCGGACTCCTGCAGCCCTCCGCCAGAACGCACGTCCGCCGGCGGTCGGGGACTGGCAGCGTTGCCGGTCGCCTCCATCAGGCGGATTTGCAGCATCTGGCGGGCGTAGTTCCACTCGTATACGGCTGTGCTGACATCCAGACCCTCGTAACACTGGAGGCGGATCAGCCGCGTATCCAGCATCTGTGACAGGATCTTCGCCACTTCCGTTTTCCCGACCCCGGCTTCCCCTTCCAGGAAGAGGGGACGATTCAGTCTCAGCGCAAGGAAGATCGATGTCGCCAGGCTGTGGTCGGCGATGTAGGCCTTGGTGCGTAGTGCTTCGGCGACCGATTCAACGGAGGGCAGCATAATGGCTAGTTAAGGCTCGTGAGACCTAGTGATTGCAGCCAGAAGGACGCTTCCTTCGGGCTGCTAAATCGTCTTACTTTCAGGTGGTTGAACTCTCTGCTTGCAAGAAGCGCAGCATACCTGACGCGGTGGCGGCGATAGCTGGTGAAAGCATACCAGACGATGCTGTTGCGCCCGAAAACACCATGCAGCGATTCGCGATTTCCGTTCCACAACTCCTGTCGGCTGAACAGGCGGCGGAGCGTACGCCACGAGACGCGCTGCATAATCGTAAGGAGGCCGTAGTCCAGCCACACGATATGGCTGGCCTTGCTCCAGACGATGTCGTGGCTCTGGCTGTAGTTACCGTCCACGACCCAGGCTTCGCCGGCGGTCGCGTTTTGCACGCGTGCCCTGAATGCTGTTCTTGCTGCTGGCTGCCAGTTTGCCTCCCAGAACAAAGAGTCCAGCTCCACGTGTGGGACGCCGACTCGGGCGGCAATCTGGCGCGCTAATTCCGTTTTGCCGCAGCCGCTAACGCCGATCACGACAAAACGATACATCGGCACATATGGGAGAGAGGCTCGTGGATAGTTGCTTTTCCTATCTCAGCAACCATCCACGAGCCATAACAATTAAGCTGTGTCTCTGGCGGTGCGGAGGGCCCTCGCGCCCATCACCTTGGCCAGTTCCTGGCGATAGCCAGCCGAGGCGAACATATCGCCCGTCGCATCGGGAATCGAAAGGTTGTCGTTGACTGCGCTTTCGATCGCTCCGTCGCTCAGGTCCGAACCGGCCAGGCTCGCCCCCACTGCGGATGCGTCCACCGCGGTCGAGGAGACGCCGTTGAAGCAGAGACGCGCGCTGGCGCAGCTGCCATCGGCGTTGCGCGTCACG
>DAOUHX010000451.1:0-10861 GCA_034428395.1 Caldilineaceae bacterium
GAGATTCCACACCTAAGGGCATAGGAGGGAACAAACGCAATGAACGTACGCGTCGGACTGATCGGCTTCGGCGGATGGACCAGAACGGCCTACGTGCCCGCACTGCAGCGCGACGGGCGCGCTCAAATAGTCTCCGCTGCCGCGCCCAGCGAGGCCACACAGCAGCGTATACGCTCCGAACTGGGAGCAGGCGTTGACGTCTACTCTAGCGCCGCAGAACTGCTGACCGGCCCGCCCATTGACGCGGTTTGCGTCGCCGTCTCCGACGCAGCGCACGAGGAGGCGATCGGCGCGGCGCTAGACGCGGGCGTGCACGTTTTCTACGAGCCTCCCTTGGCGAACGAGCGGCAACGCATCCGCCCCATGGTGAAGCGGCTGCTCGACGCACCGCAGGTGACCCACGCCGACCTCGAAATCGGGTTCATCCCCGCCTTCGTCGAGGCGGTCAGACGAGTGCGAAGCGGGGAGTTAGGACAGCTCCGCACGGTATCCGTGCGTCTCCAGTGCAGCTGGGACGCCAACCCAGAGGCCGATCTGAGCACGCTCAACCACATCGCCCCATGGTATGTAGATACACTCAACCGCGTCGTGGGCGGCATCCCGTCGCGTGCCCTGATCCTGGAAGGCAGCGGTCTACCTGGCCGCGCACAAAGGCAGTGCCAGGGAATCTACGACTACGATGGTGTCTGGGGAACGGTGCAGGTCAATCTCGGCAGCGTCGTCGAGCTGGAGACGACGGTCGAGGCAAACGGAGATGACGGCGATATTGTCGTAGATCTCTTCTCCGGGGCACTGCGGCAGCGCTCGCGTGAGAACAACGAGTGGTCGGTCGAACAGATCGCGGAGAGCGAGCCGCGCGCCGGCTGGCCCGGCATGAACGAGTGCGTTGCGGCGTTCCTGGACGCCGTCGCCGGCGAAACGCCATCAGAAACGGTCCCGCCCGCCGATGCGCCCGCCGATGCGCCCGCCGTCGCACTGCTCCACCTGATCGGCATGGCCGCGGAGGCCTCGAAAGAAAGCGGCGGTTGGGCCGACATTGAAGCGGTCAGCGCGCTGCACGCAGAATAGATCGCAGCGCGGCACGGTCCGCTTGCGGCAGGACCTGTGTCTCCACATCAATCCATCCCGCACGATTCGGAAAAGGAAACACAGCCTGCAGCATCCGTTCCACCCGCGCGTGCCCTAGCCCCGCGCTGGCTCGCTCATGGTCTCCTTAGCCTTGCGCACTGCCTCGGGCAGATGGTCATAGTTGGCCAGCGCCTGCCGCAGATGGACCATCCGCCGGGGCGACGCCGTGCGCAGCATCGCCCCGCCGTACGGCTCCTCAATCCAAAAGCGCGCAAAACCCGTCAGCTCATTGCGCAACAACTGCAGCTCGTCTTCGGCATATTTGTATGTGCAGTTGATCGTGAACATGCGGCGCCGGTTACTGCCGCCCCAGGCGCTGTGCTTGCAGTTCTGGTTGAATACGACCACGTCGCCCGGGTTACTATCCATCGACACCGCCGGCACCTGGCTGCCGTTGATGCCCAGCTTCTCAGGCGCGACTCTCAGACTCTCCTCAAGCGCGTCGGCGTAGTGATCGCCGTACCTATGGCTTCCCGGGATCAGCCGCAACGCGCCGGATTCCGCGGTAACCGGGTCAAGATATAAGGCCATCTTGTAGAAGAGACGCGGCGGCTTGCCCCGCATCTTGCCGGTCCAGTCGGTGTCCGAATGCCAGCGCGTGTCGCCGACGTAAAAGTTGCCGTCGCTGCCGAGGTAGTTGTAATCCTCACCCAGCAGGTCGGTGAAGATGCCGTCGACGCGCGGATCATCGAGAAGCGAGGAGAGGTATTCGCTCGAATCGATGAATGGCACAAGACAAGACCGGGCAGTGCCGTCGTGGGGCTTGCCGTCGTGGCCGCCGCCGTGCGCGGCGAAAAGGGCCTCAAACTCTTCGATGATCTCGTCGATGCGGTCGCTCAACAGACCCGGAAGGATCAGGTAGCCGAACAGGTCCAGGAATGCGTGCTGCTGCTCTGTCAATCGATAGCCGCCCATGTGTCCCTCCTGGTTTACTGGTATCCCTCTTGTAGCAGCGTCTAAAGTGACCCGATTCCAACTTCCAACGAGTGCGAAGCGGAAGGCCCAATCGGACCGAACCTATGCCCCGTCCGCCTTTGGCCGCTACCCGCCCTGGTGGACCGGGAAAACTTCGGATGCGATCGTCTCCATCTGGCTCTGAATGGCGCCGGCCGTCGGGCAGGTATAGAAGTCGAAAAGCATGTGCTCCACGCCTGCCTCGGCGAAGCGCCCAATCCGGTCGATGACCGCCGATATTGGACCGCTCATTGAGGAAACTTCCGGGTCAGCCCCCTCACCGACCTCCGTGCGGCAGTGGTAGATGACCGTCTTCGGCGCGCCGTTAGACCACGCCCGCAGCTTGGCGACGCCCGCGGCAACCACCTCCGGCTCGACGTGGATCGGCTGCCAGCCGTCACCCTTCGTTGCCGCGCGGCGGATGGCCGCATCGCTCAGCCCGCCGATTGTGAGCGGGGGACCGCCCTCCTGCGCCGGCTTCGGCTCAAACGAGCTCTCCTCGAAGTTGATCCACTCGCCGCTGAATGAGGGCCGGTCCTCGCTCCACAGAACCTGCATCACGTCCATCCATTCGTCCATGATGCGGCCGCGCTGCCGGAAGTCGCTGCGCAGAAAGCGGTACTCGTCCTCCATCCAACCCACGCCGATTCCCAGGATGAGACGGCCATTCGCGTACTGGTCGACCGCAGCCGCCTGCTTGGCCGCCAGGATCGGGTCGCGCTGCGGCAGCACGAGCACCGTCGTTCCCAACGTAACCCGCTCTGTAATGGCGGCCACGTAGCCCAGGGTGACGAAAGTCTCGATCATGCAGAAGTCGCTGTACTGCGCATGCACCAGCACATGATCGGCCGCCCACAACGAATCAAAGCCTGTCTGCTCCGCTGCCAGCGCCACCTGCCGCACCGCTTCAGGTGATTTTGCCGGGCCGTGGCTGGGTAGAAAGACGCCAAATTTCATCAGCTCCCTCCTTGTCGTCGGCGTAACAGCCGCCCTCCGCTCCTGCAAAGGTAGAGATGTTGGGCTAAAGAATAGCAGTTGTGCTGAATCGCGTCCACCGGCGTTATAGCGTCCCCATATCAAAGGCCGCGAATTCGACTTCCGGCTGCAGCAACCGCAACTGCGCGTCCCCCGTCCGTTCCGCCTCCGCCATCAAATAGTCGAAACAGCTCTTGCGCACCCCTGCGTATTCCGGGTTGTAGAAGCAGTTGTGGAGTTCGTGGGGGTCGTTTTCCAGATCGTACAGCTCGCACAGATCGGTCAGGTTCCACACCAGCTTCCAGCAGCCGTCCGTTACCATGCGCGCCGAGTAGTGTCCCCAGGGATCGCCGTGGTACTGTGCGTAATGCATGCTGCGCGGCCAGTCGTCCCCTCCCGCCGCCAGCCCCAGCAGTGACTGCCCGTGAAGGCTGCGGCCCCCCAGGTGACTCTGCTCCTCGCCCGTCATCAGATGCAGGCACGTGGCGGTCACGTCCATCAGGTGCACCATATTCCCGTTCCGCCTGGCCTCGCCAGCCTCTGGCGCCTTCACCAACAGCGGAATCCGGTAGGTCTCGTCATACATATACGCGCCCTTATTGATCAGCCCGTGCGACCCCGCCATGTCCCCGTGGTCCGCCGTGAATATGATCGCCGTCTCGTCGTAAAGGTCCAGCTCCTTAAGCGTCGCCGCGACCTCGCCCACCATCTGGTCGATCAGCTCAATATAGGAAAAGCAGCACGCCAGCAACTCCCTCAGCTCCTTGTCCTGCTCCTCCTGCGAAAGCCCTTCACTGTACGACCCGTTCAACAGCCGGACTTTCCTCTGATTGATCGGCTTCCCCTCAAACGTGTCATACCGGTTCGGCCACATTTCGATGTCGGCGGCATCGTACCGTATGCCCCACTCATGCGGGACCATCCAAGGAAAGTGGGGCCCGGGGAAGGAGCAGGTTGCGAAAAACGGCCTTGTCTTGTCTCGCGTCCGCAGAAACTCCTGTGTATAGCGGGCCGCGACCACGTCGGGAAATCCCTCCATTCCTACCGCCAGGGTACCCGCCGCGCCGCGGCCCACGTTCTGAACGAGCGGGGCGATTCTGGTGCTGAGGTGCCAGTGCGAGCTGTCCAGGAAAACGGGGCCGCCCTCGTACGGCTCCCGATGCGTGTGATGGAAGCGGGAGTCGAACAGGTCCTGCGCCGGGCCGATGTGCCACTTGCCGAACCAGGCCGATTCATAGTTGCTCTCCTCGTCGACCCAGTCCTGCAGCATGGTCATGTCAGGCCGCGGGTGTTCGCAATAGGAGTATTTCGGCGTCGAGTTGTTGAACATGTGGTGCCCGTGGGGGTAGAGGCCTGTGAGCAGGCTGGCACGCGCAGGCGAGCATAAAGCCAAGGGCGTATAGGCCCGTTCGAAGAGGCAGGCGTCCTTAGCCAGCGCCGCTATATGCGGCGTTCGCACCAGCGTTTCTCTGTAACAGCTCAGCAGATCGATTCGCAGCTGGTCGCACAGAAAGATGAGAATGTTCGGTCTTTCCTGACTGGACATATGCCAAGCCCCCGCTGCGTCTGGTACAGTTCTGTAATCCCGGCCAAGCGAAGGCATGCTCCCCTGACAAAAGAGCTGCATCCCTTATGAAGAGAGCGCTATCACTTCGCCGCTCTATTGCGGGTGTGCTGCCTGTACGCAGCTCTTGCTTCCCGTTTGCCGCCGGCAGTTGAGGGGACGCACCCGCGTCGCCCCGCTGGCCGCCAAAAGCTTGAATGCAGCGGACGCTAAGACAACGCCGCGCCCCCTGGCGACGCCCCCAGCGCGACCTCAATCTCCGGCAAAAGCAGCCGCAGCTGCGCGTCGTCCGTCCGCTCCGCCTCCGCAACCAGGTAATCAAAGCAGCGGGCGCGCGGCTCCTCATAGTCCGCATCATAGAAGCAGTTGCGCAGCTCGCGTGGATCGTTTTCCAAATCGTACAGCTCACACAGATCAGTCAGGTTCCACACCAGCTTCCAGCGGCCGTCCGTGACCATGCGCGCCGAATAGTGACCGAACCAGTCGCCATGATACTCGGCGTAATGCATCGCGCGCGGCCACTCGCCACTCCCGTCGATCAGCGGCAACAGCGACTGCCCGTGCAGGCGCTGGCCCATCAGCTCCTCCTGCTCCCTGCCCGTCATCAGATGCAACCAAGTCGCCGTAACATCCATCAGATGCACCGGCGCATCCAGCCGACCGGGCCGCGGCGTGCCCGCCTGCTTCACCAGCAGGGGAATGCGGTAAATCTCATCATACATGTACCCGCCCTTGTTCGTCAGCCCGTGCGAACCCGCCATGTCCCCGTGGTCCGCCGTGAAGATGACCACAGTCTCTTCGTACAGTCCCAACTCCTTCAGCGTTGCCAATACCTCGCCCACCATCTGGTCTATCAGCTCCAGGTAGGAATAGCAGCAGGCCAGCAGTTCCTGCAGCTCCCTGTCGAGTTCAGCCTGCGAAAGGCCGCGGTCGCGCGCATCCCTCATTCGCCGCAGCTTCCTCTGATAGACCGGCTTTCCCTCGAAGTCGTCATACCGGTTGCCCCAGATCGGCATGTCGTTCGCGTCATAGCGGATGCCCCATTCTTCTGGTACGATCCACTTTGGGTGCGGGCCGGGGAAGGAGCAGCACAGAAAGAAAGGCTTCTGCGTATCCCGTTCGCGCAGAAAACGCTGCGAGTAGCGCGCCGCCACCACGTCCGGAAAGCCCTCCATCCCGACGTCCAGCAGGCCCCCTTCTCCCCGTCCAACGTCGTGTACCAGCTTCCCGATCATCTGGTTCGGGTGCCAGTGCGAGCTTGCGAGGAACGAAGGCCCGCCTTCGTACGGCCTCTGCGTGTGATGGAATCGGGAGTCGAACAGGTCCTGCGCCGGGCCGATGTGCCATTTGCCGAACCAGGCCGACTCGTATTCGCCCGCTTCGTCGATCCAGTCCTGGATCATGGCGACGCCGGGCCGCAGGTGTTCACAGTAGGAGTACCGCGGCGTCGAATTGTTGAACATGTGGTGGCTGTGGGGGTACAGCCCGGTCAGCAAGCTGGCGCGGGCAGGCGAGCAGATCGCCGAGGGCGTGTAGGCCCGCTCGAAGACGCAGGAGTCCGCGGCCAGGGCGGAGATGTTGGGCGTGCGCGCTAGGGTCTCCTGGTAACAGGAGAGCAGGTCAAGTCGGAGTTGATCGCAAAGAAAAACCAGAACATTCGGCTTACTGTTAGTGTCCATGGGCCCTCGCACTCTCCTGATTCGCGTCAACCAACCCACCCTTTCATCCCGCCGCAAACCGAACTCTAACTGGCGGCAAATTTCCCCTATCCACTGCAGTTCCGTTGCACAGCAGCGTGGGCAGTTTCAGGCAGCCGGCCACCGGCCACTGACTTCTGCCGCTCCAAGTCTCCAACATGAAACCAAGAACGAAAACCAATAGCTGTATTTCCGATCTTAAGGGTCAGGAAGTTTCCCACGGATTGACGACGTCAACGTCCAGTGCAGCAAAGTCGTTAACTTTGCTCGTTGCCAATATGAGTCTGTGGAGCATGGAGGCATCGGCACTCGAGGCATCGGTACTCGAGGCATCGGCCAAATGCAGGACACTGCCAGCGCGACGCGCCTGAGCTCTCGGAAGGGCTGCCTGCTCAGCCTCTGCACGCGCAACAGGCAGGATACTGTCGACATAGGCTTCAAGTCACATCGACTGAGCGGTGCGCAATGCCTCGCGGCGGCGCCATTGAGGTAGCAGATTCACGCCAAAATCCAGCTCATGCAGGGCAATTGCCAAACCTCACAACTCAGTTTGCTCAGGCAGGAAGGATCGAACTGGCGTGTCAGGCGAATCTCTGACAATCTCCGAGACATCGTTAAAGTCGAGGAGATAGCCACTCATTCGTCTTCCTGGTTCTGGAATGGAGTGTGCCGGTAGAGCTCGCGCTGGTCGGGGAGTTCGCGGTCAACCCCGTGCGGCATGTTTTCCACCAGTCACTGACCCATTGGCTCTTGACTCTGTTGTTTGGAAGGCTTGTGGTCCTGTATCTGAGCGTACCACGATTCCGCCAGCACCACGACGAATGGCCTGACCGTGCCGAATTGCTGTGGCCCCTATACCGCCGCGAGCCGCAGGATTACAGGGAGACGGGTCCGGGCCTCGTCGACCGTCCACGAGCGCTGCTGACCAGACCGATCCATTTTGCTTTCCTCCTGCATGGCTGCGGTCGTCAGTGATAGAACAGTTCGATGGACTGAGCCAAACCGGTTCGAATGGAGCACCCTGCCGTCGCGGCCCACCGCATGGGACGGACCCACATCTCCGTATCAGTATGCCCGTCCACTGAACGAGGTAAGCCGGCCGGCGCGAGCAGAGCTGGATAGTCATCTGTGCACTTCTCTCTAGGGTGCCTTGACATTTCGTTCGAGCCACATGAGAGGAGCGGCAAAGTGCAGGAAAGCCATGAAGCGTCGTGCTGGTTTTTCATAGCGGGTGAAAATGCGTCGAAACCACTTGATTCGGTTAATGAAGCGTTCGACGATGTTGCGCTCTTTTTAGCGAAGGCGGTCATAGTCCCGCGGTTGCTTGCGATAGCGGCGTGAAGGGATGACCACCTCGACCTGTCTGGCTGTGAGCAGTTCTCGCAGCGGGTCGGAACTGTAGCCTTTATCGGCAATCACAGCGTCAAAATGGAAAGGTGCGAGCAACGATTCAGCCTGGGAAAGGTCATGGCGTTCACCACCAGTCAAGATGAACTGTAAGGGGAAGCCAAGCGCATCGACGAGGAGATGGATTTTGCTGCTGAAGCCACCCCCGCTCCGACCTAGGCACTGTTCGTTCTGACGCCCCCTTCTTTGGAGCCGCCTGCTGCGCACATATGGGCGCGTACAGCTGTACTGTCGGGCATGACCGCTGCCATGTCCTGGTCTTGAGCGAACTGTCTGAACATGTCGGCCCAGACACCGTTCTCTTCCCAGCGTGCGTAGCGCTTGAAGACACTGTTCCACTTACCAAGGTCGGCTGGCAGTTCACGCCACTGTGCGCCGGTGCGCAGAATCCAGCAAACTGCTTCGACAAAACGGCGACACTTTTCCTCCTGCCCCGCATAGGCACGAGCGTGTCCTTGCAGAAATGCGTACAGTTTCTGCCACTGATGGTCGGCAATCTTATAGGTAGACATCCTGCTATTGTCACCAATTTGACAGAATCAATCAAACGTCAACGAGAACTAGTCCTGCAACACTACCTTCTGTGCGTATCGTTCCTCAATGGGCTGGCCTGCCGCGGGATAACTACCCAACATCTTGACAAAAGCCGCATGGTTGAGCAGACCAAGAAGAGCAGCGCCGCAGTCCCGCTCTCGCCAGTGGCCCTCGACGTCCATATAAAATACATACTGCCACGGATAATCGCGGCGCGGACGGCTAACTAACCTGAGAAGCTTGATTTTGCGGTCGGCAAATTCCCGGATGCAGGCTGACAACCCGTCTGGGTTGTGGGGCGTGGCAAAGACGATAGACGTCTTATCATTTTGTGTCTGACCCGCTTCGCCTTTTCCGATGACAACGAACCGTGTAAAGTTGTAGCTTACGTCCTCAATGTCCCGCTGGACGATCTCCAGGTCATAAATCTCTGCGGCCAGAGAACTGGCAATTACGCCCACATTTGGCTCGGGGCACTCCGCCAGATCTTTGGCACTGCCGGCCGTGTTATACCAGGGAACTGCCTCGAAACGGTTGCGGTTGAGAAAACCTTCGCACTGCGACAAGGCCTGAGTATGGCTGCGTACCTTCTTGATCTTGTCCCCATTGCCAGGTATCGTCATTAAGTTGTGTCGCACCCGCAAAATGATCTCACCCTGAATTCGCAGGTCGTGAATCAACAACAGATCACTGGCTTTGTTGATGCTGCCGGCGGCAGAGTTCTCCACCGGTACGACTCCCAATGTGGCGCGGTCGTCGTCCAGAGATGAAAAGAGTGCTTCGAACGTCTTACAGGAGACGGTGTGGGCCCCGGCTCCGAACTGTTGGTGGCATGCTTGTTCGGAAAATGCGCCGTGCTCCCCTTGAAATGCGATCACGGTCATCGGACCACTCCACTTATCACCAAACTGCAAGAAGACAAGACCTTAGAAACGAGAAATCGCCGTTCTCCGCTGGGCTGTGACAGCGCTCCGAGTTAACGGTCTGCGCCAGAATCGGCAACGCGAATGCGCTGTACAAATGTCCAGGATGGGCATCTTCAAATCTCGACCTCGGCGGGATACAAGCCCCGCCAGGGCCCAGGCATCTCTGCGACCGGCACTTCGATCACAACAGGCAGGTCTGCCGCGTAAGCATCGGTCAGAGCGTCACGCAGGCTGTCGCCGGACTGTACCCGGACCCCGATCGCGCCAAAGGACTCTGCAAGGGTAACAAAGTCGGGATTCACCAAGTCTGAGGAGATGGTGCGCCCGGCGTAGAGTTCTTTCTGCATGCGGCGCACGTTGCCAAATGCTCCATCGTTGAAAACGACCGAAACGGTGCGAATGCCATGCTGCACCGCCGTCGCCAGTTCCGTTGCGCAAAACAGGAAGCCGCCGTCGCCGCTGATCGAGAGGACCGAACGATTGGGGGCCGCTATCTTTGCGCCGAGTGCGGTGGGGAGTCCCCAGCCCAAAGTGGCCTGATAGTTGGGGGTAAGAAATGTACGCGGTTGGTAAACGGGCATTGCCAGAATGCTGGCATAGCCAACCTGCGTGATCTCATCGACAAAGATGCCATCGTCCGGCAGAGTGTCGCGAATCGCGCGCACGAACTCCGTCTGGGGTTGGAACGAGTCAAAGAGCTCTTCCATCTCCTTGTGCAGCGAAAGCATTTCAGCCACGCGCGAAGGCCGCGGGCGGTTGTGGCGTGCCAGAACTGGCAGCAGGGCGTCTAGGGCATCCTTACAGTCGGCCGCGACTGTCACCTCCGCCGGGGCTATTAGGTCTGACTCCTTGGCCGCGATGTCGACCCGAATCAGAGTCAGATAATCCGGGCTCTTCCACTGAATTAACGGCTTGGTCAGTCGTGTGCCGATGGCGATGACCACATCGGCCTGTTTCCAGAGGCGTTCGCCGGCTGCATATGTGTGACTGAAAGGATGGCGGCTGGAGAGGATGCCGCGCCCGCGCCCGCTGGCGATGACGGGGGCCTGGAGGGCTTCGGCCAGGGCGCGGACCTCTTCGCCCGCGTCCATGGCGCCGCCACCAACGAATATCACAGGGTTGCGCGCCTTGCCCATGAGCCGGGCCGCCTCTTCGATGGCGTCGGTTTCCACTGCCGGCCGGCGCACGGTGAGAGGCAACGGACTGTCGCTCATTTCCGCCTTGCCGGCAAGGACGTTTAGAGGCACTTCCAGGCCGACGGGCCGGGGTCGACCCGAACGCATTTCACCGAGCGCTGTCGCCAACAGCTGCGGGAGCTGGCCGGGGCTTTCGGCGCGCCGCGCCCACTTGGTCAGCGAGCGCATAACGACCAGCTGGTCCGGGATCTCGTGCAACATTCCGAAACCGCGGCCGATCTGGTCCGAATGGATCTGGCCGGCGAGGCAGAGTACGGGCGCATTGGTGGAGTAGGCGGTTGCGAGCGCGGCGGTGGTGTTGAGAAACCCGGGGCCGGGCACGACAACATAGACGCCGGTTTTTCCGGAGGCGAGCGCGTAGCCGAGGGCCATGTAGGCTGCGCCCTGCTCATGGCGGGTATGGATGGCGCGTATCTGGTCGCCGGCATCGTAAACGGCGTTGTAAAAGTGGTCGTTCTGCACGCCGGGCAGGCCGAAGAT
>DAOUHX010000452.1:0-4153 GCA_034428395.1 Caldilineaceae bacterium
CTGCCGCCCGGCGACTACATGACCTCCTATATCGCCAACCGCATGGCGATGGGGGACGACGTGCGCCAGGACGAGATCGACGCGCTCGTCATGCAGTACGGGCTGGACCAGCCGGCGCCGGTACGCTTCTACAAGTGGCTGGGCAACGTATTTCAGGGCAATTTCGGCTTCTCCTTCGAATGGCAGCTGCCTGTGAGCGACCTGATCTGGGACCGGTTGGGTCTGACGGTGGTGGTCGCCTTCGCCGCGTTGATGTTCTCATGGATCGTCGGGCTTGTCGTCGGCATCTTTTCCGCGGTCTACCAGTATTCGATCGGGGACTATATCTTCACCGCGCTCAGCTTTATTGGCCTGGGCACGCCCAATTTTATGATCGCGTTGATCCTGATGTGGATCGCCCTAAGCTATTTCGGCGTCAACATCTCCGGCCTCTTTTCGCAGGAGTTCGTCGACGCGCCGTGGAGTGTGGCCAAGTTCTTTGATATGCTCAAGCATCTGTGGGCGCCTGCGATTATCGTGGGGACGGCGGGGTCGGCCGGGCTGGTGCGCACGATGCGCGCCAACCTGTTGGACGAGCTGAGCAAGCCGTACGTGGAGACGGGGCGCGCCAAGGGCCTGAACGAGATGAAGCTGGTGATGAAGTACCCGACGCGGGTGGCGTTGAATCCCTTTGTCAGCACGATGGGGTGGGCCTTGCCGCAACTGGTCTCCGGCTCGATTATCGTTTCGGTCGTGCTGAGCCTGCCGACCACCGGCCCGCTGCTGCTGCGCGCCCTCCTGACCCAGGACATGTACCTGGCCGCCAGCTTTCTGCTCATGCTGAGCACGCTGACGATCATTGGCACGTTGGTCTCGGATATCATGCTTGCCTTACTCGACCCGCGCATTCGGATGGGTGGGTGAGGGGGCGTTTTCAGTTTCTGGTTTTTCGTTTCCAGTTTTTCGTTTTCGGGCATGGGGACCGGTGTCCATCTAAATGACCGCAGACCAGTCGACTACAGAGCAAATTCAAGCCGGAGACCTTCAGCAGGGGCTGGAGGAGGACGACCCCGGCGCCTATCTTCCCATCGAGGAAGAGGAAGAGCAGATCTACGTTGCCTCGCCGCTGCAGATGATGTGGTGGCGTTTCATCAAGCACAGAATGGCGATCGTCGGCGGTGTGGTCGTCATAATCCTCTATGTGATCGCCCTCTTTGCCGAGTTCCTGGCGCCCTACAATCCTGAGACCTACGAAGTCGCGCTCACCTACGCGCCGCCGCAGCGGATTCATCTCTTCCACGACGGCGAGTTCCAGGGCCGTCCGTTCGTCTACGGCCTGACGCAGGCCCGCAACGCCGAAACGCTGCGCATGGAGTTCCAGATAGACGAGCGGATCCGCTACCCGGTCCGGCTCTGGGTCGAAGGGGATGCGTACAAACTCTGGGGCCTGTTCAAGACCAATCGCCACCTGTTCGGCGTCAGTGCCGAAGAGCCGGTGCTCGATAACACAGGCGGGGAGGAGTTGGAGCTGCCGGAGTTTGCTCCGGTTTTCGTTCTCGGCGCGGACAAGCTGGGCCGCGATATGTTCACGCGCATCATTTACGGCTCGCGCATTTCGCTCTCGATCGGCCTGATCGGCGTGGCGCTGAGCTTCATCTTCGGCGTGGTGCTGGGCGGCGTCTCCGGCTACTACGGCGGTGTGATCGACGTCCTCATCCAGCGCGTGATCGAGTTCATCCGTTCGGTGCCGTCGATTCCGCTGTGGATGGCGCTGAGCGCGGCGCTGCCGCAGGACTGGTCCAGCATCAGAGTCTACTTCGGCATCACGATCATCCTCTCGTTGATCGGCTGGACCTTTCTGGCCCGCGCGGTGCGCGGCCGCTTTCTCTCGATGCGCGAGGAGGAGTTCGTTCTGGCGGCCCGCTTCGCCGGCGCCAGCGAGATGCGCATAATCCTGCGCCACATGGTGCCCTCCTTCTTCAGCCACCTGATCGCCTCGGCCACGCTCGCCGTCCCGACCATGATCCTCAGCGAAACGTCGCTCAGCTTCCTGGGGCTAGGGCTGCGGCCGCCGACTATCAGCTGGGGCGTCCTCCTGCAGGAGGCGCAGAACCTGCGCTCGGTCGCGCTAGCGCCCTGGCTGCTGCTGCCCGGCCTCTTCGTCATCATCACCGTCCTCGCGCTCAGTTTCCTCGGCGACGGTTTGCGCGACGCGGCGGACCCGTATCATTAGGGTTTTGAGATTCCAGTTCTGAGTTTTCAGTAACTGCGCGGTTGTCGGGCTGTGATGCTGAAGACGATAAGCTGGCCCCCCAATATCCTGCGGATTCGTCGCCAACTCTTTCCACCGATTTTCCCATTAATGCTGTTCAAGGACGCGGCACTGTCTGGTTCTTTTGCCGACGATTGAAGCAGCATCTCGCGCCGTAGTGTTCGAGTAGCAGCGCATCTTCGGCGTGGATGCGGGCGACCGCCTACTCAACAGTTGGGTTTCATTCGGGCTGCGCGCACGAAACTGCCCCCTGAATAGACGTGGGTTGACGGTCATGGACGACCGCAATACAATGCAGCCCGACCTGTACGCGAGGTACACCGGAAACGCAAAATTCATCGAGGCATATCCCGATGCGTACCCAACGACCGAACATACTCGTCTTCATCTGCCACGACCTGGGCCGCTACCTGGGTTGCTACGGCGTCCCCGGCGTGCGCACGCCGCATATCGACGCCTTTGCCGCATCCGGGCTCCAATTCGAGAACAGCTTCTGCGTCGCGCCGCAGTGCAGCCCGTCGCGGGCCGCGCTCTGGACCGGCCGCTACCCGCACGCGAACGGTGTGGTCGGGATGGCGCACACCGAGTACGCCAACGACCTGAAGCCGGACGAGCGGCACCTGGCGCAGGTCCTGGCCGCGCACGGCTACGAGACGCGCCTCTTCGGTGTGCAGCACGAGGCCAGCAGCCCCGAGCGCTGCGGCTACCAGCATGCCCATCCGCGCGGGAGCTGCGCCGAGCTGGCGGACGCGTTCTGCGGTTCGCTTGCGCAATTCAGCCAGCCGTTTTTCGCCCAGATCGGTTTCTTCGAGCCGCACCGTCCCTTCCCCAGCGACACTGAACCGCTCGACGCCGATGAGGTGGCGATCCCGCCCTATCTGCCTGACATTCCCGTGGTGCGCGAGGACCTGGTTGACATGGAGGCCTCGATCGCCTCGGTCGACAAGGCGTTCGGCAGGGTGATGGCGGCGCTTGAGACGGCGGGCCTGGCCGACGATACGGTCGTCGTCTTCACGGCAGATCACGGCATCCCGTTTCCGCTGTCGAAGATGAGCCTCTACGACGCCGGCATCGAGGTGCCGCTGCTGATGCGTATTCCCGGACTGGGCGCTTCGTCGGGCGCATCGGCTGCGGAGACGGGGCAGCCTGAAGAGGCAGGGGGCCGGCGTTTTGGGGAATTCGTCACCCACGCCGACTTTGTGCCCACCATACTTGAGATGCTGGGGATCGAAGCGCCGCCAAAACTTCATGGGAGGAGCTATTGGAGTCTCCTCTGCGGGGATGAATACGGGCCGAGCGACTGTGTATTCGTAGAGAAGACCTACCATGTCTACTACGATCCGATGCGCGCCATCCGCACGGACCGCTGGAAACTGATCGCCAATTTCGAGTTTTCGCCCCGGATTGAGACGCCGCCCGACTTTCTCAACAACGGCAAGAGTTACCCTGAGATCAGTGTCGCGCTGGATGTGTCATCCACCGGGCTGAACCATCCACCATTCGAGCTGTTCGACCTGGAGCGGGACCCGTTGGAGCAGAACAATCTGGCCGAAGACCCCGACTACGCCGCCATACGGGACGACCTGGCGCGGCGCCTGCGCGCCTGGATGGAGGAGACGGAAGACCCGCTGCTGGACGGCCCCATGGTGCAGGCCACATACATCAACAGAATGAGGGCGTTCAAGAGTCTCTGAGCAAAGGGAACAGGAGGACGCCTGGGCTCCCATTGCAGCTTTCTTTCTCGCGATTTCCTCTAGACGTGGCAGAATCTGCCGCGGCCGCCTTCTGCTACTATCTCACGAAAAATCTGGCGGAGGTCTTCATTGATGGGCATCCGTATCTTTTTCTTCTGATAGGCAAATGCCAATCTGGTTTCCGTTTTCACCCGGACCTCACTCGGTG
>DAOUHX010000453.1:0-4446 GCA_034428395.1 Caldilineaceae bacterium
CGGCTGTTCGCGCCTGCAGGCGGTCTGGAGAGTTCTTGTTCCGATCTCGGTGCCCGGGATCGTCGGCATCGGCACCTTCGTCTTTATCGCCGCCTGGAACGAGTATATTCTGGCCATCATCCTTACCGATACACCCGATACGCAGCCGCTCACAATCGCATTGGCCAAGTTTTTCGGCTATGTCGCCCGCGACTGGAACTCGATCATGGCCCTCTCCACGGTCGCGAGCCTGCCCCTGGCGCTGATCTTCATCGTCTTCCAGCGCTACGTCGTGCAGGGGATGACGAGCGGCGCGGTCAAATGAAGGAGGGCAAGGAGGGGCGATGACGCCGGAGCTCATCGACGTTGAGCTGATAGGCCGCCTTGAACGCACGCTTGCGGGGTGGATGCCAGAATTCCAATCGGACCTTGCCTGGCTGGTAGCGCGTGACCGCGGTTCTGAACACAAGGCGGGCGTGGACGCGGCGGCCGAATGGATGCTCGGCAAGTTGGAGGACCTCGGCTGCGAGACCTCGACTTACCCGAGCGAGGATTACGGCATGGCGGTAGCCGGCTCGCTGAAGGGGCGCGGGCAGGGGCGAGCCCTGCTCGTTGCCCATCTCGACACGGTCTGGCCTGTCGAGACCGCGGCCGGCTGGCCGCTGCGGATCGAGGGCAAGCGCGCGATGGGCCCCGGTGTGGTTGACAACGCCAGCGGCAGCCTGGCCGGGTACTACGCTCTCAAGGCCTTGCAGGCGGTTGGATACGACGATTTCGCCGAAATCACGCTGCTCTGCAACGGCGACGAGGAGGTCGGCTCGCCCTTTTCCAAGGAGGTCATTCGGGCGCTGGCACAGGGCAGGGACGCGGCCTTAATCCTGGAGGCGCCGTCCAACCCGGACGAAATCATCAGCCAGCGGGCCGGACTGATGTACTACGACCTGCGCGTAAACGGCAAGAACGCCCATGCCGGTGTCGAGCCGGAGAAAGGGCATAACGCCATCGAGGAGTTGTGTCTCAAGCTGAACGCCTGCCAGGAGATCGCCCGCGACAGCGAGGTGCTGACGGTCAGCGTTGCAACGATCGAAGGCGGCCAGCGTCCCAACATCGTACCGGACTACGCCCGCGCCGAGATCGATGTGCGGGTCGAAACGGTTGAGGAAGCAGAGCTCGTGGACACCCACTTTCGCGCGGTCGCCGACCGCGTCTGGGTGGCCGGTACTTCGGCGGCGCTGCACGGCGGCATGTCGCATCCACCGATGGAGCGCGGCCCGCAGTCGCCGCGTCTGGTCGAGACGGCACAGGTGATTGGACGCGTGCTCGGCGTAGACCTCAAGGACACATTCTGCGGGGGCACTTCGGATGGCTGCTACAGTGCGGTCGCAGGGACGCCGACGCTGTGCGGGCTGGCCCCTTACGGCGCGCTCTATCACACCCGCGATGAGTACCTCGATCTCAGCACCGTGGTCCCGCGGACCGCGCTGATCGCCGGGCTCGCGGCTTCCTGCGGCCCGCGCCCGGACTGAGAGACGGGAGCTCTAGAGGAGACTTTCCATGTCCCATGACCGTATCAGACTCGCCTCCGTCTCGGCGCCCGATTTCGGTCTGCCGCGCAGCCAGCCAGTGGTTGGCCGGGCCGAGTACGAGGATCGGATCGAGATGGCGCGGGCGCGGGCGGTTCAAGCCGGGCTCGACTTTCTGCTCGTTTACGGCGACCGTGAGCATTGCGCCAATCTTGCCTACCTCACCGACCACGATCCCCGCTTCGAGGAGGCGCTGCTGGTTGTCGACTCCAAGGGGGGTCGGCCTGACCTGTTACTGGGCAACGAGGGGTTGACCTACGCCGAGTTGGTGGAGGTCGATGTCGAGCGGCGGCTCTACCAAGGGTTCAGCCTGCCGGGCCAAAAGCGCGGCGACAGCCCGCGATTGGAACCGGTCCTGCAGGCCTGCGGCATCGGGCGCGGCCAGCGGGTCGGGATGGTGGGCTGGAAGTATGCCACCGCCATCGAGAGCGATGACCCCGACCACTGGCTGGAGGCCCCGGCGTTTCTCGTCGACGCGCTGCGCGAACTGACAGGCGACGCCCGCCTGGTGACCAACGCGACCTCGATCTTCATGAATCCGGCCGACGGTCTGCGCAGCCTGAACAGTGCCGACCAGCTCGCGGCTTTTGAGTTTGCCGCGGCGCACTGCTCGCAGTCGGTGCGCGATCTGATCGAGCAGCTGCGGCCCGGAGTGACCGAATTGGAGGCGGCCCACAGCCTGAAGCTGAACGGACTCCCGTTCTCGGCCCACCTGATGCTTTCATCAGGTCCGCGGGCGCGGCTGGGCCTATCTAGCCCGACCAGCCGCACGATCGAACACGGCGATCCTTTCTTTGTAGCATTCGGGTTGCGCGGCGGGTTGACCGCCCGCGGCGGCTTCGTCGTTTCGGACGCCTCCGGGTTGCCGTCCCAGAGCGCGGCCTACATCGAGAGCCTCGTGCAGCCCTACTTTGGCGCCGTTACCGCCTGGTACGAGGAGCTTGGCATCGGCGTCACAGGCGCTGCCATGCAGGCGGTGGTGGAAGATGCGTTGGCCGGTCACGAGATCGGGATTGCCCTCAATCCCGGCCATCTGATCCACCTCGACGAATGGGTGGATTCGCCTGTCTACGCCGGATCTGAGCTGCGTCTGCGCTCCGGCATGTTGATCCAGTGCGACATCATTCCCGTGGTCGCCCCGCATCTGCACACGACAAACGCGGAGGACACGATCGCGCTGGCCGACGAGCCGTTGCGCGATCAGCTGGCAGCGGGCTATCCCGAACTCTGGCAGCGCGTGCAGGCCCGCCGCGCCTTCATGCAGGATGAGCTCGGCATCCGGCTGAAGCCCGAGGTGCTGCCATTTTCCAACTTGGCCGCGATGTTGCAACCCTTCGCGCTCGACCCCGCGCACGCGATGACGGCTGCAGCGTAGTTGAATCACTGGGAACCTCCACTTTATCCATGCGAAGGAGGATGACGAATATGAAGGGCCGATTGGCGATTAACGGCGGCACGCGTGCTGTGCCCGCAGGGCTGAAAGGGCTGTGGCCCGATATCACGCAAGCGGATAAGGACGCGGTCATGGCGGTGCTAGACCGGAATGTTCTGACCGGCCAGGACCACGGCCCCGAGGCGGCCGCCCTGCAGGAGGAGTGGGCGGCTTTCAACGGCAGCAGGCACGCGCTCGCCTTCAACACCGGGACGGCTTCGCTGCACACGGCCCTCTTCGCCGCCGGCGTTCAGCCGGGCGACGAGGTTATTACGACCGCGTTTTCCTTCTCGGGCACCTGTCTCCCCATTTTGCAGCAGCAGGCGATCCCGGTTTTCGTCGACATCGACCCGCACTCCTTCAATATAGACGCCTCCAAGATTGAGGAGAAGATTTCAGAGCGAACGAAAGCGCTGCTGCCAGTCCATATGCACGGGCTGCCCGCCGATATGGACGAGATCCTGGCCCTAGGCGCGAAATATGGGCTGGCGGTTGTCGAAGATGCCTGCCAGGCGCACGGCAGCACCTACAAAGGGCGGATGGCGGGCACCATCGGCGACCTGGGCGGGTTCAGCCTCAACGCGACCAAGAATCTTTCCGGCGGCGAGGGCGGTCTTCTGCTCACGGACAACGACGAGTATGCCGAGCGCGCCAAAATGTTGCGCACGTTCGGCGAAAAGATGGACGATCAGGATAGACGGTTTCGCTCCTACGCCTGCTACTCGATCGGCTGGAACTACCGGCTGCAGGAGCTGCCGGCGGCCTTTGCCCGCAGCCAGCTGAAACGACTCCCCCAGTACAACGCCATCGCCCAGCGCAACGGGGAGTTCCTCTCCCAACAGCTGAGCAAGATCAAGGGCCTGAAACCGCCCCTTGTGCCGGAGGACCGCACAACCGTCTATTACAAGTACCGGATAGGTTTCGACCCGGAGGCGCTGGGGCTGGAAATGGCGCCGGCCCGGTTCCGCGACAGGCTGTTGGATGCGCTCGAGGCCGAGGGCGTCACAGTGAGCCTGTGGCACTATGAGCCGATGCCTGCTTTTCCGATTTTCCAGGATCGCGACATAGGCTATGGCAACGGATACCCCTGGCGGTCGCCCTTCTACGACGGAGAGGTCACCTACGACCTGCAGGAGTACCCGCAGGCGCTGCGCATGTTTGACACTACGCTTGTCGTGCATGACGAGAAGCACTCGATTACGATCCAGGACATGGCGTTGATGGAGTGTTACGCCGAGGCGTTCCACAAGGTGTTTGATAACCTCGATGAGCTGCTGGAAACCTGAGGTCGCCGGCTGGCCCGCAATCCAGGCGAACGAGAGCCCATCGAGGGTCCGATTCGCTGTCAACAGGAGATGAGATAATGACGCAGTCGCGCAGAATGGAAGGAAAGCGTGTTCTCGTAACCGGTTCCGGTACGGGCATCGGGCGTGGGGTCGCGCTCGAATTTGC
>DAOUHX010000454.1:0-5352 GCA_034428395.1 Caldilineaceae bacterium
TTGGCCCTCGATGGCGAGCGTGAACTTGAATTGCGGCCAGGTTCCTCTCTCCGGTTGCGGCTCAATGCCAACGGCCCCAAGGTCATCCATGCTCGCCAGGCCATCGAGATTGCGGCGCGGGCTGGGGCACTTGTTCAAAAAGGAGTCTGAATTGTTTAAAAAAGCGCCGCAGGCCGGGTGGCTTGGGGGGTAGTTCCCCCCATTTCCCTCCCTCTCTCCACTGACATGTATGGTTGGCCCCAATCGTTGGACCACGAAATGGGGAAAATAGGGTGCATTTAGACGAATGCGGCCCGCTCTGAACAGAGCACGGAGTGTTCTTCCGCCGGCGTGCGATAGTTGAGACTCTGATGAGGTCTCTCATGGTTGTTGAAGTCGAAAAAGGCGCTCAGCCCAGCGTGCAGTTGACAGACCGTATCATGTTGGGATGAATCTCGTGTTCACTCGATAACTGGCTAATCGTCTTGCTGCCTTCAAGCGCTTCCAGCGCAATCCGAAACTTGTAGGCCGCCGAGTGTCGCCGCCGCTTCTTGACCATCGTTCTGCCCCTCCACAGGCTCGATGAATTGCTCCATTATACACCTTAGCTTGTGGTCCAGTTCTTGGGGCCCACTTCACATCCCCACCCCAGATTGAGCGAAGTTATTATGGAAGCTGCCCACGTTGCCTTGGGTGAGGCGATACATAATTGACAGTGCAATGTGCTTCAGTTTAAGTGTTCCGCGCCAGCTCTCTACCCGACAAAAGACCTTGGTCGCCTTGACCGATCAACTCGTTGTCTCTGTTACAGAGAGCGAACGTACGCCCGTCGAGATCGCCGTGAACGGACACTCGCTGGTCGCCTTAGGGCAAAGCGGAGAGCAGATTGTTGTGGTTACCAGCGACGGACAGATATGGCTTACCCAATAACGATCTTCGAGAAACTATCTGCGAAGGAGATATCATGACCAGCAATCCAAACCAATGGTTAGCCTTAACCCGAGAAGAAGCCATCGAGCCAGATCTACCCATTTGTGATCCACACCACCATTTGTGGGTCCGCTCTGATGACCTTTTCCCTCACAAGATCTATCTACTTGATGAGCTGCTGGAAGATACCGGCAGCGGCCATAATGTCGTGCAGACCGTTTTTGTTGAGTGTGGTTCAATGTACCGAAAGGACGGCCCGGTAGAGCTACGGCCAGTCGGCGAGACAGAGTTTGTTGAGGCTGTGGCTACTGAAAGCGAGCGCAACCGAAACGATGGCGGTGGGGCGATCATCGCCGGCACTGTCAGCCATGCCGATTTGACATTGGGTGAAGGGGTGAAGCCGATCCTCGAAGCTCACCTGGCAGCCAGCCCAACCCGCTTTCGCGGTATTCGCCACAATGCCTATTGGAACACCAGCGATGAGCTCTCTAAATTTAATTCTATTCGCCCTGGCCTATTGCTGGATGAAGCGTTTCGAGCCGGTTTTTCCAGTTTGCAACACTATGGATTGAGCTTCGAGACTGCACTATGGCATTACCAACTTCCCGATCTAATCGATCTGGCTCGGGCCTTTCCGGAGACGACCATCATCGTGGACCACATTGGCGGACTGTTGGGGATCGGGCCTTATGCCCAGGATCGCAGCGGGGCAGTCAAAAATTGGCAGCACGATATCGCCAAGTTGGCCGCCTGCCCTAACGTGATGATGAAGTTGGGCGGGCTGGGAATGCCCTGGTACGGCTTCGATTGGCACCAACGTTCGGCACCACCGGATTCGGTCACCTTAGCCGAAGGGATGAGACCCCTCTTCCTGTGGTGTATCGAGCAGTTTGGCGTTGATCGCTGCATGTTCGAGAGCAACTTCCCGGTGGATAAGGTTTCATATTCCTACAGTCTGATGTGGAACGCCTTTAAGCGAGTCGTGCAAGACTTCTCGCCGACTGAAAAGGTGGCTCTGTTTCACGATACGGCCGCCCGGGTTTACCGTTTGGCCACCGGCTGAAAATCTATACAACGAAAAATAACGATCCCAAATTTGAATCAAATCAGTTGAATCTACCATGCGGCTTGACGCCAAAACCATCGAGCAAGCCACCGCCGCCATCCAAGGCCGCCGCCGCGAATATATTCTCAACCCAGAGGTTTTGGACCATCCACGGGTTAAGGGCTGGTTGGGTGAGTAAGCAAAAGTGTAACTAGTAAACGGAGGCCCCGCAATGACCACTTTAGCCAAACGTCAAATGGGTTAAACAACCGCCCAGGTCACGCAATTCGGACTGGGCGGTGCTCCCTTAGGAGATCTCGATGAGGCTATCAGCGAAGAACAAGCCCAGCAGACCTTGCAGGCCGCCTGGGATGCCGGGGTACGCTATTTTGACACCGCGCCTTCCTATGGCTACTGCAAAAGCGAACATCGCGTCGGCCATTTTCTGCGCCAGCAGCCGCGAGACGAGTTTGTGATCTCGACCATAGTTGGCCGGGTATTCCACGCCACCCCCAATTGGGCTACCTTTGACAAGGGCAATTGGGCGAGACCTCTGCCCTTCGACTTCACGGTGGATTTTAGCTACGATGGCATTATGCGCTCATTTGAGGATAGTTTACAGCGCTTGAGTCTGCCCTTCGATCGATATGTTAGTTATCCCCGATCTGGACATCTATCACCATCAAACTGAGGCCCGGGTTAAGGCTTATCTGAACCAGCCTTTAACCAGCGGTTGGCGTGCGCTCGACGAGTTGCGCCGGCACGGGCTGATCAAAGGCGTCGGAGCCGGGATTAACGAAATGGGCATGATTGCCCGCTTTCTCGATCTGGTCGCTCTCGACTTCTTTTTGGTGGCCTATGGCTACAGCCTGCTTACCCAGGAGGTGCTGACCAAAGAGTTCCCCCAATGTGCCGAGCGAGAGGTCAGCGTCATTATCGGGGCGGCCTTTGCCTCTGGCATTTTGGCCACAGGCGCTGTCCCTGGAGCAAGGTACTATTATGCCCCGGCCTCAGCAGAAATCATGGCTCGAGCTAACCGGATCGAAGCCATTTGCCGGCAACATAAGACACCACTGCCCGCCGCTGCGCTGCAACTTTTACTGGCGCACCCGCTGGTCTCGGCCATTATTGCCGGAGTTCTGACACCGGGGCATGTGCAAGCCAATGTGGCGATGTTGCAGCAGCCCATCCCGCCCGTTTTATGGCCTGAGTTGAAGGCCGAAGGGCTTCTGCTGGCGGATGTTCCAACGCTGTAACGGCTTTAGCTCCAGGTCGATGATCTGGTGCAGCAAATCCTTCAGAAGTTTGGTCAGATCGATATTCTGGTCAACAATGATGTTAGAAAATCTAGGGATAAAGTAGAAGATGCTTTCTGAAAATGAAATGTTCGATTTTATCAAGAAAATCGCAGAACAGAATGAAAATTTGTGCAGTTATTCTAAACGGCTCGCGTGCTTGTAAGTCGGTCAAAAAAAATAGGTTTCAAGATTTTGATGTTGTCTATCTGACAAATGATTTGCAATACATTAGGCAAAAACCGGATTGGGGCATGACAAGTAATCTCCCTCCAGGTTCCTGATGGCTTTCACAACCTGCCGTACCTGATAGGCTTTTGCCTTACCCTGTTGTTTTGGATGTTCACTCTTGGGTCCCCTGGCCAAGGGGTTCGACAGATTCGGTGGCTACCACCCTTCTGACGAGGCTGTCCAAAGTATCGGTCGCACATCATTCCTATATCGGCGAACCTTACACCCCTCGGACTTTGGGCGAGCCTTTGAAGGATCGTTTTTGTGCACTTCCTACGCTTCAAAAATACAAATAGTGATACAGGGTGTCAAGTGACAAGCCCCTTTGCTTTCGTTCACACTCGTCCTGCAATGGCTGAGTGGAATCGCGTTTGACGGCACAGTTAAGGCCCGGCAGTTCAGGCGAAGCGTACGCCTGGAATTCCGATGACAATTGGGCACAAAGAATGGGGCGTCGGTTTAGGGAGGGCGTGTCTGTCTGTGCTATACTCGAAGATGGCGCGCACTTCTCGAAGACGTTCACGGGTGGTGGAATCGCGCCTGCTTTGCGGTGAGCGGATGCGAATCAGAGATCGGGGATGAACGAGGTACTCGAATTCGCTGACCTGAACACGCTTGCACAGTTAGTGGGCGGCGTCTTCTTTGCAGTCGGCGCGTGGCTGGGGAGCTGGTTCCCGGACATTGACCGGATAGCAGTTCTGCGTTTGCGTCACAGGTCTACGGTCACACACGGTTGCGCGCTGCCGGCGCTGGCAATAGTAGCGGGAGGTTTTGCGGGGAACGAGTGGGCCGGTTGGGCGGCGGCAGGCTTTGCCGCCGGCGTGGGCCTGCACCTGGCGTTCGATCTGTTCCCCGGGAAGTGGCGCGGGTTCGCGCTGGTTGACGTGCCAAGATTGGGGCGCTGCACCAAGACAGTGTCGGTCGCTTGGTTGTTCGTCAACGTGTTTGCATGCTCGGGTCTGGCTGTCTGGACGGTCCCGGCGCTCGATACGCACAGTTTCATCGCCTGCGTAGCGGTGCTGGGGGCACTCTATCTTTACGGCGTTTTCAAGAAGAGTGAGCATTTCGCGGCCGGGCCGCTGCTGACGTTGTTGTCGTTGGGCGCGGACGCGCTTTGAACAGTTTGGAAGGCGGAAAGACAGAGATAAGAGGTAGCAAAAGATGACTCTGACCGTGAATACAAGGCCGCTTGAGAACCGGCAACTTGCGATGACGATCGAGGTCGCCGAGGAACGAATCGATCAGGAGATGCGCAAGGCGGCGCGCAAGATCGCCGGGCAGGTGAGAATTCCAGGATTTCGCAAGGGTCGAGTTCCCTTTCACATTCTACTTCAATTTGTAGGCCGTGAGGCGATCATTGGCGAGTTTGTCGACGAATTGGGGCAGCAGGTCTACAAGGAGGCGATTGAACAGGAAGGGCTGGAGCCCTACTTCGTGGGAAGTCTCGATGACGTGAATATAGAGGAAGAGGTCCGCTTTCACATGACCGTGCCGCTGTCGCCGGAGGTCAAGCTGGGCGAGTATCGCAGCCTGCGGGTGGAGGAGGAGGAGATCGAGGCCGACGAGGAGGCGGTCCAGGAGCGCATTCTGGCGATTCTGGAGCAGAATTCCGACTATGTCGATGTCGACCGCCCCAGCCAGTACGGCGACCTGATGACGATCGACGTGCGCGGCGTGGTTCTGGACGACGCCGGCAACGAGACCGACACGGTCGTATTCGACGAGGAGGACTGGGACGTTACGCCGGACGAGGAGAACCCGATGGAGCCTGCCGGTCTCGACGCGGCGCTGCAGGGGCTGTCGACCGGCGAGGAGAAGAGCTTTGAACTGGCGTGGCCGGAGGACAGCCCGAGTATGTATGCGGGCAGCACG
>DAOUHX010000455.1:0-7636 GCA_034428395.1 Caldilineaceae bacterium
TGACAGAGGATCCCCTGCCTGACGGCGTAGCCATCTGCTATCAGAAGCAGATGGCACACCATATGCTGGACCATATCGATTTGGACTGGGCCTGCAAACTGACGAACTGCTTTCTGCTGCGCGCCCCGGAGGAGGTCATCACCTCCTACATCAAGGTCCGGCCGGAACCTACGCTGCAGGACCTTGGCTTTCCCCAACTCATGCGCCTGTTTAAAGCCGTCCGCACGCGCACCGGATCCGTTCCGCCGGTCATCGACAGCGAGGACGTTCTGCGCGACCCCCGGGAGATGCTCTCCCGCCTGTGCCGGGCCGTTTCGGTACCATTCAGTGAACGCATGCTCTCATGGCCTTCGGGCCGCCGCGAGAGCGACGGCGTTTGGGCCCCCTATTGGTACGGAGCCGTCGAAAGATCAACCGGATTCGCCCCGTATCGCCCCAAAGAGGAGCCTGTTCCGCTTTATCTTCACGGCCTGCTTGACGAGGCCCAGGAAATCTACCGGGAGCTCCATCGCTTCCGTCTATGAGGCCGCGGCGATGCCGCGAATCGGGCGCGCCACACACGAGCCACAGATGCAACCATGTTGCAAAAGTTCTACGAAGCAAACCGCGATCTTCTTGTCAACATCAATGGCCGGCTTGTCCACCGAGATGAAGCCGGAATCAGCCCGTTCGATTCGGCCGTGCAGAATGGAGATGCCGTCTGGGAAGGCCTGCGTCTCTACAACGGGCGCATCTTCAAGCTGAATGAGCACCTGGCCCGGCTGCGAAACGGGGCCAAAGCCCTTGCCTACAAGGGGGTTCCCACAAATGACGAGATTGTCGAACAGCTGCGGCGTACCCTCAAGGCGAACGGCATGCGCGACAGCGTCCATATCCGTCTTACTCTCAGCCGCGGCGTAAAGTACACCAGCGGCATGGATCCACGCCTCAACAACAACGGCACGACGCTCATCATTCTCGCCGAACACAAGCCGCCCGTCTATGCACGCAGCGGGATTCGTCTGATTACCTCTGCCATTCGCCGCATCCCTCCAGAGTGCCTCGATCAGAAAATTCACTCGTGTAACATGCTTAACTCGATTCTGGCCAAGATTCAGGCCAACGCCGCCGGCGTGGACGATGCCGTCATGCTCGACCTGAACGGATTTGTAGCCGAAACGAACGCAACGCACCTCTTCATGGTCCGTGGCAGCATTGTTGCCACGCCCCATACGCACGCCTGCCCGGAGGGGATAACTCGCGCTACCGTGCTCGATCAGTGTCAAAGACATGGCATCCCCTTGAAAGAGCGGGACATCTCTTTGCCCGAACTCTACAGTGCCGACGAGCTGTTTTGCACCGGCACCTTGGGCGAACTGTCGCCTGTGATCGAGTTGGATGGGCGGGTTATCGGGCAGGGCGAAAGCGGCCCCGTCTCCCGGCGACTCAGCCAACTCTATGCCGACCTCACCGCCAGTTCAGGTTTCCCGATTCTGCAGTCTTCATGAAATGGAGAAGGTGTGGCCCGTCCCCAGACCGGACCACCACACCCTGGCGACGCCGCCGACCGTTTGCCTATGAACCCGGCAACGGCCCGAACCTTCTGAATAGTCCTGCGAGGAAGATTTGCGCCAGAGCCGCGGAAAGCCGACAGCCCTGAGGTAGAGAGGCTGGTTACTTCGATTCTGAGATTGGGCTGAGCGGGTTAACCTGAAGCGAAGAGGACGTAAACCACTGGTTAAGAGATGGGCAGTCCGTTCAGCAGCTCGACCGTGTGATAGATGGGCAGAGGAGTTCCCAAACGGCGAAGGTGGCTGTCGATCTGCGTCATGCAGCCAATGTTGCCGGTCACGACCGCCTGCGCACCCGTTCCAAGTATCGCTTCCGCCTTGCGGCGACCCAACTGCGCGGCGATTTCCGGCTGCTCGATGTTATAGCTCCCCGCCGAACCACAACAGATTTCCCCTTCAGGGACCGGCGTCAGTGTCAAATTGGGGATCGCTGAAAGCAGCTTGCGCGGCGCGTCCGTAACCCCCTGCGCGTGGGCCAGATGGCAGGCATCGTGATAGGCCACCGTGATCGGCTGCGCGAGCGCGGCCGGCGCCTCGATTCCGAGCTTGTCCAGAAAGACGGTAATGTCCTGTACTTTGGCGGCAAATTTCGCCGCGGTCTGCTCCTCTGCTTCGCTGGCGAATAACAAGGGGTACTCGTGCATTCCGGAACCGCAGCCGGCTGCATTCGTCACAATAGCGTCGCACTGGGCGAGATCGAAGGCGTTGAGATTCCGCCTTGCTAACGCCCGAGCCTGCGCTGCGGCGCCGGTGTGCATCGACAATGCGCCGCAGCAACCCTGTCGCGGTGGTATGACCACTTCGACTCCGTTGCGAGTCAGAACGTCTACCGTGGCCCCGTTGATGCCGGGTGTCAACACCTGTTGTACACAGCCGCTCAGCAACGCCACTCGCGCCCGCCTTTTTCCCCTGGCTGGCGAGACGGTCGGCAGGTCCACGCGCGGCGGCAGCCGGTCCGGCAGCAGATCGAGCATCGTGCGCAGCGCCGCCGGCAGGAAGCGCCTGAACGACTTCGTGTAGCGTCCCATCACCGCGGCCGCGCGAAATCGTCCCGGGTAGGGCAAGGTCTGGTTGGTCAACGTGCGCGTCAACGCCTCCATGAAGGGCCGGCTGCGCTCCTTTTCCGCCATCTCGCGGAAAGGCGTGAGCAGATCGCCGTATTCGACGCCCGAAGGGCAGGCCGTCACGCAGGCAAGGCAACCCAGGCAGCGGTCCACGTGGGGGATTACCTCCTCCTGCGCCAGCTCCCCCTCCAGTGCCCCTTTCATCAGCACAATGCGTCCGCGCGGCGAGTCCATCTCCTCACCCAGCGCCAGGTACGTGGGGCAGGATGGCAGGCAGAAGCCGCAATGCACGCAGCTGGCGACGGCTTCCGCCATGGAGGCCGCCTGAGGGCCGAGAGAATCTACCGGAATCGAATGCTTCATAAGGTATCAGCAGAAGAACTTGAGTGGGTCACGTTGTCAGCAGCACCTTGCCCTTGGTCTGGCGCGCCTCCAGGTAGCTATGAGCGTCGCGTGCGTCATCCAGGGGAAAGGTGCGGTCAATGCGAATCTTAAGTTTCCCTTCAGCGATCCAGGTGAAGACGTCGTTGGCGCGGCCCTCCAGTTCCTCACGCGTCAGCATGTAGGATGCGAGGCTGGGACGGGTTATAAAGAGCGAACCTTTCTGGTTCAGCGTTTGCAGGTCGAACGTCGGCACGACACCACTGGCCTGGCCAAACAGGACCATACATCCGCGCGGCCTAAGGCAGTCCAGGCTCTTATCGAATGTGTCGATTCCGACCGAATCGTACACAACCTCCACGCCGGCGCCTCCGGTCAGGTCCCGCACAGCCTCGGAAAAGTCCACCTCAGTATAGCGGACCGTTTCGTCAGCACCGGCCGCCTCAGCGATGCGCGCCTTTTCTTCAGTCGAGACCGTACCGATTACGCGAGCCCCGCGCAACTTGGCGATCTGCACCAGCAGGGCGCCGGTACCTCCCGCCGCGGCATGGACGAGACAGGTGTCGCCCGGATTGAGCGGGTAGGTGCTGCACGCCAGGTAGTGTGCCGTCAATCCCTGTATCATCGCCGCCGCGCCGTTTTGCGCATCCACGCCGCCGGCCCGTTTTACGAGCACTTTGGACGGCACGATGGCGTACTCGGCGTACGAGCCGGTCGTCATCCCGTAGGCTACAGCATCGCCCACCGCCACCTCGGTTACACCCTCGCCGACCGCATCGACGATGCCCGCGCCTTCAACGCCCGGCGTAAACGGCAGCGGCAGAGGATACCAGCCCCTGCGGTGGTAGGTGTCGATAAAGTTGACGCCCGCGACCTCAATTCTCACGCGAGCCTCGCCCGCGCCCGGCTCGGGAACCGGCAGTTCAGCGCTCTGAAGTACCTCGGGTGCGCCGACTTCCTGCACGCGAATCGCTTTCATCAGGTTTCTCCTCGAAGCTGCTTTCTTTCAATTGCAGATGATTGTGGGAAATCACTCCCTTCTTCTCGGCGAAGTTTCAGCAAACTGAAGCTAGTAGCCACCGAACTTGCCCGCCGGGTCCAACGAGGCGGCGATCCTCCGCAGGAACGGATTCTGTAGCGGCTTCCCCAGGACGGGACCGTCGCCGTCGTTGTGTGAGTGTCCCTGTGCCCGGCCCATGAGCTGAATGCCGCGCAAATCCAGATCCAGCAGGAGGTCATTCAGCTCTGGTGAGCCGGCGGTCTCATCACTATCGCGCCAGCCGAGCCACAGCAGGTTTCCACCCACACTATATCGCCGCGTTACCCCTTCGTCGGCACAGAGCGCCTCCTCCACCGCCGCGATCCTTCGCGGCGTCAGCGGTACTCTCACCAGCCCCGTGTCCTCCGGCAACCAGGCCATTGCGCGCGCTTGCTGCCAAATGTGGTCCTCATTCCGGCCAAGCAGTGAATTCATACGGCGCGGTGGGTTCGCGCCCGCAGACACCAGGGCCTGCAGCGCCTCTACCCGCTGTTCCAGCGTTGCGTTCAGTCCACCGATGCGCACCCAGAGCGTCCAGCCATCTTCCGACGGCCCAAAGTCGACCGCATGAAGGTCGATTGCGCCTCCCGTCACCGCGTGCAGCGCCGACAGCAGGTCTGCAAGCATGTCAAACTCGGCATATACGGTGGCGAAAGCCGGCGGCTGCGGAAAGACCTTGAAGGTCAGTTCGGTTAGAACACCGAGCCGGCCCAAGCTGCCCACGAATAACTTGGGAAAGTCGAAACCAGCCGCATTCTTTACCACTGCGCCGCCGCCCCGCACCTCCTGCCCCTGTCCGTCGACGAATCGCATGCCAATCAGAAAGTCGCGCACGCCGCCATACCGGTACCGTCCCGAACCGCTCAAGCCCGCGGCAACCGTTCCACCCAGCGTAGCTCCTCGCGCCGCGAACGGCGGGTCAAAGGGGAGATACTGGCCTTGTTCCGCCAGCATCGCCTCGACATCGGCAACCGGCGTTCCGGCGCGGGCCGTGAAGGTGTACTCGTCGGCCTGATAGTCGACGACGCCAGTCAGCCCAGACAGTTTCAGTGTCAGCGCGTTACCTGCGCGCGTGTCGGTCGACAAGGCGGGCTTGGAGCCGCCGCCCTGCACGAGCACGCGCTCCGCCGTCTTCACGCCTTCCTGAATCTCAGCAACAGTCGAGACTGCTTCCACCGCGGGCCCTGTGTCACCTACCGGGCGGCAACCGAACAGCCTGCACCGGTTCTATGCCAAGTCGATTCCTTCAAACTCTTTCAACACGCCGCAATTGACGTTCTCTAATCTCGAAATATCACACCGGCCTTCTCCAGCGGATGCGGGCCGACGTGGGTCAGAGACTCGGCTTCGCCCGAGGGCAGCATCTTGCCCCGATTGGCCAGGGACTTGCCATCTACGCTGCGACGCACATCCTCCATCGACTGCATCTCTGTGGGCCCGTACATCTTGGGCAGAAAGGCGCGCTTTTCCATGCCCACACCGTGCTCGCCCGTGATCGATCCGCCCAAGTCTACGCACAGTTCGAGGATGTCTCCGGCCAGTTCCTCTGCACGTTCCAGCGCTCCCTCCTCGCGCCCGTCGAACAGGATCAAGGGGTGGAGATTTCCGTCACCGGCGTGGAACACGTTGGCCACCTCGATGCCGTAGCTGCCGCTCAGCCGGTCGATCTCAGCCAGCGCCTCGCCCAGGCGGCTGCGCGGCACGACACCATCCTGGACGATGTAGTCCGGTGCCAGCCGCCCCACGGCCGAAAAGGCCGCCTTGCGCCCTTTCCAGATCCGGGCGCGCTCATCAGCGGTCTGCGCCATGCGCACCTCTACCGGGGCAGTCTCCTCGATGATCTGCATCAGCTGGGCAAACTCGGCATCGACCGCACTCTCTTCACCCTCCAGCTCGACAATCAGCAGCGCCGGCGTGGTCGGATACCCGGCTTTTGCGCCCACCTCGGCCGCTTTGATTGCAAGCGCATCCATGATCTCGATTGCGCCCGGAAGCAGCCCGGAAGCAACCACCGCGGTCACCGCGTCGCCCGCGGCATGCAGCGAGTTGTACGCGGCCAACACTGTGCGATATGACTGCGGAATCGGCAGCAATCGCAGTGTAATCTCCAGCGCCACGCCGAACAGCCCTTCGCTGCCGACGAAAAATCCCGGCAGGTCGGGTCCGACGCCCTCCAGGCTTTCGCTGCCAAGTTCAGCGACCTCGCCGTCCGGCAGTACAACGGTCATCCCCAGCACATGGTTGCTGGTCATACCATATTTCAGACAGTGCGCACCGCCTGAATTGAATGCGACGTTGCCGCCGATAGTGCAAATTGACTGGCTCGAAGGGTCCGGGGCGTAGTAAAGGCCGTAGGGCTTGGCCGCTTCAGAGACCTTGAGGTTGACCACCCCGGGCTCGACGATCGCGATGCGTTCCTCCGGGTCGAGCCGCAGGATGCGATTCAGGCGGTTGAGCGCAATCACGATGCCGTCCGCGATCGGCAGTGAGCCGCCGGACAGGCTTGTGCCGCTGCCCCTGGCCACAAACGGAACGTCGTAGGCATAACAGAGGCGGATGGTATCTACCACCTCTTCGCTGCTTTCCGCAATGACCACTGCTGCCGGCCTCTGTTGAAACGCTGTCAGTGCGTCCGACTCATACGCCATCAGCTGGCCTGGGCGGGTCAAAAGGCGCTCTTCCGAATAGAGGCCTGCCAGTTCCCGGATCAGGGGGTGAACGCTCACTTGGCCTCCCCCTTTCGGTTGCGGACCTGCATGATCTCGGCGATGATCGACAGCGCGATCTCGGCGGGGCTGCGCGCGCCAAGGTCCAGCCCGATCGGCGCGTGGATGCGCGCGATCTGCTCTTCGCTGACGCCTGCCGCCTGTAGTGCTGTCACGCGCTTGGCGTGCGTGCGCCGCGACCCAAGCGCGCCGACGTAGCCGACCGGATGACTCAGCGCGCAGATCAGAGCGGGCGTATCCAGCTTTTCGTCGTGCGTCAGGGTGACGACGTAGGTCGATTCGTTCAGCGTCATCTCCTGCAAAGCGTCCTCGGGCCAGCGCTGAATCAACTCATCCACGTGGCCAAAACGGTCTTTGGTGGCGAAGATTGTGCGGGCGTCAACGACGAAAGTGCGCAGCCCGAGTTCGCGCGCAAAAGTGACCAGAGGGATGGCGATGTGCACTGCGCCCACAATCACCAGAACCTCCTGCGGAACGTGAACATCGATCAGGAGGTCCCACTCCGAAGCTTCGAGCGACAGCGAAACGCGCCTCGTCTTTCGCGCCTCCATCGCGGCTTCGGCATGTGCAATGGCTGCCTGGTCCAGCGCAGGGCGGCCTAGTGTCCCCACCGATGTGAGCGCGGAGCCGCCGCGGTCCGGCGCGCAAGCCCGCTGCACCAAAAGCTTGCCGCCGATTTCTGGTCCGTCCAGCGCAGTGACGACCGCGCACAATTCATCTTGTCGTATCGCTTGCGCGAGCGCGTCAAACAGTTCAGCCACTCTTCTTTTCCTGTCGCAGCCGCTACCAATCCAGTGGCTCGATAAAAACTTCAATCGTGCCGCCGCAGGCCAGGCCCACTTCCCAGGCAGTCTCATCCGCGATCCCGTAGGAGAC
>DAOUHX010000456.1:0-7856 GCA_034428395.1 Caldilineaceae bacterium
ATCGCGCCGGCGTCCTGGTCCTTTGTGCCGCCTGACAAATACGGTCCGGGCAGAGAGGCGGCCTGCCAGTAGAGAATGGTCAGAACCTTGCCCTCTTCTTCCATTGCCTCTTCTTCCGCCATCTCTTCACCCGCAGCCATGTCCGCGCCGCCGGTCGGTGCAGCTGCCGGACAGGCTGCCAGCACGAATGCCATCGCCAGCAAAAGGGCGACGACTCCCAAGGATGAACTGTGCCTCTTCATTTGCATCTCCTTTTCACTCATTCGGGTGGCGTTTCGTTGTAATTCGTGTGCAATACGGTAAGAGCGGAATCGCTTCACAAGGATTTTGACGCTTGTACACATGCAGCGGTGCCCGTGTTCGATTTCCAGGCACAAAACAGGGAAGTTGAACGGTCAGACTCGGTCAATAAAGCCCCCCTGGATGGCGGGAGCCTGTGACGGTACGGTCCATTCTATCCTACCACCCTTGCCATTCGAATCCAATCCGTTCCAACCTGGCAAAGGACGCCCTTCTACACCGCAGCCTCAAGCTGTTCGCCGAACCGTTTCAATCCGGCCGTGACACGCTCCGGCATAGTGCGCGCGCGGGCTCTGAGAAAGGCCAGTATGCGGTCGGGCGGGACCCCCTCTTCGGCGGCCCTTTTGAGACTGCGCTGGTTGATCTGGTAGACGAACCGCGGGTAACTGGCCTGCCAGCTGCTGAAGCGTTCTACCCGGAAGCGGTCCATCAGCGGCGTGCTCGGAGCAAGCTGGACTGTGAAATTCTCCGCGACATCGATTGGAGGCCGCCCGGTCTCCTCCGGCACTTCGCCCTCCTGGCCCAGCCAGCGGGCGCCCAGGCCGCTGAGCGACAGAAGCAGGTCATCGCCGGCGGAAGGCTCTGCCAGCTCGACCGCCGTCAGCCAGTAAAGCGGGCCGTTCAGAAGGATTCGTAGCAGTGCGCCCTCAACCCGTTCCCATTGTTCGAAGCCGCGCAGGACTTCGTTCGAGATTCCGTCTCTTATCGGCCAACTGTCGTAGTCGCCCGTGGGACGTTGGAAGTCGGGCTGGGTCTCTTTGATCGCGTTGATGACATCCGCCTGACTGTACCATGCGCCGGCCTGCAGACGGCCCAGAAGTTGAAGGACAGCTTCACGTGTCTGGAGTGGATTGTTCCGCCAATTGCCTGCGGAACAGTCGAGCCCCGGCGTTCGCTCCAGATCGTTCCATTCGGGCGAAGTGCGCCATGCCTCCCAAAGGGTGAATCGCTGCTCCGACCGTGTCTGTTCCAGGAATGCGTGGACGCGATTTCCGGTCAGACGCACGCGGTCATCGTCAGCGCGGCGCAGCCAGCCCAGACGCTTCGCCGCGTGCAACAGCAGCCCCAACCGAAGCTCAGCCAAATTCGTGGATTCGTCGGACGTCGCCAGTGGAGAGACGTAACCGTGGGCGGAATAGAGCCGCACCATCAGCCGGTCTACGTCTTCCGTGTCCGGCGCACCGTTGGTCTGCAAGCGCAGCCCTTCGGTATGCAGAAAGCCCAGCAGTGTGCCGGTGTCTTCGAGAAGGGCGTCATCCAGGCGCAGCATTCTCGAGGCCGGCGGCGGCGGCACTGGCGTTACGGCAAGACCTTGTTCACCGTCGGCCGATTTTGGCTGCGGCAACCAGGGCAGAACATCGCTGGGGACATAGATGACAGTGTGAGCTCCCTGGCCCGCGCCCTTGAATCCGCGGCCGATCAGCCCATAGTAGTAGAGCAGCTCCGCCACGCTCTCCGGCGTGTGCCAGGGCTGTTCCCGCTCCAGCTTGGCGGGACCCATCTGGCGAATGCCGCCGAATTGGCGGCTGAACTTGGCTTCTCGCAACTCGCCGCCCTCTGCCAGCAACAGGTCCAGCGCCGACCGGGCATCGGGCGAAGATTCGGTGATCTCCTGCAAAGCCATCAGGACCGATGTGGGGTCGGTGATCTGGCCGACCAGGCTATCGATCATAGCCCTCTTGTTGTTCTCTCCGTTCAGGAACGCGCCGCGCAATTCTGCAATTACATGCAGTAGGATCTCCGGGTAATCCGCGATCATCTGGCTGGTCTGCGGCATTTCCGTTCCCTGCATATCCCGCTTGTCCACGGTCATGTTGGCGCCCGATTTCCGACCCGTCCCAGGACCCCCGACCATGGCCAGCCTAGACGTTTCTTCAACACTTGCCGATAAAGGCAACCATGTGAGAAAATAGTGGGCGACGAGAAGATGAGACGGGCTTTCTGACCGTCGCCCTCCCGCAGCGCCCAACAGGCCTGAGCCGTACCCTGCCCGCCAGCAATCGTGTGGCAGGTGATACGTTCGGAGGCGGTCAGACAGTGACTGGAGGTCTGAAGAAATGACCCGAAATTCATCCTTTGCATCCCCAAGCGGCGGCTGGCGCTTTAGCGACATTTTACGTGATTTAGCTGTTGTCTGGCAACTGATGGGCGATCCGCAAGTGCCGGTTCTGCTAAGACTCGGACTGCCCATTTTCGCGATTCTCTACCTCATTTCTCCGATCGACCTGTTGATGGGGCCTTTGGACGATGTCGCCGTCATCCTCCTGGCCAGCCGCGTCTTTGTGCAGTTGGCGCCCCACGCAGCGGTGAGACGCGCCCTGATCAGGTTGGGAAGAATCCCGCCGGACGAGCCGGACCGCGAGGTCTGGGATATTTGGGATGAGGACGACAAAACTATCCCCGGAGACTGGCGCACAATAGACGACTAGAGTTTGCCTCGCGCCCACACCACGCTCATGCTCGAAACCCTGGAAAAACGGATCGCGCGCGCTGTCGACCGTCAGCGGTTGACCGACACTGCCCTGGCCTTGATCGAGGTGCCGAGCCCGACTCGCAGCGCTGGCGCGGCCGCAGATCGACTCGCCGCCATCCTGGTTGACGACGGCTTCCCCGTTCAGCGGCACGACGCCGACTGGCCGCAAGCCCCCGTCGTCGCCGCGCTGCTCGAGAGCGGCAGGCCCGGGCCCACCCTCCAATTTGACGGCCATCTCGACACCGTGCATCTTCCCTTTGTGCCGCCTCGCCTGGAGAACGGTGTCATCTATGGTTCCAGTGCCGCCGACATGAAGGGCGGCATCGCGGCCTCTCTGGAGGCGCTGCGCATTCTTCGGACACTGGACGCACTGCCCGCCGGCCGCGTGCTGTTCACTGCGCATGATCATCACGAAGGACCTTGGGGAGACGGCCGCCAGGTGCGCGCCATGATCCGCGAGGGCATGGTCGGCGACGCTGTTCTGCTGCCCGAATACCTGAACGAAGCGCTGCCGGTGGCCGGCCGCGGTGTGGCGATCTTCAAGGTGACAATTCGCCGCGAGGGCGCGCCCGTGCATGAAGTGTTTCGTCCTCCGGGACTGCCCGACGTGGTGCGCGCCGGCGCGCTGCTGGTGACTCGCATTCAGGCATGGCACGAGCAGCTGAAGCGCAACAACCATCCCCACGCGGGAAGCGACTCTGCCTTCGTCGGCAGCGTTCGGACCGGCGAAATCTATAACCAGTCGCCCGCCGAATGTGTCGTGGAAGGCACGCGTCGCTGGATAACACCGGGGAGCGGCGCCGCTGTCAAGGCCAAGTTCGAGCAACTCTTGGCCGAACTCGCGAACGAGACCAGCACCGAAATCGATCTTGACTTTGTCGAGCAGGGCGAGGCCTACCGCATCGATCCCGACGACCCGCTAGTGCATGCCTTCCAGCAGGCTCACACAGCCGTGTCCGGTTCACCCTTGCCTGTCGGTGCCAAACCTTTCGTCGACGACGGCAACATCTACGCTTCTGTCGCCGGCATGCCCGCACTGACCCACGGACCCGCGGCCACCGGCGCGCACACGCTCAACGAAGCCGTGCCCGTTGAAGAACTGATGCGCGTCGCAACTCTCTACGCCCTCACCGCGGTCGCATTCTGTGGCAGAACTTAGCCGCGCTGCCGCAAGCGTGAAGTCCTCCGTCTCCAGAGCCGGCCTCTACTCCAATTCGTCCCTGCGTGGGATCGACGCCGCCGCGCCCGGCCTGCTGACACACAGCGCGGCCGCCCTGGTCGCCACAACCAGCGCCTGCGCGGCCGGCCCGCCGGCTAGCAGCTCCGCCAGAAAGTAGCCGATGAAGGTGTCGCCGGCCGCAGTCGTATCTATCGCCTCGACCGCTTGCGCCGGCGTTCTGATCCGCTCCTCGCCGCTCGCAAAGAGCGAACCCTCTCCGCCAAGTGTCAGAAGAATCGCGGCATCGGGATAGCGGCCCTGCAGTCTGTCCACGATTGAGGCGGGCAGGGCTTCCTCGATTCCGGCCAGCGCCGCTCCCTCCGTTTCGTTGACGACAAAGAGCGAGACGCCTTCCAATGGGTAATCGAGCACCTCCGGCGTCATAGGCGCGGGGTTGAAAGCGACAGTCATCCGCCGTTCCGACGCTTGGCGCAGGATAGCCGGCAGAGCGCTGATCTCGTTTTGGAGCAGAAGCCAGTCGCCCTCGCCGAAGCGGGATAAGATGTAGCGGGCGTCATCGGAGGTCACGCTGAGGTTGGCTCCGCCGTATAGAAGGATCGAGTTTTCGCCCGCGGGGTCCACCTGAATGATCGCGTGTCCGGTCGGCTGATTGTCGAGACCGACGTGCGTTACGTCAACGCCTTCGGCAGCAATGGCATCCCGCAACCAGAGTCCTTCGGGGCCAATGCGCCCCGCGTGAAAGACTTTGGCGCCGGCGCGAGCCAGGGCAACCGACTGGTTGGCCCCTTTGCCCCCCTGGAAGCGGCGATACTCCGTGCTCGGCAGCGTTTCACCCGGCCGCGCGAGATGCTCTACCTGGTAGACATGGTCGATGTTGAGAGAGCCGAAAACGAGAACTGACATGGAGAAACCGGATTGTGGACGGGCCGTGCTCGCCTTTCGCTGCATTGTATCATTCCAGGATCGGGTACCAAAGGGAAGCCTCCATCCCTGCCTGCTGTGCTATAATGGCCGGAACTGTTTCGCTTGGCTCGCGTCGGAACGCTTACTTCCGCCCTCGATTGCTTTCGGACTGTCTGAAGGAGTGGAGTGTGCCCACCAGTTCGCTGCTCGCCGCCGCACGCGGCGACAGACCTGCCGATCTGTTGCTGTGCAACGCACGCGTCGTCAACCTCTTTTCGGGCGAAATTGAAGAGGCCGACATCGCACTTTGCGATGGCTTGATCGCGGGAATCGGCGCCGGTTACACAGCTGCTAAGGCAACTGATCTGCAGCGCGCCTTCGTGGCGCCCGGCCTGATCGACGCTCACGTCCACATCGAGAGCAGCCTCTGCCTGCCAAGCCAGTTCGCCGCCGCGGTCGTGCCCAGGGGTGTGACGACAGCGGTGGTCGATCCCCATGAGATCGCCAATGTGGCCGGCATCGAGGGCGTGCGCTTTATGGCAAAGAGCAGCCGCGGGTTGCCGCTGCAGGTGGTGGTGATGGCGCCCTCAGCCGTGCCCGCTACCCACATGGAGACGAGCGGTGCAACCCTTCCCGCGGAGGACCTGGCCGCCCTGCTGGCGGAGGGAACAGTCCATGGACTCGCCGAGTTGATGAACTTTCCCGGCGCAGTTCACGGCGACCCCGCCGTGCTGGCCAAGATTGCCGCCTTCGCCGGGCGCCCCGTTGACGGCCACGCGCCTGAGTTGAGCGGGCATGCGCTCAACGCCTACACCGCCGCCGGTGCGGGCAGCGACCACGAGTGCGCGACCGTTGCCGAGGCCGCGGAGAAACTTGCTCGCGGCCTTTACATCCTGATGCGGGAGGGCACCAATACCCACAACCTGCACACTCTGTTGCCGTTGGTCAACGAGCGCAACAACCGCCGCATCTGCTTCTGTACCGATGACCGTATCCCTGGCGACCTGTTGACGCAGGGTAGTATCGATTACATGCTACGGGAGGCTATCGCTTTCGGCATCGAACCGGTCACGGCATTTCGGATGGCCGCGCTCAACAGCGCTGAGTGGTTCGGATTGCATGATCGCGGCGCAATCGCGCCCGGGCGGCGCGCCGACCTCTGGGTCTTCGACGACCTGCAGGCGCCGGTTGCACGCCAGGTCTACGCCGCAGGACGGCTCTGCGCTGAGGACGGCCACATGATCGATCATACCGGCCTGGCCCGGCCAGAGTTGCCGGCCTCTGTCGCTTCATCAGTCAATCTGGACTGGGACGCCTTCGATCTGCGCGTCCCCGCGGCCGGCGCACGCGTGCGCGTCATCGGTTCGCTGGAGGACCAGGTGCTGACCGAAGAGCGCGTCCTCGACGCCCGCGTCGAAGACGGGCAGGCCGTCGCCGATCCGGCGCGCGACATCCTCAAGATAGCCGTTATCGACCGCCACGAGGCGAGCGGCTCGATGGGGCTGGGCTTCATCCAGGGTTTCGGCCTGCAGCGCGGCGCCATCGCCGGGACCGTCGCCCACGACCACCACAACCTGGTCGTGATCGGCGCCGACGACACCTCAATGACCACTGCAGCCATGGCGGTCGATGCCATGGATGGCGGGCTCGCCATCGCCGACGGGGCCAGTGTACTGGCAACCCTGCCGCTGCCGGTGGCCGGCCTGATGAGCGACCAGCCGCTCGACAAGGTCCGCACGCAATACGAAACGCTGCTTGACGCAGCGCATGAGTTCGGCTCTCGCTTCCACGACCCCTTCATGGCGATGAGTTTCATGGGGCTTGAGGTGATCCCGAAGCTGAAACTGACCGACCAGGGCCTCGTGGACGTCGAGGCGTTCGACTTTGTAGACCTGTTCGTAGAATAGTAGAGTGCACAGACCAACCTGATCGAGGCATTGGACAATGTTTGAGACGATAAAGCCGGCACCGCCCGATGCGATCCTGGGACTGACCGAAGCGTTTCAAAAAGACCCGAACCCGCGCAAGATAAACCTGGGCGTTGGCGTCTACAAGGACGGGAGCGGGCAGACCCCTGTTCTGGCCTCAGTAAAGGAGGCCGAAAAGCGTCTGCTGGGCTCTGAGTCCACAAAGAGCTATCTGCCCATTGACGGGCTGGCCGCCTTCGCGACCGCCTGCCAGGAACTTGCATTCGGCAGCGATCACCCGATTGTCATCGCCGAGCGTGCGGCCACCGTCCAGACGCCCGGAGGTACCGGCGCGCTGCGCGTGGCAGCAGATTTCGTGCACCGGATCTCTCCCAATGCGACTGTCTGGCTCAGCGACCCGACATGGCCCAACCATCCCAATGTCTTCGGCTCGGCGGCTCTCAACGTGGCCTCCTATCCCTACTTCGACGCGGCCGCCAACGGCGTCTCCTCCGACAGCATGATGGCCGCACTCGAGGACATCCCCGCCGGGGACGTCCTGCTTCTGCATGGCTGTTGTCACAACCCCACGGGCGCCGACCTCTCAGCTGAGCAGTGGCAGGACGTGGCCGCCCTCTGCGCCGGGCGCGGCATCCTGCCGCTGCTCGATTTCGCATATCAGGGCTTCGGCAACGGTCTGGAGGAGGACGCGATCGGTGTTCGTATCGTCGCCGACCACTGCGACGAATTCCTGGTGGCCGGCTCCTTTTCCAAGAATTTCGGCCTCTACAATGAACGCGTGGGCGCATTGACGCTCGTCGCCGCCGGCGCAGCCGCCGCCGCCGCCGCCCAGAGCCATCTCAAGATCTGCGTGCGTACCAACTACTCCAATCCACCGGCCCATGGCGGCCAGATTGTGGCGGCGATCCTGGGGGACACGGAACTGCGACAGACTTGGGAAGTTGAGCTGGCAGAGATGCGCGACCGTATCAACGCGATGCGCCATCTCTTCGTCGAGACGTTGGACGAGCAGGGCGTGGCGCGTGATTTCTCCTTCATCGCCCAGCAGCGGGGCATGTTCAGCTTCAGCGGT
>DAOUHX010000457.1:0-5310 GCA_034428395.1 Caldilineaceae bacterium
TGGATGGAAGATTCTCAGGCCGTGCTTCTCGACCTCGACCCCCGGCGGCCAGTCATGGAGCGGTCCCCCGGAGGACGTGACCGTGTCTCCAGTCTGGACCACCAGCGGGTTGTGGATCGATAACAGCGGCGCCGTGCGCGTGGGCGCGCTGATTGGCTTGTCGAGCTCCGCAGTTATGGAATTGCAGGCGGTGAGCAACAGGGCGGCAATCGTGACGAGCGCCCAGGAAGCGGTACGACGAATGGCAGCCATAATTTCTCCTTCCATAGCTCCGTAGTCGGCTCGAATTGCAAGGTCTTATCGTGCCTGAACACCCGAAACAATCGCTAGAAACGTCTCTCACCGCCACGCTATTCCGCCGCCAAGCCCCCAATGCCGAAAACCAGCCAGAATCCGCCATTTTCACCCTGTATGGCCGTGAAAGGTTGGTTTCCCTCCATACCGGCCGCAAGACGCCGCCCAGGGCCGCCCGCGTCGTCAGCAGCCTATTGAGAAGGCGAATCAGGCTGAATCGAGTAGTCATGCCCTGGCAGCAGTGGCTGTGGTTCGAACAGTTTCGTGACGGTTACAAAGTGAATCCCGCGGCCCTTTAACGCCTCGATAATCGCCGGCACCGCGTCGACGGTGGACTTGTGTATGTCATGGGCCAGGATGATGGCGCCCACAGGCGAGTCGATGATCCTGGCAGCCACGATCTCTGCGTTGCGATCTCTCCAATCCATGGGATCAACGGACCAAAATATGATGGGCAAGCCTGATACCGCCTGCACGCGGTCATCATACACGCCATAGGGGGGACGCAGAAAGGGTGTAAAGGGTGTTGGTGCGCCGATGATCTGGGCGATGAGGTTGTCGGTCAGTTCTAGTTGTTCCCGGATTTGCGCATCAGACAACTTGGTCAGAATGGGATGGTCCCAGGTATGATTTCCTATCTGATGGCCTTCCTGATACATGCGGTATAAGGTTTCAGATTGGATGCGAACGTTCGTTCCCAGGACGAAAAACGTTGCCTTCACATTGTGCTCTTTGAGAATGTCCAGCAGGCCCGGGGTGTAGACCGATGGACCGTCATCGAAGGTGAGGGCCACACATGCAACCTCATAGCAGTTGATCTCATCCTCTGCCGGCGAACTCGCCTGAACCACTGCCAGTAGATTCGACTGTACAGCTGCCGGCGAAAACGCCCGGACCACCGCTGGCGAATTCGGCTGAGTCGCTGCCCGGACGTTTGCCAAGGCATTGGCAAACGCCGTTCTCAGGGTTGCCGCCTCTGCTTGAACGCCCAGGAGATCACGTATCTCCGGCTTAAGCAGATCGGCTATCGCGGCCACGGGCAGCGAAACTTCGACTACGCCCGCAACCCCGGCGGCAACTTGATACTTGTCAAACATGACCAGAACTGTTCCGTCTTCTCGAAAGAGGATGTTGTCGAAGTTCTCTGCCGTTGGAACTGTGCCGCTCTCTACCCATTCCATGTCGCTCGCCAAATCCTCCTTGCTGACGCGTTCTGCCAGCGCCTCCCTTGTCAGAGCCGCAAGACGCTCCAGGTAGCTGTCATCTACAAAGAGATCGGGTATGGCCAACTCGGCGCCATTGCGGCGATCGAAGATGTAGCCGACAACGAAAGTTTGGCCCGTGCCGCCCGTATGTGTTGACCGCACAATATCGAAGAAAATCAGGTTCTCGTTCGCGATGGCAACGTCAAAGTGTTGACGGTAGTGGGTGATGAATGTGGCCCCCCCTTCCTCTTGATAGCCTTTTTCGTTCTCGGCGGCGATTGTACGGTACTCGTCAATGAATACCTGCGTAACCGCTTCCATCCGCGCGTTGATCGCGTCATGCTCCGTTACCGGATAGGAGACGCGGAGCAGCGAACGGCCTTCGTTCTCGAACTCCTCGATTGAGTGAACCCAGACATTCTCATACTTTGTCGCGTCGAACGTATCGGTGCGGACGGGGGTTGTTGTGTCTGAAGTCGCAGCGGTAGCCGGGGCTTCGCTCTCGGCTGTCGGTGCCTGAATTGGCTGGCAAGCAGCCAACGTCAAAAGGGATACGAGGACAAGAAAGGATAGTTCTGCATAGGGGCGATTCATTTCAACTCCTCCTTCAGAAGTGAAACTGGCAGACAGGCTCGAAATTGACGTGATTTCGGGTTTTCTAGTACTCCCTCTTGCGACCTGCCACTATATCATGTCAAGGAGGGCCTTCTCTAGGAGGGCAGGCATACGCATCTAATTCTGAATGCTGGTTCCGACTAAACTCTGGACGGAAGTAGGCGCTATGTTTTCCGTCCCGTAGTCCATAGCCGCGCCCGCCGTTTCCCGGTCGCGCGCTCGATCTGGGCCGGTGCCGTCTCCGCTGCGTTAGACTTACTCTTATTCCCAGCTGCACGCTAGAATAGGGTATCGGACAGAGTGAGGCCGGCGCAGACGCTGCCGGATCTACCCCCGGTTGAAGCGGCCGGTCGCGGCGCTGGAAGGTTTAGTTGAGGAGGCTCTGGATGGCTGAAAACCGGATCATAGACGCGAGAAGTAACATTCTCGCGTCTATGCAGACAAGCGACCAAACCCGGCGCGAACGGGAGGCCTGGGCCGCCCTCGCACCCGCCAGCCGGCGCCGCTACCAGAGCGCCCTGCGCAAGCTGAACCGCTGGACCGAGCAGCACGCGGCCGGCGCCGCGTCCGCTCCCGATCTGCTCTGCGACTTCCTCGAAGCCGAGGCCGCGGCCGGCCGCATCAACGGCCTCCCGATCGTCCTCTCCGCGCTCACCTTCTGGCAGCGCGCCGCAGGGCTGCCGCTGACCGCGCGCGATCCAATGGTCAGGAACTGTCTCAGGCGATTGAAAAGAAGTGCGCCCTCGCCCCGCCAGGCCGCCGCATTAGGCGCGCATGAACTGGCGCGCATCCGGGAGACCGCGCTCCAGCCGCGCCGCGGCCGCCTGGGGCGCTGGGAGGAACGCCTTGAGGTGCAGCTGCGAGCCCAGGTCGACGTCGCCCTCTGCCACCTGGTGTCGGACGCCGGCCTGCGCCGCTCCGAAGCCGCCCGGCTGGAATGGTCCGTCTTCACCGAGTGGGACGACGGCAGCGGACGGCTGCGCATCGCGCCCTCGAAGGGCCACGACGAGCAGGTGGTCTACATCACGCCGCTTACGGCCACCTATTTGCGCGAGCTGCGCATGATGCAGGGGGTCCTCGACGAAGGCGCGCCCGAGTACGGCCTGATGCGGCCCGCGCGCACCACGGGGCCCGGCATCAAGCCGTTCGAAAACAGGGCGCTCATCTTCCGTCTCAGCGCGGCGCAGATCGCAAAGCGCATCCAACAGGCCTGCGACCAGGCCGGCCTCGTCGGTCCCTACAGCGGCCATTCGGGCCGCGTCGGCATGGCGCAGCGCATGGTCCGGGCCGGCGCGCCCCTGCCCGCGGTGCAGCGCCAGGGCCGCTGGAAATCGCCGGCCATGCCGGCCAGGTATACCCGAAACGAGGACGCCGGCCAGGCCGCCCGCTGGCTGGCTTAGCAGCGCAAACACGGCCGCCCTGTCCTTCGATAGAGCGGTACGCTCGTAAAACTGGGAATTGATCTGCCGGGTGAGCTGGCGAACCGTCCATCCTCCTCTCAGCGCCTCCGTCTCACAAAATTCACGCGCGCGTACGTTCTTGACCGATAACAGCCGCACATAGGCAGACCAGGGCAGTGGAAAAACCGAAAGAAGCGCTCCCAGGCGCGCCTCGATCGAATCGCCGTCAGATTTGCCAGACACCGTCTGGCGAATTTCGTCAGGCGGATAGGCCAGGTAAAATAGACGCATGTTCTGGAGATTCTGCCGAGAGAAGCCGCGTCCAAACCTCTGTGTCAAGTCACCCGCCAATCTCTCGATGAGCGCACTCCCGTACGCAGCCCTCTCCTCCCCTGACTGCTCAAATTCGACGATGCGATGCCCGATCAACCAGTACGCGGCAGTCATGGCGGCATTCACCGCACGCGTCGCCGACTCCCTGGCGGCATCGATAATCCCCGACACACTATGGTTGGCCCCAATCGTTGGACCACGAAATGGGGAAAGTAAGGTGCATTTAGACGAATGCGGCCGGCTCTGAACCGACGCCCGGCTCCGCTTGTGTCTGGGCTGGTTATCTTGGCAAGGCTGTTCTCTTTGTTGTCGCTTGGCCAGCTTGGTCGTGGTGAACTGATTTGGGTTAATTTCTCCTGCTGTCATAACGCCCCAGGCACAACCCCAGTCAGACACTGAACAGGATCGCAGCGCACTGCCGTCGGCCTGTCCCGCCTCCCTACTCGCTTCCTACCAGCCCCGCCCAGGTCCAGCACAAGGCCCATAACTGAGCCTCCACCATTCCCCGCGTTGAATCCACTTAAACCGCGGCCGCCCGACCGCCAATCGGAATTGCCCCAGTTACGTCTATCAGCAGTCTGGCCGCGCCCAGATGGCCGTTCAGAGCCGTCTCAGGCGGTCTTCCAACAGTTCAGGTACTTTCAGCTGCCGCGGACCACCTGCCAGGAACAACCTGGAGAGCAGGATTACGATGCGTGCAGGGGACGACCAGGACAGCGCGCGCGAAGATATCGGGCCAAATGAAGGCCTGAATTGTAGAGGGCCACTATCATAAGATTTCTTAGGGGCCCAGAACCCCTGGCGACTGCACATGGCGAAAAATGGCCGATACTACCGTTCATGCCCAAATTGCCATAATACTGCCACCAAAACCGACCAAAATGATACGCTATTGACATGCTAGAGTGGTATAATTAGATGATTCAGCCATTACCCAGTTCTGGATTCCGACGCGCGCCTGATTGTAAGTCGGATCAACTCGTGTTGAACAGGCTGGGTGAATTGCACCCTTATACATCTTGGCTTGTGGTCCAGTTTTTGGGGCCAAGCTCACTTGACCAACCATTCATCCCTGATACCTCTCAAGCTTGGTAGGTACCTGAAAACCGAAAACCAACGACAAAAGACTGCTGTTGGAAGCCTTGTCGCACCGGAAAGGGGGTAGAATGGCTGGCCTGTCGAAGACGATGCTCACTGCGGTGCGAGGGGTCGCAAAGCGGATTCTGCTGGCGTGGGAGCGTCTGGAGTCGGGGGTCAGTTTGGATTTGACTTCCAGCGCCTTCATAGAGAACCCATACCGCACCTACGAACAGCTGCGCCGGAAGGACCCCGTTCACCGCATGCGCTTAGTCGAGGCCTGGGCGTTGACCCGGTACGAAGATGTGCAGGACGTTCTGGTCGACCACAGGCGCTTTACGAATGCAGAGCGCAACTACGACTATATGGAGTATCGAACGTTTCTG
>DAOUHX010000458.1:0-1500 GCA_034428395.1 Caldilineaceae bacterium
GGGCGAGGCGTTTGCAGCCCAGTTCGAGGCGCTGGCGTCCGGTGGACTGCCCGATTCACCTGAGCTGCTCCCGGATGCCGGTGGGCAGGTGCTGTTCGGCGCGGTCTCGCCGGACGGGCTGAGCTGGCGTACCCTGCCCGACCCGATCATGTTGTTCATGGCCGAGTCGAACAATGCCTACTACGACGTGGAAAGGGAGGCCTGTGTAACCTACATCAGGTTGTGGCACGTGGCGCAGCGACGGGCGATAGGGAAGTCCGTGTCCAAGGACTTTTCGAGGTGGCCCTTTCCGCGGGCACTGCTCGTCCCTGAGCTGCGCGACCCGATAGCGACCGATTTTTACACGAATGCACATAGCCTGTACCCCGGCCACGAGGACATTCACCTTTGCTTTGTCGCCCGATACCGCCGCGGGGGCGATGACTGCAGCGACATAAGCGTAGCAATCAGCCTGGACGGGGAGATTTTCAACTTTCCGCCGGGCGGCGCGGTCATCTCGCAAGAAGCATGGGAATGGGGGCCGACGGCTGAGCCGGGGGCGGGGTTCATCATACCGATGACGGCTTTAGTACCGTTCGGAAAAGACCAGATGGGTCTCGTTTACGGCGGCAGCAACGTTGCCCACAAGTGGCCGAGGACCGTGGAAGTGGAGCACTTTTCGCGCTGGGCGTTGTGGGATAGGGAACGGCTGGTTGGGCTGACGGCACCGGAACACGGAGAGTTCGTAACTGCAGGGTTGATTCTTCACGGCCCGCAAGTTTTCGTCAACGCCAGGACTGAGATGAGCGGCCGTATCCAGGCCGAGTTGCTCGACTCGATGGGAGAAGTGTTGCCAGGATACAGCTTCGAAGAGAGCGTTCCGATTGTGGGCGACCACAATCGGGCACTGCTGAAATGGCGAGGAGACACCGACCTTGCACGATGGGTTGGCAAGAAGATCTATCTTCGATTCAGAATGATACAAGCAAAACTGTACAGTTTGACGGCACAAGCAAGCAGCTGAGGCGACCGACATGGGGAGTAAGCCGGAACTGACCGTTACCCGAAAGGGACAGACCTGGCGCGCCCGTTACCAGCGGTTTGTCAGGGAGCACACTGGCTTTCTGTGGGTTGCGCCGGCACTTTTCACGCTGCTGGCTGTCATCATCTATCCGATGATTTACGGGATTTACCTCTCGTTTGTGGACATGAACCTCGGTCAGAAGGAGGCGCCGTTTAACGGCCTTGAAAACTTCAGTTTTGTTTTGAAGGACGACGTTTTCCTCAACAGTATCTCCAAAACGCTGTTTTACGTTGCCGTCAGCGTGAGTCTGACATTCGTCTTCGGCCTTGGTCTTGCGCTGCTGATGCAGAAGATCCGCTGGGGACGGGCCATATTTCACCTGATTCTGATCGCGCCGATGGCGATAGCGCCGCCGGTGGTGGGCCTGACATGGCGCTGGATCTACAATCCACTGTTCGGGCTGCTCAATCCTTTTCTGGGTCTTTTTGGGCTGCCGC
>DAOUHX010000459.1:0-8546 GCA_034428395.1 Caldilineaceae bacterium
CGACATCCCTGTGTCGCGTACAAAGAAGCTGCTCGACGAATTTGATCTGGTGCCGGCGGCCCTCATGGGCGACAGCGATTTCGCGGTCAGTGATTCTAAGCTGGATGCCATGCTCGCTTCGGTGGGCAAACAGATCAGCTACTGCGGCGCGTTGGGCGCCCCGGTCCTCCGAGTCTTTGCCAGCCACATTCGCGCCCAATATGTCGATCGGAATATGTTCGACCGGACGATCCGCAATCTCAGACGCATAATGCCGGTCGCAGAGGAGAACGGGGTTCGGCTGGCAGTGGAGAACCACTTCGGTATCACGGCCACTGGTGATGACGTAGCCCGCATCGTTGAGGGAGTCGCCAGTCCCTGGCTTGGCGTCAACTACGATCCCGCAAACTTTGTGCCTGTTGGCGTCGATCCGATAGAGGCCGGACGTCAGCTGGCGCCATATATCAACCACTGCCACCTGAAAGACGCCGTCTATGTGGGAAGCACAAGCTACAGCGGCTATGCCTACCTGGAAGCTGGCGCGGGGATCGTGGACTATCCCAGTGTGATTGAACTGCTGCGCGACATCGACTATCAGGGCTTTCTTTCCCTGGAATATGAGAGCATTTTCGATCCCGTCCGCGGCACGCGGCAAGGCTTGGCCAATCTGCGCCGCCTGATGGCGGCATAGATCGGAGGCAGGTAGACCTCATGGAACTAGCGATTTACACTCAGGATGTTCCAATGGTTCCGTACAGGGATATCCCTGTGCTGCCGAGGCCGGAGGAGGCGATCCCCGAGCTGCAGGAAGCGGGCGTGACAGCCATTGAGGCCGGCCACAGTTTCTTCATCGCCAATCCCGAGCGGGTCGTGGAGGAAAACAGCCGGATGTTTTACCAAGCCGGGATTCGGATATGGTCAGTCTATGCACCCTTTGGGAAGGACCGCAATCTGGCTGACCCTGACGCATTGAAGCGTCACCATGCTGTGGAGCACCACAAATTCGTTCTGGAGAGGGTCGCGCTGGCAGGCGCTTCTCTCGTCGTCATCCATCCCGGCGCCTACGGCGGTGAGCAGGAGGTTCCCCGGATGCTTCCGCTGCTCTCCGACAGTCTGGAATCGCTCTTGCCTGTCGCGGAGCGACTTGGTGTGCGACTGGCCTTGAAGAATATCGTGCCCCGCGAACCAGGTCCCGGCTTCCGGGCCCTTCGTCAAGTGGTAGAGAAGCTGGGCTCCAAATGGCTGGGCGTATGCTTTGATACCGACCATGCGCACAAGGGCGGCGGGGTCAAAGCGGGTATGGAGATATTAAAAGATTTCATCATCACATTCCACCTCGCCGACAACGATGGTACCGTTCAATCCTGTATGTGGGATCACTTCATGCAGCCTCCCTATGGTGTCGTCCCATGGAACGACTTCCTCAGCGTTTGGCAGACCATGGACTTTACAAACCCTGTCGTCGTCAGGGCCATACCGTGGGCTGGTGAAGGGTACGGTCATATGCGGCGGGAAGTCTCTGCTCTCTTGCAAGGGGAGTTGATGCAAGTGGATGTCGACGGCATGCCAACCAAGCTCCGCTGTCTGCGCTGCGGGCACCTGCGGTTTGGGACGGTGGAGGACAATTGGTGTGCATGCCGCTGAACGAAAGAGCGTGCAGGCGGGGGGAAAGCCGGGCGGCGCGCGGCGGCCGGACCTCTACCATGCCATGCTCAATCCTGCTTCATGTCAGGGCCAGCGGGAGTGAGGGGACAGTCATTTAAGCCGTGCGCACAGGTCCGAACACAAAGGGACCGGCGCGGTATTCGTGCCCGACGAGGCTGGTTGCATTCAGGGAGAGAAAGATGGACGTTGCCTGGAGTTCAAATGACTTCCCCAACCAGGTGCTGACAAGGCCCGAGGAGTTGATCCCACGGCTGAAGGCGGCAGGAATAACGGCCATCGAGGCCGGCTATCAGTTCTTCGTCAGCCATTCCGAAGAGGAGGTGGAGAAGAATACGCAACTGTTTCGCCAAGCCGGGATCCAAATATGGTCGGTGCATGCGCCTTTTGGACGTGCTTTGGGCAATTTATCCGATCTTGACGAACTGAGCCGACGCAGCGCGGTGGAGTACAACAAATATGTTCTGGAGAGGATAGCCCTGGCAGCTACTTCCGTTTATGTTATCCACCCCGGTTCATTTGCCAAAGAAGAAGAGGTTCCCCTGATGCTGCGCGTCCTCCTGGACAGCTTGGAGGAGATCCTGCCGGTGGCGGAACGGTCGGGAGTGCGACTGGCCCTGGAAAACATTATTCCTCGTAGTCCTGGCTCCGAGTGCCAGGAGGTTCGCGACGTAGTGGAAAAGATAGGGTCAGAGTGGCTGGGGGTATGTTATGACAGCGGTCATGCGCACGTAGCCGGTCAAGCCAAGGAAGGCATGGAGATCCTGAAGGACTTGATCATCACCTTTCACCTCGAAGATACCGACGGCGTCCGCGACATGCACTTCCAGCCCGGCTACGGCACCGTTCCCTGGGACGACGTGGGCGCGATCCTGCGGAGCATGGACTTCAAAAGCCCCATCGTCGTCGAAGCGTTGCCTTGGCAGTCTGACCCCGTGCCCTGGCAGGGCGACAAACTGGGCCAAATGCGCCGGGAGGTGAAGGCTCTCCTTGAGGGCCGGTTACTGAAAATGGATATCGATGGCGTGCCCTCCAACGTACAGTGCATGCACTGCGGACATCTGCGCTATGGCACGTTGGAGGACAGCTGGTGTGCATGCCGCTGAGAAAGGGCATGTCCCGGCCGGGTTCGCGCCTCACGAGGCTTGACAAGAACGGGCGCCCTGCCGAGCCATCTTCGTCAGGGAATGGCGTCGTATATTTCGGAGCGGTAGAGAAACTATGGCGGCCAGAAGCAGGCGTCTAAAGTGCCATAGGCAACCGCTGTGGTCGGGCGGCGGTCCGTCCAAGCTTATCACGACGATAATAATATTGTTGGGGGCTGTGACGCTCGATACGTCGCAAGCTCATGCGCAGGGACCGCTTCAGCCCTATGATAACTTCACGCTGGACCACGCGGGCCGCCCGGTCCCGATTCCGGCTCCCTACGTCCTTGAACGTATTATCGACGGCGTATCGCTGGGGATCGGCGATTTCGCCAGCCCGGGCGATGTTTTCAGCGACCGCGCAACGGGCCATCTCTACATTGTGGACACCGGCAACAACCGTATCGTTGAGCTTTCTCCCGACTGGACCGTGGTCCGCCAGTTTGGCCCGGAACTCGGATTGGATGCGCCGCAGGGGATCTATCGCGACCCAGTCGATGATACCTTCTGGATAGCCGATACGGGCAATGTTCGTATCATCCATGTCGGCGATGACGGCCGGTTCATTCAGGAGTTCAGAACACCGCAGAGCGATGTGCTGGCGTCGATCCGGACGGCTGGACCCACCAAGGTACTCAAAGACCGCCGCGGCTATATCTATTTTCTGGAGGGCTCCGGAGCCGGCATGATCATCATGGACCTCCAGAACCAGTTTCGAGGGTTCTTTGGCACCAATCATCTTGGCTTCAGCCTGCGCTGGCTCTGGGCCCGCTACCTGACCACAGAGGAGCAGCGCAACAAGCTGCTGCTTGCGCGGCCCACCGCCCACACCGACATGTATCTGGCAGCCGACGGTTTCATCTATACCTGTGCCGCGGGCGAAGAACGTGAGCAGATTCAGAAGCTCAGTCCCGTCGGTGTCAATGTTTTTGTGGAAAAGGGCCTTGAACGCAAACTCTATCAGAACAAGCGCTTCGGCGAGCGCCGGCGAGCGTGGGACCCCCCGTTCCTGTACGTCTCGATCACGGTCAGCGACGACGGAATCGTCACAGCGCTTGAGCAGACCACCGGGCGACTATACCAATTTGACCAGGACCGCAATCTGCTCATGGCGTTTGGCAAACGAGGGAGGGGCCCTGCCGCCTTTGGATTGCCCAATCAGATTGAAACGGACAGCCGCGGCTTTCTCTATGTGGCGGACAGCGCGCGTTCGGTCATTCACGTCTTACGTCCGACGCGTTTCACGCAGCTTGTTCATCAGGCCAGCGCAATGCAATTCGATGGGCAATATGAACGCGCGGCCGACACCTGGCAGGCGGTGTTGCACCTGGCATCCAACTATCAGCGGGCTCACAGCGGCATTGGCAGAGCGCGCTTTCAGCAGGAGCACTGGCAAGCCGCGATGGACAGATATACGCTTGCTGGCGATCAACTAGGCTATTCGGAGGCCTTTGTTGAATACCGGCAGGGGCTGTTGCGGCGCTATTTCGGCTGGATTACCAGCGGCACGTTTCTGGCTTTTCTTGGTATCCTCGGCTGGCCCGCGATCGCCCGGAATCGGCGACGCGACCCCGCCGCTGCACGGGTCCGAGAAAGGGAGCTGCCGGCCGTTGTTGGCATTCTCGTGCGCCCCGTCGAGACGCTGGAACGAGTGGCGCAAGGCAAGTCGCTATGGCCGGTTCTGCTGTTGTTAGCTGCGGCAGGATTGGTGCGTGTCGTCAGCCTGGCGCTGATCGCCTTCCATATGCGGGCGACTCCTGCGGTTGGCTCGATGCTGGATTGGCTGCGGCTGTACCGGCCTGTTGCTGCGACACTATTGCCTGAACTGCGCTGGGAAGAGGCCAAGATCTATCTGGAGTTTCTGCGTATAGGCATACCGTGGGGGCTGTGGACGCTGGCGAATTTCGGGGTCACAACTCTCTTTGACGGTGAGGGAACGGCACGCGGTGTAGCCCGAACCACGGCATTGTGCCTTGTTCCCTACATATTGCTGGCAGTGCCCATTGCACTTTTGAGCCACGTGCTGATGGCCGGCGAACGCGGCCTTTACGAGACGTTGTGGAGCCTCACCTACTATTGGGTCCTGTTGTTGCTGATTCTGCAGCTGCGTATCGTCCACAGCTACAGCTGGCGCCAGACCGCGCGCGTTGGCATGGTAATCATATTCGGGGTCGTCGTGCTCAGCGGCGCGACAGTGATGTTCGGCATTTTAGGGGCCGAGGCATTGAGAGCAGTAGGGGATGTAGTTTATGACATCGTTCGCCTCTTCTGAGCCGGGAAAGCAGGACGAAGGGGGTCTGTCTGCTGAAGGACGTCCTGCCCGCCGGCAAATCCTTAGCGCGGCCTTGCACCTGTTAATCGTCGTCGCCCTGGTCCTGGCCGTTCCCTTCCCCGCAGCGGCCGAGGAAGCGAATCCTCTTTCAGGGGTCCGCTCCGTCGTGGAGAGTGTGCCTTTCGGCTACGAATTGGTGGCCACAAGCACCCATCTGTCGCTCTACATTGACGAATCCAACGGTCACCTGGCGGTCCTTGACCGGCGCGCCGGCCGCGTCTGGCTGACCACGCCCGAACTGCCCAGCAACGTTGACATCGCCAGGAACGTCCTGCGTACACTGCAAACTGATTTCACGCTGATTATGACGGGCGGAGCCGGCACACAGACCAAGCGCACCGACAGCGTCACCGACGTGTCCGAACTGACGATTGAACGGTTGCCCGCCGGCGCAGAGGCGTCCTATGCCATGGATGAATTTGGCGCCGGGCTGACCCTGCGCTATGAAATCGGTCCGGACTATCTGGACGTCACGCTGGCGGAGGCGAAACTGGAGGAAACTGAGAGCAGCCGCTTCGTGGCGCTGGACCTCTTCCCATTGCTGGGGGCGGTGCCGTTCCGGGCCGACACATCGGCCTATGTCATACTGCCCGACGGCCCTGGCGCGCTCCTGCACCTGGGCGGCGAACACCCGGCATTTCGCAAACAGACCAGCCTGTCCGCCTATGGCGCCACTGTCTACTCCTTCGCCCAGCCGCCGACCCAACGTACATCCCTGGCCGCGCTGGGAATCGTCCATCCCGATGATCGGGTGGCCGTGCTGGCGGTCGCCACACAGGGCGCAGCCGATACCGTCATCGAAGCATCGCTGGCCCGCCGCCCAACGATGCTGAGCCAGGCCAAGCTGCGGCTTGTCTATCGAAACCTGACCGAGTATCCATCGGATCAGCAAGACGTCTTTAAGGGCTTTTACGAAGCTGAGCGCATCCGCGGCGACCGTGCGGTGCGATATTTTTTCCTGGCTGACGAGGGCGCAGACTGGGTGGGGATGGCCCAACGTCTGCGGCGGCACTTTGTAGAGGATCTTGGCATCCCCCGGCTCAGCGGCGAAAGTGCCCAGCCGGCCATGCGTCTGCGTCTCGTGATGGGCGCGGCCAAACCAGGGCTCTTCGGCCGCCGGTTTTTGACAGCCACCACCTTTGACGAAGCCGGCAAAATCGTCTCGCAGTTCCACCAGCGCGGCATCAAGAACCTCGACGTGGTCCTCGTGGGCTGGAGCACCGGCGGATACGAAGGCAGACTTCCCCGCCGCTGGCCGCCTGACCGTCGGCTGGGGGGCGCCAATGGCCTGCGCCGGCTGGCCGACCGGGTCGAAGAGCTGGGCGGGCGGCTGTTGTTGGAAGACGACTACACGCTTGCCTTTCTGCGCAATGGCGGCTTTTTTCCTCCTACCGACGCCGTGATCCTGCCGAATCTCTTGCCAATGACCGATATGATTGCCAGCGCCAGCCGGCTGTATGTCCCGCCTGCCCTGCGCCGCAATCAGTTTTTCCTCAATCCGGTTTTCGCTCTCGATCGCTATGTAATGAACGATGTTCCTAGGCTGGCTGCGTTGGGGGTTGACGGGCTGGAACTGCGCTGGGCCGGCGAACTGGTGCTCAAGGACGCCAATCCGCGTCATCCGTTAGAGCGCACTGAGTTCGGCCAGGCCTGGCGCCAGATGCTGGGTACCATACGAGACAAGACCGGTTCAGCAGCGGCGCAAGGCGGCAATGCCTATGTGCTGGGTGCGGTCGATGCCGTCACCAACCTGCCGCTGGATCGCAACGATTACACTTTCGGCGAACAGACCGTGCCCTTCTATCCCGTAGCCACCCACGGCCTGGTACGGCTGTATGGTGAGCCGTCCAACCTGGACCAGTGGCCGGAACGCGATGCCCTGCGTCGCCTGGAGTACGGCATGTCGCCCGCGTATGAGTTCACCTACAGGGATCCGGTCCTGCTCGCCAGGTCGACCTACTCTGAACTGTACACTTCACAATACGAGAACTGGATCGATCGCGCCGCCACCGAATATGAACGGCTCGTCACTCAACTTGGCCACACGGTGGGCCAGTTCATCATTGCCCACCGTCAACTTGGGCCGGACGTCTACGAAATCGAGTATGAAGACGGCACGCGCGTGGCCGTGAACTATAGCGAGAGTCCATTTGAGCAAGCGGGCCTTACGATCGAACCGATGGGGTATAGCATACGATGACGTTCAATCTGAGAACACAAAGGGCCATCTGGGGCCTTATCTTCATAAGTCCCTGGATCTTGGGGACTGTATTGCTGTTTGCCTGGCCGATCATGCGCACCATATTGTTGAGCTTTCAGGACGTGACCGATCTGATGAATTTGCAGACCGAGTGGGTTGGCCTGAAGCATTACCTCGAGATTGTGCAGAGTGACGTGGACTTTTTGCCCGCGCTGGTTCGAACGCTGCGCGATCTGGTGCTCAACGTGCCGCTGATTCTGGTTTTTTCGATGATGATGGCCGTTCTGCTTCAGGGCGTCACGCGCGGCCAGCTCCTTCTGCGCGCAGTCTTCTTCTTGCCGGTGATTGTTGCCAGCGGCGGCGTGATCAAGGAGGTAATTCGCGCCGGCGCCGCCACTGATATGGTCAGCACCACCATTCAGACCTTTCAGCGGGCGACGGTGGCATCGGACATTCAGTCGACGCTGGTCGTTGCGCCGGTCCAGATCATAGTGGACCGCCTTTCTTTGATCATCTGGCACACGGGTGTGCAGATTCTCCTCTTTACTGCCGGCCTGAACAGCATTCCCGAGCACCTATATGAAGCGGCCAGGGTCGACGGCGCCTCGCCGTGGGAGTCGTTCTGGAAGATCACCCTGCCCATGATCTCACCGGTAATCGTGATCGCCATGATCTACACCTACGTGGACCTGTTTAGCGACCCCCTCAATCCGGTGGTTGAGTATATCATGCGGCTTACCTTCGGCCCGCTGCGGCTGGGGTTCGGGGCGGCGATGAGCGTCGTCTACTTTGCGTTGGTCTTTCTGTTGGTAGTTCTGACCCTGCGTATGATGTCGAAAGCCGTCTTTCACCTCGGAGAGCGTGGATGACAGGTCAGGTGAAACGCAAGCAACGGGGCCTTGTATACCGGGAGCTGCAAGGTGTGCGCCTCAAAGTCAGGCGGCATTTTGTTACCATACTGCGCTGGCTGGTCCTGCTGGAATTGGCCTATGTCTTCCTGTTTCCGGTTCTGTTCATGCTTTCCACATCTTTCAAGCCGCTGATCGAGCTCAGCAACCCGACGGTGCGCTGGATCCCGCGCAATCCAACGGCCGACGGTTACGTTCTGGCACTGGAACATCTGAATTATTTTCGTTCGCTCCCGGTCAGCATTGTGACCAGCGCCATTGCCGCCATTGGACAGACGCTGGTGGGCGCGCTGGTGGGATACGGCTTTGCCCGATTGCCA
>DAOUHX010000460.1:0-10860 GCA_034428395.1 Caldilineaceae bacterium
GCGCTCTACCATTGAGCTATACCCGCAAGTCGGGGAGAGAGGATTTGAACCTCCGACCCCAGCGTCCCAAACGCTGTGCGCTGCCAGACTGCGCTACTCCCCGTTGCAGCAAGTCTGCATTATAGCCGCGCGCCGCGACAAAAACAACAATTGGACCGCCCTGCAGCGGCGCAGGGCGCCTGCGGCTAGTCTGCGACGTCACGCGGGCCTATGCCAGGGCGCTCCGGCCTGTGTGTGAAAGGGAAGCGCCGGCAATTGCAGTGCCGGACCTGGCGGCGCCGCCCTTCATTGCTGCCTCGCAGCGATCGGCCAGACCTTCACGTTTCACCCGCAGCTCCATCCAGTCGAGCACGGCGATCGCGCTCGTGTACGCGGCGGCGGCGGCACACCAGGCCTCGTCTTCGGCCAGACTGTCGCCGTATTCCACATGGGCCCTTTGCAGTAGGTACTCAACATTTCGAAAACCTGGATCGCGCTGGTAAAGCTTCTCCAGGATACTGATCACTCGAGACCAGTCGGCGCCCCAGTAAGTCTTGACGTCTACGTACCCCGCCGTCATGTTGCGTTCCCTGCGGACGTCGGAATCGGACGGCTTCAGCTCGAGGGCATTGTCGAAGAGTTGAGCGGCTTCTTCAAGCCGGTCGGCACTTGCCCTTTTTCTTGCGAGTTCGACATAGGCGTCGAAAAGCGTTTCGGTTAATTCTGCGGTCCGAAAGTCCGGTTGAACCGCCTGGATGTGGACAATTCGGCCGATGGCTTCCTCCAGGTTTCCGGCTCCCAACTGTGCCAAGGCTTCGTTCCATTCCGGCTCCATCGGGTCTGGAGCGGGCCGGACACCTTGATCCGCCGCCGCGGTCGGCATTGCTTCTACCGTACTGATTGCCTGGAGGGCGGCGGCGTTCCCGGCTTCCAGTTTCAGGACCGAATTGTAGGCGGCGAGGGCCTCTTGAGGGCGCCCTTCGTCCAAAGAGTCCGATGCCCGCTGCAGCAAAATTGCCACGTGCTGCCTCTTCTGGGCTTCGCCTCGCTGCAGTCCGTCGCGGTAGCCTTGCAGGACCATGAAGAAGACAAACAGGACCGCCAGGCAGGAGGAGGAGGCGACGATGACCCAGAAGATTGAGGGCGCTCGAACCGTCGCAAAGATTCCAGGGCCGTCCTGTTTTTGCGTTTCCATTACCATCTGTCTATTGGTCGTCGCGATAACTCAGAAATGACGGAGGGGGTTGCAGCCGTTTACATTCAGGACGTTGCCGCCGGACCGCTCTCAGAGGCCGGCTCCGCGGCGCAATTTCTCGGCTCTTGACGTATCCTCCCATGGCAGGCTGATGTCTTCGCGCCCGAAGTGACCGTAGGTAGCAGTCTGGCGGTAGATCGGTTTCCGCAGACCGAGGTCGCGAATGATTGCGCCGGGGCGGAGGTCGAAGTGCGTTCCAATCAGCTCCTCGATCCGGTTGTCGTCGACTTTGCCAGTACCGAAAGTTTCGACATTGACGCTCAAGGGCTGTGCGACGCCGATGGCGTAGGCCAGTTGGATTTCGCAGCGATCAGCGAGTTCGGCGGCGACAATGTTCTTTGCCACCCATCGGGCTGCGTAGGCGCCGCTGCGGTCGACCTTGGTGCAGTCCTTGCCGCTGAAGGCTCCGCCGCCGTGGCGACCCATTCCACCGTATGTATCGACGATGATCTTGCGCCCTGTCAGGCCGGCATCGCCCATCGGCCCGCCGACGACAAAGCGGCCGGTTGGGTTCACGTAGATCAGCGGTCTCTCATCCACCAGCTCTGGAGGGAGAGCAGGCATGATGCATTCTTCGATCAACTCCTGCTCTATTGTCTCATTGCAGGTCTCGGCGGCGTGCTGCGTGCTGATCAAGACTGTATGGATGCGTTTGGGCTTGCCGTAACTGTATTCGACGGTGACCTGCGACTTACCATCCGGTCGCAGCCAAGGAAGGACGTTGCTCTTTCTCAGCTCCGCCAACCGGCGGCTCAACTTATGGGCCAAGAAGATGGGGAGCGGCATTAGGGTGGCCGTCTCATTGCAGGCGAAGCCGAACATCATGCCCTGGTCGCCGGCGCCGATCGACTCGATTTCATCCTCTTCGCTGTCCATGGCTTCGGACTTGAACTCGTGGGCCCGGTCCACGCCCAGGGCAATGTCGGGCGACTGGGATGCGATGGCGACCTGCACGCCGCAGGTGTCGCCGTCGAAGCCCTTGTCGCTGCTGTCGAAACCGATCTCCTTGACCACAGAGCGCACGAGCTCGTCGTAGTTCACTGTTGCCCTGGTGGAAATCTCACCAAGGAGCATGACAAAGCCCGTCTTGACGGCGGTCTCGCAGGCGATACGCGCGTAGGGATCCTGGCGAACGATGGCGTCCACGACGGCGTCGCTGATCTGATCGCACATCTTGTCGGGATGCCCTTCGGTCACCGATTCGCTTGTGAACAGGAGCGAAGGGGCGGTCATGAAAGTACTGCTCATAAATTGATCTCCTGACTGCCGCACCCTGCAGGGGCGGGTCCAGTTTCTATTCCGCAGTGCCCAGGGTCCATTCGTTGAGGTAGGCTTCCTGTTCGGGCGTAAGGGTATCGATCTGCACGTCCATTGCGTTGAGTTTGAGCGCGGCAATCTCCCGGTCCAGCTCCTCGGGCATATCGTAGACAGTCCCTTCGAGCTGGTCGGCATGTTTCAGCAGGTACTCGGCGGCGAGGGCCTGGTTGGCAAAGCTCATATCCATGACGGCGCTGGGATGGCCCTCGGCGGCGGCCAGATTCACGAGGCGTCCTTCTCCGGCGACGTAGAGCCGGCGGCCGTCCTCCAGCGTGTATTCGTCAAGAAAGTCCCGCACTCGCGTGATCTTGACCGACATTTCTTCGAGCGCTTTCAGGTTGATCTCCACGTCAAAGTGGCCGCTGTTGGCAAGGATCGCGCCGTCGCGCATCTGCTCCATGTGATGGCGGTCCAGGACGTGAATGTCTCCGGTCGCGGAGCAGAAAATATGGCCAACCTCGGCAGCGCGGGCCATTGGCATCACCTGAAAGCCGTCCATGACCGCTTCCAACGCCCGCAGGGGATCGACCTCGGTGACGATGACGTTTGCGCCAAGACCGTTGGCGCGCATGGCGATCCCTTTGCTGCACCAACCGTACCCGCCGACCACGAACGTCTTGCCCGCCAGTAGGACGTTGGTCGCACGGATGATGCCGTCCATCGTGCTCTGTCCGGTCCCGTAGCGGTTGTCGAAGAAGTGTTTCGTCATGGCGTCGTTGACGGCGATTACGGGGAAGGCCAGCTTGCCCTGGGCAGCCATCGCTCTAAGGCGGATGACACCGGTAGTCGTCTCTTCGGTGCCGCCGACGACATTGTCGAGAAGGTTGCTGCGCTGCGTGTGGAGCATGGCGACCAGGTCCATGCCGTCGTCCATGGTGAGGTGGGGTCCGGAATCGAGCGCGGCGTTGATGTGCTCGTTGTACTGCCTGGTTGTTTCGCCCTTGATGGCGTAGACGGGCATCTCGTAGTATGCGACGAGGGCCGCGGCGATGTCGTCCTGCGTACTGAGCGGATTGCTAGCGCAGAGGGCGATTTCGGCACCGCCGGCGAGCAGGATGCGCATCAGATTGGCGGTCTCGCTGGTGACGTGCATGGCGGCGGCCATGCGCACGCCTTCGAAGGGGCGCTCGCGGCGGTAGCGTTCTTCCAGCAGGTCGAGCACAGGCATCTCTTTACCGGCCCACTGCATGCGAAATCGGCCTCTTTCGGCCAGGCCTATGTCGGCGATGTCGTAGCTAACCTGCTTTGCTGCGTTGCTCATGGAATAAGGAACTCCCATTCTTGTGTTGTGCGAATATTCCGCCCAGTGCAAAGTCTTTGACTGTCGACGGAAGCACGGTGGGCTCGTGTTCTACAACCTCACAACTTTCCTGTCGGCTTGAGTCATTCACGAATTGAGAAAACTGCTACATCTACTTCCTCTTTGATGGCATTGCCTGCGTATGCGATTTCCGACGACCATGACGTCGAATGCGGAACTGCTGAAAGGCACACGAGGTCTCTGCGGCTCCACCGTGAAGGGCTGTCTATACTGGTTCACCCCAGACCAACGCCTCGCCAAAGGCTTCCTCGTAGCGCTGGACAAACTCCGGCAGGGTGAACCGGTGGTTGGTCGTTCCGACCTGCTCGAGCACGTAGGTGGCGCAGAGCGCGCCGACGCGGCCGCAGACATCTACCGGCAGGCCGAGGCTGTGCGCGGCGAAGAAGGCGCCCCGATAGGCATCGCCTACGCCGGTCGGTTCGGCCACCCTCAGCTGCGGCGGTGCGACCGGGACTTTGAACTCTTCCCCATGGTGGCAAATGTAACTGCCGGCCCGGCCTTCGGTTACGATCAGCGTGTCTACATCGCGCAGAATCCGCTCCTTCGTCCAGCCGGTCTTCTGCTGGATGACCTCGAATTCATAGTCGTTGACCATGAGCCAGCCGGCGCCGGGAATACTGGCGCGCAGCGCCTCGCCGCTGAGGCGGGCCGTCTGCTGGCTGGGATCGTAGGCGAAGGGGATGCCGAGGTCGCGGCACTCGGTTGCGTAGTTGAGCATTGCCTGCGGATCGTTGGGGCTGATGATGACCACATCGGCATCGGTCAAATCGCGGTCAGCCAGTGAGATCTCTTTGCAGTCGCTCATTGCGCCGGCGTAGAAATTGGCGATCTGATTCTGCTCCTCGTCGGTGCTGACGAAGAAACTGGCCGTAAACTTATGGGGGATCTCAACGATATGGTCGGTGCGAATGCCGTTCGCCTGCAGCCAGGCGGCGTAGTCGCCAAAGTCCTGGCCGACCGTCCCAAGCAGTATCGGGTCTCCGCCGAGAAGCTTGAGCGAATAGGCGATGTTGGCCGCGGTGCCGCCGCGCTGCCGCACCATGTCGTCCACAAGAAAACTGACGCTCAAACGCGTCAGCTTTTCCGGGATGATCTGATCGGTGAAACGACCGGGGAAGGACATCAGGTAGTCATAGGCGATCGAACCGGATACGACGATTCTCATGGCAGGTCCATCTCGATGTCTTGTTTGGCAAGCGTGGGAGCGCTACTGTCATGAAGATCCAAAGCGGTTGAAACCTCAAGCCTGGTCTCGGTTACGCCGTCAGGGCCGCTTTCAACCAGGTAGGCGGAAGCACGACCGCGTGAAGCTACGACCCCGGAAAGGTCTCTGCCCCGAAAATGCAGCGCCGCGCAATCATCGATGCCGTAGCCGTGCTTGACTTCACCGCCGGCGATCATGCGGCGGTAATTGGGTCTGCGTTCGGCTTCGCCGTCGTAGTGCGGCGAACAGCTACCGGGCAGAAAACCGAGACAGTCGAGGCGGCTCAGCTTGCCCGGGATCGAGTCGGTGAGCCCCTGCTCAAACCAGCAGATGGCGCCGGCGCTCACGCCCGCCAGCAGAGTTCCCTGTTCCCAGGCAAGGCGCAGTATGCGGTCCAATCCCCACGCGCGCCACAGCGTCAACATGGATAGCGTGTTTCCGCCGCCAACATAGATTGCGTCCTGGGCCAAGAGAAAATCTTCGATGTCGGCCGTATGGGGCTGGAACAGGGACAGGTCCGCAGGCTGCGCGCCCAGCGCGTGAAAATGCCGATAGAAGCGCAGGAGATAGGACGGATCCTCGCCGCTTGCCTGGGAGAGAAAGCAGACGCGCGGGCGTTCGACCGCAGCCTGGTCCAGGATATACCGGCTCAGCGCCGAGTCTTCCCGGCTATCGGTCAAGGTATGTCCGCCGAGCGCGATGATTTGGCTCAATCCATCCTGGCCGTTCAGCACCGGGTCCTACTCTCCCCAAGGGCGCGTCTTAGCCGCGCGAACGCACCGCAGCGGGCGTGAGACGCGCGAGAATCGAAGGAATTCAGTTATGCCTGCTCCGCCGAGATCCACTGTACCGAGCTCGCCGGCGTATCGTGGCGCAGGAGGCCGTCGATCAGCTCGGCGGGGTCATCGGAAACAACCAGCAGCGACCGGTATCGGTCTGCGATAAACTCCTGTGCGATCTGGTATTGGAGCATCTGCAGCAGGTGGTCGAAGAAGCCGTTAACGTTCAGCAGGCCCATCGGCTTGCTGTGGATCCCAAGCTGGATCCACGAAATCGTTTCGAAAAGCTCTTCCAGCGTGCCGATGCCGCCGGGCATGGTGACAAAGGCATCGGACAACTGGGCCATGCGGGCCTTGCGCTGGTGCATCGTTTCCACAACCTCGAGGTTGCCTATGGTTTCACCGGCGATCTCTTTCGCCGCGAGCGGACCGGGAATGATTCCGAAGACAGCTGCCCCGCCTGCAAATGCCGCCCGGCTGACCGCGCCCATCAGGCCCAGGTTGCCGCCGCCGTAGACGAGACCGTAGCCTCGCCGCGCGATCTCGGCCCCGAGCGCCTCGGCCTGCTGCGCGTAGACTTCGTCGGCTCCGGGGCTGGACCCGCAAAAGACGCAGATGTTGGAAAAGCGGCCGGCAGGGTTCATTTTTGCCTACTCCTCGCCGCGCGCTTCTCATCGATTGCCGCCCTTCCTCGCTCGACGGCGGCCTTCAGGCTCTCGGTAAAGGGAGGGTAGCAGATGCCCTCTTCAGTGACGATGCCGGTGAGATAGCGGTGGGGTGTAATGTCAAAGGCCGGGTTGTAGACGGGCACATCGGTCGGCGCGATCGGCCTCATACCGATGCCAGCCACTTCCTCGGCCCCGCGCTCTTCGATGGGAATCTTGTCGCCGTCGGACAGCTCGAGGTCGACCGTGCTCGTCGGGGCGACGCAGTAGACGGGAATCCCGTTTTCGCGGGCAACAACGGCCAGCTTGTATGTGCCAATTTTGTTGGCAACGTCGCCGTTGGCTGCAACCCGGTCGGCGCCGAATACGACGACATCGACTTGACCAGTACGCATCAGGTGCCCGGCGGCGTTGTCCGCGATCAGGTGCATGGGCACCTCGGCGCGCATCAGCTCCCAGGCCGTCAGCCGGGCGCCCTGGAGGCGAGGACGGGTCTCGTCCACCCAGACGTGGACCTGTTTGCCCTGCTCCTGGCAGGCGTAGATGACGCCGAGGGCGGTGCCGAAGTCGACCGTAGCGAGCGAACCGGTGTTGCAGTGGTGCAAGAGGTTGGCGCCTTCGGGTACGACAGCCGCGCCGTTGAAGCCCATGCGGCGGTTAATCTCGACATCCTCTTCCGCCAGCGCTTCGGCCTCGGCCAGGAGAGAACGGGCCAGTCCCACTACTTCTACGTCCGCCGCGCCTGCGTGCTCGACGAGCTGCTCGGCCGCACGCAGGAGTCGGCGGGTCGCCCAGGCCAAGTTGACCGCGGTGGGACGGGCCGCGTCGAGCGTCTCCTTGGCCTGGCGCAGGTCACTGAGGAGGCCTTGGGCGTCGCCGGCCGCGCTGATGTGCGCGGCGAGCGCCATGCCGTATGCGGCTGTGGCTCCGATGGCGGGCGCGCCGCGCACGTACATCTCACTGATGCTGCGGGCCACCTCGGCAACCGTACCAAACTCGGCGATCACCTCTTCGCCGGGCAACAGTCGCTGGTCGATCATCTTCACTTGCCCGTCCTGCCAGTAGACGGTGCGCATAGCATATTCCTCTTGCAACAAGAAACCCCTCCGATGCAGACCAGAGGGGCGCCGAGGCGGACACAGTTCTCATCTTTCGAGCCGCAGTGGGCCCGTCGGAATTGGCACAGGCAGAGCAAACCGAGAGACGTTGATCGGCGAAGCGGCGCCGGGAAAGAGGCCGCGGGCGCTTGTGCGCCCGGCGGAAGTCAGTAACGCGCGGTTCGCCAGTCAACAACCGTCAACCGGGGCTCCGGCAGGTTGCCGGGGGATCAAAGGGCCGTTCCCTCCCCCCACTCTGGATAAGAGATTTCCTTTTCTAAGGTGCTGCGAGGAGTAGAGTAGCACAGGCGGGGAATCGGTGTCAAGGGCAGGTCGAGGATCGATGCAGCCCGCATTTGGGGGCGGGAATCGTCTGGCGGGGAATTCATGCTGGCAGTGGATAGTGGATAGTGGGTAGTGGATAGTGGATAGTGGATAGTGGCCAGGAATTGCAGGGAGTGGCTTGGACTGGGGTGTTGCACGGCGTATGGGAATTTGCGGATCCAATTCTGAAGTTCAGCCTCGAAGACGCGCAGTTGTTTGGACTCCAAGAGGCTGCGCATTGCCCGAGTCGAATCGGGCTGGGCGGTTGGCGTTGGTATGGGGTCGTGAATGTGTGCGAGGGCGAGCGGTCGTGTGAGTGCTGACGAGCGTTTGCGAGCGTTCGCCACTGTTTTCTTTGTTTGGCACGCTACAGTTTGCGAGTGCTTTCGTCTATTCGAGCAACTTGAAGGGCAAGTGTGGTAGGATCCTTGAGATTATGCTAATTAATTTCATTTATTTTTCCAATTGAGTGATCCGATGCTAAAGCGCGGCCGAATCGTTGGAGTGGCCTTATGCAGATTGCGCCCATACAGCGGGCGGCAGCGATCTCTGCAGGATGGAGGGAAGCGGATTGGCGGAAACTTTCCGGTCCCGCTCACGTATTGGTAGATGTGTTGCTTTGCTTCGATGAACCTTTGCCGTTGTAAACTCCCAGCAAATGGGATGCCCGGTCACGTCAAGTTCGATCAATCTGCCTTAAGATCAGTTTCATGGATGCCCCTGTTCTCTCCGCCCGGCGACTGCGAAAACAGTATGGAAGCTTTATCGCCGTCGATAACTTGACCTTCGAAGTGTATCCAGGCGAAATCTTCGGGCTTCTCGGTCCCAACGGCGCGGGCAAGACGAGCACGATCCGCATCCTGATGGATATCTTCAAGGCGGACTCCGGCGAGGTCGAGCTGCTGGGGAGCCCGCCCGGCCGCAGCCGTGACCGGGTCGGCTATCTGCCGGAGGAGCGAGGTTTGTACAAGGACCAGCGCGTGAGGGAAGTCCTCGTCTATCTCGCGAGACTCAAGGGCGTGGACACTGCAACCGCGCGTCAGCGGGTCGAGGCCTGGCTTGAGCGAGTCGAGCTGGCAGAGTGGGGCGACAAGCGTGTCAAGGAGCTCAGTCGCGGGATGCAGCAAAAGGTGCAGTTCGTGGCCAGCCTGCTCCACGACCCCGAACTGCTTATCCTGGATGAGCCGTTTCAGGGATTAGACCCGGTTAACGTGGAGCTCCTCAAGGGGCTGATGCGTTCTCAGATTAGCGAAGGCAAGTCGATCGTGCTGAGCGCGCACCAGATGAATCTTGTAGAGGAGTTGTGCGACCGGATACTGCTGATAAACGAAGGCCGCGCGGTTCTTTACGGGCCGTTGAAGCAGATAAAGAGAGACTATGCCCCCAACTCGGTGCGCGTGCGCGCCGTCAATTTGCCAGATAATCTGCCCGGGGTCGCCAGCTGTGATTGGAGTGGCGACGTAGCCCTGCTAACTCTCGACGGCGTCGGCCCTCAAGATCTGCTGTCGATGCTGGTCGCGCGCAACATCGAGGTGGAGAGCTTCGAGCAGGCCGCCGCTCCCTTGAATGAGATTTTCGTCGCAGTCGTCCAGGGACAGGAGAAGAAAGAGTAAGGGGACCTTATTCCGGGCGTGCCCGGCCAATCAGATAGTGCGGAGTGGCAAAGAACTGGACAAAGTATTGACGATCGCCCGGCATGAATACTGGGTTAACGTGCGCCGACCGGACTTCATCATTGTAACGCTGCTGGTCCCGGCGCTGGGCCTGATCGCACTGCTCGTCAGCCTATTCTTCGGACGGCAGGCCGGCGGCGCGATCGTACGACTTTTCGACGACGGCCCGCGGCGTACGGCCCTTGTCGATCAGTCCGGCAAATTCACGCCGGTGCTGCCGCAGTTCGAGAGAGCGTTCATCGCTTATGCGGATGAGCCGGTTGCCCGCGCTGCGCTCGAAGACGAGACTGTAGCGCGGGTCCTCGTTGTACCCGCTGCCTATCCCGAGCAGGAAGACGTCCGGGTGATTTCGGGGGAGAGCAGGTTTTCCGGCAGCGGGACGAGCGGGCTACGGTCCTTCTTCATGGCGCACCTGGTCGAAGAGATCGAGGATGATGGGCTGCGCGAGCGGCTGCTGGACCCGTACGACGCGCAAGTCGAATTTACGGACGAGGAAGATCAGGTACGGGGTGGAATTGCTGCCCAGGTGTTGAGCTACGTGGTCCCGTTCGTATTTGCCATCCTCCTGACGGTGACAATCTTCATCTCGTCCGGTTATCTCATTCGCAGTGTCGCCGAGGAGAAATCGAGCCGCGTCATCGAGATCGTCCTGTCCTCGGTCACACCGCAGCAGCTGCTGGCGGGAAAGATAATCGGGCTGGGCGGTTTGGGCTTGACGCAGGTGTTCGTCTGGCTGGCATCTGCATCGGGTCTGGGCGGCGGCCTCGCCCTCTTGGCCGGGATAGTCGTGCCGTTGTTCACGCGCGGGGAGGTCTTCGTCCTAGCCCTCGTCTACTACATTTTGGGCTATACCGTCTACGCCGTTCTGATCGGAGCGATCGGGACGCTCGGAAGCAACTTCCAGGAGAGCCAGCAGATTTCCGGCATTGTCACGCTTGTCGCGGCGGTCCCGATGATGTTGATGGGCGTATTCATCAATAGTCCGGACTCGATGGTGGTCCGCGTGCTTTCCTGGTTTCCTCTCACCGCACCGACCTCTATGATGATGCGTCTGCCGCTTGGCGAGATACCTTGGATCGACGTGGCCGTCAGCATCACCGTGCTGCTGGCTTCGACGCCGTTGATAATCTGGCTCGGTGCGAAGATCTTCCGTCTAGGCATGCTGATGTACGGCAAGAGGCCAGGCATCCTGGAGCTTGTGCGCCTGCTGAGACATGCGTGATTGATTTCAAATCCCCTGGGACAA
>DAOUHX010000461.1:0-31031 GCA_034428395.1 Caldilineaceae bacterium
GATCGCCCGCAGTTCGGCGGCGGTGGAGGCGTTCTGCAGGCGGCCGATGCGGTCGGCTTCGCCGGCCAGCAGCTGCTTGACGTTGCTGAGGACACTCTCCATCTTGTCGGCGGGAAACTTGCAGGCGCCATTCTCATCCATGTGAACAATTTCGCCCGGGGCCACGTCCATGCCGGCGACGTGCACAGGCGCGTTGACCGAGTGGACGGCCATATCGCCGTGGCCCGGCGTGACGCCGCTGAGCAGATACTGGAAGCCCATCGGTCGGATCTCGTCGATGTCGCGCGACGGCCCGTTTGAGATGCAGCCAAGGCAGCCGATTGCCTTCAGGGCCGCGGTCATATTGCCGCCGGCCAGCCCCACTTTGCCGGCGATCTGGGGCGGGAACTTCTGTTCCAGGACAAGAATCGTCGGCTTGGGGGAGGCTTCCAAGGCGTCCAGGACGTCCATGAATGAGAGGCGGTTGAAATTGGGGTCGGGCAGGCCGTAGACGCAGGTGACGGCATAGCCGGCGAGGGCCCCCATCTCCGGGTACATGCAGCGGATCGTCTGGTCGGTGTACCAGTTCTCGGTCCAGGGGTTGTAGAGGCCGAGGCACAACGGGTCGTTGGGGTAGGTGGCGACGACATTGGTGATAGAAGGGGTATCGACTGTTCTGAGCTCATCCAGGATCGCTTGCGGGTTCATGCTTGTTCCTCGTGTGGTTGGTCTTGGACCGGGTAAGATTACTAGCGGTTCGCTGCCTGCGAAGCAACGAAATCGCAGATTCGTTCCATCGCCGGTCTGAGCACATCCATACCGGGCGCGTAGCAGATGCGGATCGAGCCTTCGCCGCCGTTGCCGAACGCGCTGCCGGGCGCGACGGCGACGTGCGTCTTCTTCAGCAAATCGAGGGCGAACTGGTACGAATCGTCGACGCCTTCTACTTGTGGGAAGAGATAGAAGGCCCCCTCCGGCTCGGGCAGGTTGACGCCAGGGGTGGCGCGTAAGAGGCTGGCAGCGAAGTCGCGCCGCTCCTGAAACTCCTCGACCATAGCCGCGATGTCATCTTCTCCCTGGGCGATGGCAGCTTCGCCGCCGCGCTGGACCATGGTCGGCGCGTGGGAGACGATGAACTCGTTTAGCTGGGCGGCCTTCTGCACGAAATCGGCGCGGCCCACCATCCAGCCGAGGCGCCAGCCGGTCATGCGGTATGTCTTGGAAAAGGAGTTGACGACGATAACGGCGTCGGCGCGCGTGCAGAGTTGGAGGATTGACGGGGCCAGCTGTCCGGCGTAGCGGGCCTGCCGCTGACCGGTGTCCGCGGCGCTGTGTGCGCTACCACCGTAGTAAATGCGTTCGTAGACCTCATCGGCGAGTAGCCAGAGGCCGTGGCGGCGGGCGAAGTCGAGCAGGATCTGCTGTTCGGCGACGGTTGCGGTCCAACCGAGGGGATTCGAGGGCGAGGCGTAAAGGAGGAGGCGCGTGCGCGGTGACAGCGCGGCCTGCAGCGCGTCGAGGTCGGGCGTGAAGCGGCGGCCCTGACGCGCCATGGGAATCTCGACGGCGCGGCCGCCGAACATCTCGATCATGGCAGAGCCGTTGGGCCAGTTCGGGCTGAGGACGAGTGCCTCATCGCCGGGATCGATGACGCATTTGATGGCGAGGTTGAGCGCCTGCACGCCGCCGGCGGCGATCTGGATTTCGGTGGCGTCGACGTTGACGGCGTGGAGCCGCCAGGTAAGGCCGGCGATAGCCTCTCGGAGCGACGGCAGTCCCTGGTTGGCGGTGTAGAATGTCCAGCCCTCCTGCGCGGCCCGATTCACCGCCTCGATGACATAGGGCGGCGTGGGCAGGGTAGACTCTCCGAACTGCAGGAAGAGCACGTCCTCCATACCGAAGGCGACGTCGGCCAGGGCGCGGATGCGGGAGACCGGGACGCGTTGGGCAGAGGGCGCGAGAGAGGCTGAAGGCATGGCTGGAAACCTATTGGTCTGCGGACGAAGCGCTGGCGTGCAGTAGTGCCGGCCTACGCGATACGCTCAGTCCTGCAGCAGCGCGCGTGCGATCTCTTCCCACTCTTCGGGCAGGGAGGCGCTGCTGGCAGGTCGACTGGCGCGGCGGTACCAGTGGTCGGCATTGGGGAGATCGCCTTCCACGCGGTGCAGATAGGCGTGCACCCAGGCCGAGCCATTGCCGTCGGGCTGGCCCTGGAGGGCGTCGTGGGCGCCGTCCCAGTCATCGCCGGCCTCCATCCAGAGGGCGAGCAGCGGCGCGCCGATGCCAGCGGGCGGGGCGTCGTTGGACAGGCTGGCTTTGAATTCGTCGAAGGTCATGTCGTTCTCCTGGCTGGGATTGATGTCTTCGCTCCGTGCGGTCCCCGCACCTACTCCGGCACAACCGCGATGCAGTCGGCCGAGATCAGGGTGCCGGGCAGCTGGCAACCGAGCGTGGTGCGGGCCGGGTATGGCTTGGTGACGTACAGCTGGTAGACCTCGTTCATTTCGGCAAAGTCGTTGAGATCGGCCAGATAGATGCCGACCTTTGTTACGTGTTCCCAAGAGGTGCCGGCCGCCTCCAGCAGGATCGTGAGGTTATCGAAGACGCGCGCGGCCTGCTCGCGGAAGCCACCTTCGACCCGTTGGCCTGTGGCGGGGTCCAGCGGTCCCTGGCTGGCGATGTAGGCGACCGGCCCGTCGGCGACGATGCCTTGGGAATAGATGCCGGCGGGCTTGGCGCCCTTGTCGGTGTAGACTTCCTTACGCATTCGAGCTGTCTCCCCGTCCCTGCTTAGAACAATGGTTGGTCGGTTAGAGGGGCGCAAAACCGGAGCTGGATTCGATCACTGTGGCTGCGCGGCCTGAATCTTCGGCGGCCACTGGCTCTTGATGAAGGAGAGCACGGCCCAGATCTCGGCGTCGCTGAGCTGCTCTTCGAACCCTATCATAGTGCTCTTGTATCCGCTACCTACGACGGCTGTCGTACCATACTTGGTGACGTCGAAGAGCAACTGGTCAGGGTGGTGCCAGGTGTGTCCGCTGGCGTCGTGGGGCGGCGCCGGCAAGAAGCCGTTCTCGTCGCGTTGGCGCCAGTTGGGCTGCCCTTCAAGATCGACACCGTGGCAGGAGGCACAGTATTGCTGGTAGAGGATTTCTCCCTGCGCGACCAACTGAGGAGCGGACGGGTCCGCAGCTTGTACTGAAGGATCAACCTCTGCAACGGGCTCTTCGGTAGGGGGTGGCGGCGTGGCGGTCGGTATAGCTGGGGCACTATCCGCAGACGGATCGCTTGTCGAGTCCTGGGCGCCGTCTCCGTCGCCGGATGCATTGCATGCCAGAAGGGCGATTGCCATCACAATCATTGTTGCGAGGAACAGAGGGCCCCGTGCCATCTCTAGTCTCCCAGAGCATCGCGCAGCAGCCGCAGCCAGTTGCCGTGACAAATGGCGGCGATGTCTGCGTCGGCGTAGCCGTGTGCCCGCAGCAGGTCAGGGATGCGCTGCAGGTCGGCGATCGTGTCGAGGTCGGCGGGCGATTGCTCGCGACCGAAGCCGCCGTCAAGGTCGGTGCCGATGGCGATGCTGTCGGCGTTGCCGGCCAGCTCGCAGATGTGGTCGACGTGGGGGACGATGTCTTCCAGGATGATGTCGTAGTTCCATGCCTGGCCCGCCTTCCATTTCGTGGACACCATCCACACGTCGAGCGCCATGCCGATGACGCCGCCGCGTTCGATGATCGCGCGCAGCTGCTCGTCGTTGAACTGGCGCTGGTGGGGGACGATTGCCCGGCAGTTGTTGTGGCTGGCGAGGACGGGGCCGTTGTAGATCTCAAGGGCCTGCCAGAACGCCTGGTCGGATAGGTGCGTCAGGTCGAGCACAATGCCCAGCCGTCCCATCTCGCGCAGGAGGTCCGGTCCCATGTCGCCGAGGCCGAGTTCGGTGCCGGTGCCGCCGGCGTAGCGGCACGGGCCATAGTGGGCGGGGCCGATGGCGCGCAGCCCGGCGCTGTGCCAAGCCTCGACGTGTTCGGGGGAAAGAATTGGGTCGGCGCCTTCCATCGACAGGAGAAAGCCAAGTGGGGGTTGGCTGCCTCCTGCCTGATCAAAGGCGGTCCAGTCCTTCCAGTGACCGTCGAGCTGGGTACGGTTGGTGATGATGCGTACGATGCCCTGGTCTTCCAGCGCGCGGTAGTAGGCCAGGTGTCCCTGGGCGACGGCGCAGGCCTGGGTGGCGTGGTCGTAGTCGATATTGGGGGCTGGACGTCCGGTCGAGCGGGCGATGGCGGTGGCGAATGAGAGCGCGATCCGGCCCTGCCGCATCTCGGGGAAGGCGACGGTGCCCACGCCCATCCCTTTGCCGCTCTCCGCTTTTTCGGTGGCGCGGATCGTATAGACCGAGCGCGTCAGGTCGCGGTTTCCCTGGAGCGCGTTCATGGCCAGGTCGAGGTGGGCATCGATCAGAAGCATGGGGAACTCCGGCGTTCACGCGTGATGGATACAGACAAAACGGGGTGATGCAGGCCGCTTCAGGGAGGGGCAACGGTTGCCGCAGCCGGGCGCAGGCGCGGCGTGCAACGATCGCGCTATTTCGTCTCAGGCGGCGCCGGTCAGCTCTGCGGGCATCTGCAGCTGGCGTTCGACCTGCAGACCGGCCGGGTCGAGCACGGCGACCCCGTCTTCGCCGCCGGCGTAGATGCGGCCGCCGACTTCCAGCATGCAAAGGGCAGGTTGGCTGTCGCCGACCGGCGACCATGCGACGCCGTCTTTTGAGCGCCACAGCTGCGTGTCGTCGCTCAGCAACCAGTTTACCTGAGCGTCACCGGCGGACGCGGATGTGACGGCGACCAGGGCGTTGACCTGTTCCGGCGCGCCCTCCACCGCGGAGAATGTCCGCCCGCCGTCAGTCGACTGCCAGAGCCCGTCTGTTTCGGTCCCGGCAAGGACTTGGCCGCTGCAATGCACGTCGGGTGCGACCGCGATGGTCTGGTAAGCGGCGTCGGCAGAGAGGCTGCGTTTCCAGCCGAGGCCGGCGTTGGGCGAGCGGTAGATACCCTCCTCGGTCCCGGCGAAGACGATTTGCCAGCGGGGCCACGCGTTCTCGCCCATGGGCGGGGCCCATGAAAGTGTGAGAATGGTGAGGTTTTGCAGGCCGAAATTGGTAGGCATCCAACGGATGCCGCGGTCGCGGCTGCGCATAACGCCGTCACCCTCGCTGCCGGCGAGGATCACGCCTGAGTCGTCGTAGTCGGGCGCGGCGGAAAACGTGAGGACTGCGGCTTCGGCGCCTTCGCGCCAGGCGGCCTGCCACTGTTCAGCCGAGTCAAGGAGGTAGGCGATGCCAAAAGGGGCGCCGCCGGTGAAGATGCGGTCATCGAGGGCGCAGGCGGCGGTCAGTCTTTCCATGGGCTGGGGCGTCGGCGTCAACTCGTCTTCGCCCAGCGTAAAGAGCCCATAGGGACCGGCGGCCCATACACTGCCGTCATATTCTGATAGGGAAAGGATTATCGACATGATTGCTCTTTACTTGGAGTGATTTAAAAGCCCGTCGGCGTGTGGCGGATAGACTTCAACACGTTGCTCTAAGGAAAAGCCCGGACTGTTCATGCGCGGCGCGGCGCGAGAGGGGGCTAAGGTTCCATGCTTTGGGTGGGATCTTTATGGTAAACGATCGTGTTGGTGCCAAGGGCCATGAGCGCGCCGCTGATGGCTGTCTCGAGGACAGCCGACTGCACGCCGGTTACGTCGATGAGTCCGGTCTCGCGGGCGTCGACGATTTCCTTGCCGACGACATCGTAGGCGTAGCCCGGGCCGGCCTCCTCGAGGTGGATGGCGGCCACGGAAGGAGACTCGATGCCGGCGTTCTTGACGATCTGCAGGAAGGGAGCGTCGAGGGCGTCGCGCAGGACCTTGACGCCGAAGTTTTCGTCGCCCTCCAGCTCGAGTTCGTCGAGGGCGCGGCGGGCATGGACGAAGGCGGCGCCCCCGCCGGGTACGACGCCTGTCTTGTGTGCCAGCGAAACGGCGGTGAGGGCCCGCTCCGACAGCCCGGAGAGGATGTCGCGTTCCTGCTTGAGATTGGTGCCGACTTTGAGCACGCCCATTCCACCGGTAAGGGCGGCCAGACGGTTGATGATTTCGGAACGCTCGTCGTCGTCAACGCGCAGTCCTTCGAGCCGGAGGCGCAGTTGGTCAACCGTTTCCTGGACCGCGGCGGTGCGGCCCTGATACGGCTGCAGCTGCATCGTTTTGCGGTCAACCTGCACGCGCATCGCCTCGCCCAGGTCAGCCTCCTTTGCTTTGGCGGCGTAGGCGTAGTAGTTGCGACCGAGGATGGTGGCGCCGGTGAGGGTAGTCAGGTCGCGGAAGGCCATGCGGCGCGGGTCCCCGATCTCCTTCATCTGGACGCCGAGGATCGAGATCTTTTTCTTCTCCTCGGTCTGGTTGCGCACCATGACATGGAGCGCCTCTTCCTTGAAATGGGAGCCGATGATGACGAGCGACTTTTTGCCGGTCTTCATGGCGGCCTCGATCAGCGCGATCGTTTCGTCGGCCTCGGACATCGTGTCATCGACCAGCGCGATGGTGGAGTCACCGTAGATCGCCCACTTGCGGATCGGGTCGGTATAGAGATGGAAGCTGGCGATTTCGGCCTTGTAGTTGGCGCCGGCGTGGTATTCGCGCGCCAGGTAGGGTGAGACGAACTTTTCGACGGAGACGCGTGCGTCTGCGCCGAGAAGGTAGCTCAACTCACCGATAGTGGCGGCCAGGTCGCGGTCTTTGACGACGGTGAGGGCGACGATAGCGAGGTCATCCTCGGTTTCGACGGGAATGGAAATCTCTTCGAGGTGTGCGCACACCGCCTCGGTGGCGGCGCGCAGGCCGATTTCCAGCTCGCGATAACCGATGCCGGCGGTCATCATCTTTAGCGTCTGGCGGTGTATCTCGCGCGTAAGGAGGGCGGTGGCGGTGCCGCCGTCGCCGACCTGGCCGGCGATGCGCCAGATGATGTGACGCATCAGCATCGCGCCGACGTCGATGAGAGGGTCGCCCAGGCTGAGGATGCGGCGCACGGCGGTGGCGGCGTCATCGAGCAGCTCCGGCCCGCGGGTCCCGTCCCGTTCGTTGATGACATGTCCGCCGACCGGCCCGAGGGTTGGGGCCAGCAGATCGGCGATGGCGTTGATGCCGTTGCTCAGATTCTCGTGGGTCTCCTCCGGGCCGGCGACCGCAGCCCTGTGATGTTTGATCTGTTCCAACTTTGCACCTCGATAATCTGATGAATGCTGATTGGTGTGAAGTTGCCCAACAATCGGTTGGTCGTGTCGTTGGCTGTTTAGCCGATCAGGCCCACAGGTGTGCGTATTTGAGGCCGCTGCCGGTGTTGAAAAGGACGACAATTTCATCGCCCCGCAGCCAGCCCGATTCGAGCAGTTGAATCTGGGCGGCGAGTGTTGCCGCGCCCTCGGGACAGGGGAATACACCGGTGCACTTGCCGATGCGTTTGGCCTCGTGCAGCATCACGCCGTCCTCGACCGCGATGGCGGTGCCGCCGCTTTCGCGCACGGCGCGGAGCATCAGGAAGTCGCCGACGGCGGAGGGTACGCGCAGGCCGTCGGCGAGCGAGTGCGCTCCCTCCCAGGGTTCGGCGAACTCGGTCCCCTGCTCAACCGCGCGCACGATCGGCGCGCAGCCGGTGCTCTGGACGCTGACCATGCGCGGCCGTTCGCTGCCGATCAGGCCGAGCTGCTCCATTTCGTCGAAGGCTTTCCACATGCCCACCAGACCTGTGCCGCCGCCGGTCGGGTAGAATATCACGTCGGGCAGGCGCCAGCCGAGCTGTTCCCAGATCTCGTAGCCCATCGTCTTTTTGCCTTCGATGCGATACGGCTCCTTGAGCGTGCTGACGTCGAACCAGCCGTGCTGCGCGACCTTTTCTCGCACTTTGGCGCCGCAGTCGGTGATCAGGCCGTCTACGAGGGTGACCTCGGCGCCGAGGTTGCTGCACTCGACGCGAAAGGCGGCCGGCACGTCCTGCGGCATGTAGACGTGAGCAGGCAGTCCGACTTTGGCGGCGTAGGCGCTCATCGCGCCGGCTGCATTGCCGGCGCTGGGGATGGCAAGCTCCGCCGCGCCCAACTCGTAGGCGCGGCCAACGGCCATCACCAGGCCCCGGGCCTTGAAGCTGCCGGTCGGGTTGAGGGACTCGTCCTTGATGAACGTGTCAGGGCAACCGATCTCCGCGCCGAGAGCCTGCGCGTGCAGGAGTGGAGTCCAGCCTTCGCCGAGCTTGATCTGTGCGGCCCGCGTCCGAATCGGCAGTACCTCTTCGTAGCGCCACAGCGAGGATTCCCGATCTGCCAGCGAGTCGCGCGTCAGGGTTTGGGCCGCTTTGGCGAGGTCGTAGCGGGCCAGCAGCGGTTTTTCGCAGGCCGGGCAGAGGTTCATCAACCGGTCCGCTTCGTACTCTTCGCCACAGCGGCTGCAGGAGAGATGGGTGAGTGTCGAACGGGTTGCAGTCATAGGAACTGCCAGAAATGGTGAGCCGCCGCGCGCCCGCAGGGAGGACGCCGGGAGCGGACCCGATTAGAGATAAGGAAAGCGGCAGCTGCATTTCGGCGCCGGCTGCCTGCTCAATTGTACTGCGCTTCCGACAACAAGGCAAAATTGACCATGATTCATGCTGTCGTCATAATTGACATGGCATTGGCAGCCCTAGATCGCCCATCGACGGCGAATGCCTGGGCCGGAATCGGGTGCTTTCGAAACGTTTCAGGTGCACATCCGTAGAGTTACAAAAGGCGGTGCCATGGAAACGATTGTTGAAGCGCAGAATCTACGTAAGACCTATCGACGCGCCGACGGTTCAGACATTGAGGCGGTCAAGGGCGTGAACCTGGCGATACGGCGCGGTGAGATCTTCAGCCTGCTCGGTCCGAACGGCGCGGGCAAGACGACGACGATCTCGATGATCAGCGGGCTGGTGACGCCGACGGAGGGGGACGCCGTAATCGGGGGGCACTCGATCACAAAGCAGCCGATGGCGGCCAAGCGGCTGATGGGCTTTGTGCCGCAGGAGATTGCGCTTTATCCCGATCTCAGCGCGCGCCAGAACCTGCTCTTTTTCGGAAGAATGTACGGGCTGGGCGGCAAGACGCTCAGCCGGCGCGTCGACGAGCTGCTGGCGTTTATGGAGCTGCACGAGAGGCGCAACGATCGCGTCGACACCTTTTCGGGCGGCATGAAACGCCGCGTCAACATCGCTGTCGGGCTGTTGCACAAGCCGCAGCTGATTTATATGGACGAACCGACGGTCGGAATCGACCCGCAGAGCAGGCGCCGCATCCTGGACACGGTCAAGCAGTTGCGGGACGAAGATGGCATGACGGTGCTTTATACGACGCACCTGATGGAGGAGGCGCAGGAACTGAGCGACCGCGTGGGCATCATGGACCACGGAGAGATAATCGCCATGGGCACGCAGTCGGAGCTGACGCAGCAGGTGGGCCAAGAGGACAGGTTGGAGTTCACGGTCGTAGGTGAGGTTGCGGATGGGACGCCGGCGCGTATCCAACAAGAGGTTGCCCTGGTCACACGGGTGCTCTACGATACAACCGAGCCGGCCGGCGTCGGTTCCGGCGAATCTACGTCTGGGCGTATCACCGTCTTTGCCGAACAGGGCCGCACTGCGCTCCCTCTCATCATACAGGCGCTCCATTCCGCCGGACTGGAAGTCCAGTCGGTCGCTGTGCGCGAGCCGGACCTCGAAGCGGTCTTCCTGGCGCTGACGGGACGCGAGCTGCGGGACTAGCTCCCGGATTCCGGTTCTTCTGACCCCAAAGAGCGGGCAACTTTTTCCGCCGAGTCTTCATCCTCTGATTGATGCGCAAGCTCCTCGCAATTGCCGCCAAAGAACTGTACATCTTCTTTCGGGACCGGAATCTGATCCTGCTCTCGTTTGCCACGCCGCTTGTGCTGTCGACGATCATCGGGCTGGCGTTCGGGGGAGTTGGCGGCGGATCGGACAGACCCGAAATTGCAGAGATCAGGGTGGCCGTCGTCAATCTGGACGAAGGCGTCGACTTTCAGGAGATGTTGGGCCTGCCCGATCAGTTCACGGACGTCAACGCGCTGCCGTTTGATCCCGGGGAAGTAGAGCTCCCATTCGGCGGTTCTTCGGTCACGCTGGCAGCACTGATGGAGAGCGGTTCTGTGCTCAACTTTGGCGATCAGATCGCCGGGATCCTCCTTTCACAGCCGGTTGGGAACGCCGACACCCAGGGCGGTGGAGGGTTCGATTTCGGCGAAATTGAATGCCGACTGCTGGCCGATGGCGAAGGGGAGGCGCCCGCGACCTTCTCCGCCGGGGGCACGCTGGACGACTTGCTCGACGCTTCGCAGCTTGAAGACGCTGACCGCGCGCGCACCGGGGTCGACGGCGGCGAGTACGCGGCTGCGGTGATCATACCGCCGGATTTCAGCAGAGCGGTGATTCCCCGGTTCCTCCTGGATGGTGAGGGAAGGGTCCGCGCCGAGCTGGGGGATCCGGCAGGGACCGTGGAGGTCTACGGCAACGACGGCAGTCCGATTTCGGCGCGCATCGTCGCAAGCATCGCGGCGGGGATCGTCAACCAGTTCGTGCGCGTAGGCGTCGCGTTGAGCGCCACGGTGGAGACTTCGGCCAATGCAGTCATTGACAGTTTCGACCTCGGCGCCGTCGACGTCAGTAATCTGGACCTGAGCAGTGTCGACGTTCCGGCGGTGCTTGCCTCGCTGCAGGGCATTGATGCGTCGGTTCTGGAGCCTTTGGGCTGTCTGATCATGCCGGGCGCGAGTAACATCACAGTCGCCCGTCAGCCCTTGGATGCGCTGCAGCAGGCGCCGACGTTCGCGCGCCTAATCGTCCCGATCGGAGCGTCGCAGGCGGTCTTTTTTGCTCTCTTCACAGGCGTCTTCGGCATCCATTCGATCTATGAGGAGCGGCGCCATTGGACGCTGCAACGAATGATAGTTTCGCCGACGCCACGGTTCTACTTGCTGGTGGGCAAGGTGGCAGGGAATCTGGTGACAGTTCTCCTGCAGATTCTGATCCTGCTGGCCGCGCTGGCCGTTGTCGCGTCGATCGTAGTCGGCGAGCCGTCTATGATTTGGGGGACGAATGCTGGGTTACTTCTGGCGGTAACGCTTTCGCTGGCGATGTGTGTATCGGGCGTGGGCGTTCTTCTGGTCGGGCTGGCGCGGACGCCTGAGCAGGTCGTGCTTTTCGGGCCGCTATTCAACATTGGGCTTGCCGTCCTGGGGGGAGCGTTCGGATTCTCGCTCCCGGAACAGGCGGCGCAGTTCTCACTGATATACTGGGGCGTGGACGCGTTTACCAAGCTGGCAAGCGGGCAACCTGACATCGCGCTCAATCTGCTGGTGCTGGTGGCGCAGGGGCTCGTCCTGTTCCTTGTGGGAATGTGGCTGTTCAAGCGGAGGCTGGACCTGTAACGTCATCCTGGCGGATTTGGCCGGGCATGGGCGGTTGATCTTCGAATCTGGCGATTGTTCGAGTTGCTGCTGACAATGCGACCTATTCTGACGATTGTATCAAATGACCTGCGAATCTTCTTCTCACAACGAGGCAACCTGGTTGGCCTGCTGGTGATTCCCGTCCTGCTTACGGTTGTCATTGGCTGGAGTCTGGGGCAGTTCGTCGGGGGAGGGCAGGCGCGGCTACGGGTTGACCTAATCGACCTTGACGGGAGCGGCATGTCGGCACGTCTGATCGACGAACTGCGCGCGACCAACAGTGCTCTCGTGCTGTGCCCGCTGGACAACGACGCCGATGACTTTTGCAGGTTGGACGGTAAAGTTCCGGACCTCGAAAGTGCCATCGAACGAGCTCGCGGGGGCAGAACCGAAGCGCTGATCGTCGTCCCTGCAGGCTACGCGACCGCGCTTGAGACGTTCCAGCGAGCCAGCATCGACTACTATTCGATGTCGGACCCGCTACAGCCGGACGCGGTCTTGCAGAGCCTGGAGGCGGTGCTGCAACGCGTCAACGGCGCGTCGATGACGGCCGGCGTGGCAGGGGCACTGCTGGACAACGTGACCGCCGGGCTCCATCTGCCGGCTTTGAACGAGACGGTGCGAAGGGAGTTTCTGGACGCGCTCTACCGAAACGCGGAACAGAAGTTGATCGAGATGCCGGCATCGGTAAGCTTCGAAACCGGGGGAGAAGAGGAGGGCGGCGACGCTTCCGTCAACGGGTTCAACCAGTCGGCGCCGGGGATGGGGTCGCTGTACGTTATGTTTACGGTGCTGGGCGGGATGGCGGTCCTGCTGCGCGAGCGGCAGCAGTGGACGCTGCAACGGCTGATGGCGCTGCCTCTCTCGCGTGCGCAGATACTCGGAAGCAAGATCGTTGTCTACTTTGTGCTGGGCATGATCCAATATATGATCGTGTTTGTGGTCGGTGGCGTCGCCGGGATGGACTTCGGGGATGATCCGCTGGCGCTGTTGGCGGTCATGGCGGCCTTTGTTCTGTGCATTACTGCGCTGACGTTCGCGCTCGCTCCGCTGATCAAGAGCGAGGGCCAGGCCAGGGGCTTTGTTCTGCTGTTGTCGCTGTCGCTTGCGCCGCTGGGCGGGGCGTGGTGGCCGCTGGAAATTGTGCCTGACTTCATGCGGACGATTGGGCATTTGTCGCCGGTTGCCTGGGCGATGGACGGATTCCAGGATCTGATCTGGTACAGCGGCGGCTTCGGCGATGTGCTGCCGGAGGTCGGCGTCCTCCTGGCGGCGGCGGCAGTTCTGTTTGCGATTGGGATTCGAGGGTTCAGGTATGGGTGAGCGACTCTAAATCGACGCCTTTGTGGGCGCTGGCCAGGGGTGCAGGCAATCGCGCCGTCTGCCAATAGTTAAGCGACCGGAAACGGGTAGCGAGGCATGTGTTCGGAGTCAGGTCCAATGACAACGTTAGAGAAAGTTCGAGAGCTAATCCCCGACATGACAGCGGCCGAGAAAGCAGAGTTGCTGCAATGGATTGCGCGCGACATTGACGGCGTTTCGCCTGGCATTGAGAGTGTGCCGGGCGCAATGGGAGGCGAGCCGTGCGTTGTAGGTACTCGAATTCCTGTTTGGCTGTTAGTTCAGGGCCGAACTCTCGGTGTGAGCGAGTCGGAGATTCTCGGCGCCTACCCGGACCTGCGCGCCGAAGATCTTGCCAGCGCCTGGTCCTACTATCGGGCAAACAAAGATGAAATCGAGCGGCAGATTGCCGACAACGAGATGGTATAGCGAGGGTGCGCTTGTATGCAGATGGAAACTTTCCATTGCCCGTTGTCGAAGAACTGTGCGATACAGGGAATAACGTGCTGAAAATTCAGGAGCACGGAAGGGCCAATCAGATTCTCCCTGATGAAGTTGCACTTTCCGTTACAAAAGAGTTCACCAGGGCCGTATTGCCCTTGAAACGTAAGCATTTTGCACGTCTGCATTTTGAATCTTCACCGCAGAGTGGCATCGTTTCGTGTTCATTCGGTCCTGTCTTATCTGGTCAGGCCAGACGCATCCATGAAGCCGTCACCAATCAGGCCCCCCTCGAAGGTGAACTGAAAAGAGTCAATCGACGAGCAAGCTGAATGAACTTCATACCCGGACAGTCTTCGATGCCGCCGGCAGGGGGCGGAGACTCAGCAGGCAGGCCGTCCGACCAGTATGCCGCTGCAGGTGTTGACATTGACGCGGGCAGGCGGGCGGTCGAGTTGATGCGGGCGGCGGTGCGGGCGACGCATACGCCGCAGGTGGTGGCTGAAGCTGACGGTTTCGGCGGCCTGTTCGCGCTGACCGATTTGCCGGAACGGCCTCTGCTGGTGGCTTCGACGGACGGCGTCGGTACGAAGGTCAAACTGGCGGCTGAGCACGGTAGCTGGCGGGGCATTGGCGCGGATATTGTCAATCACTGCTTAAATGACATCCTGGTACAGGGCGCGCGGCCACTCTTTTTCCTCGACTATATCGCGGTCGACAGGCTCGTGCCGGAAAATGTCGCTGCAATCGTAACCGGTGCGGCCGCGGCCTGCCTTGTTGCGGGATGCGCGCTCCTGGGCGGCGAGACGGCTGAGATGCCGGGTGTATATGCTGCCGGCTCGTGCGATGTGGCGGGTACGATCGTTGGCCTGGTCGACAGGCAGGCGCTGCTGCCGCGGCGGGAGGCGATGCGGTCCGGGGATCTACTTATCGGCCTGCCGAGCAGCGGTCCCCACACGAACGGCTATTCGCTCATCCGCAGCGTCATCGAGGGCAAGGACCTGCGGCTACCACTGGAGGACGGAGAGCCGCTGCTTGACGCGCTCCTTGCGCCGCACCGTTCCTATCAGCCGGCGCTGCGCAGTCTCAAGGAGGCCGGCGTCGAGGTCAAAGGACTGGCGCACATTACCGGCGGCGGCCTGGTGGACAACCTGCCACGGATCCTGCCGCCGGGATTGCGGGCACGGGTAGACTGCCGGAGCTGGGAGGCGCCTCCGGTCTTTCGCCGCCTGCAGGATTGGAGCGGAATGGACGGCGTCGAGGCCTTCCGGGTCTTCAACATGGGCATCGGGATGGTCGTAGTTGCGGCTGAGGCAGAGGCGAAGCGCGTCCAGAGCGTGCTGCCAGGCGCCGTGGTGATCGGAGCGCTGGCCGACAGCGAGCTGCCAGCGCCCGATGTAACTTTGGACGGCTTGTAGGCGGGGATTGCCGGCCGGTGGAGTGCTTGAATCAGACCGTCGGCACTACGGCCCGAAAGCGGGAGGAGAGCGAATGAGTACGGAACTGGTCCACCTTTCCATCGACGGCCCGATCGCTACGGTCGTTCTCAATCGCGAAGACAAGCTGAACGCGCTCAATGCGGAGATGCTGGCGGCGCTGGAGGAATACGCAGATGAGTTGGACCGCAGGCGGGAAGTGCGTGTCGTGCTGATAACGGGTACGGGCAGGGCCTTCTGCGTCGGCGCGGACATTATTGAGTGGAGCGATCTGACGCCGCTGGACATGGGGCGGCGCTGGATTCGCGACGGGCATCGTATTTTCGCCCGCTACGCGCGGCTGCCGCAACCCGTGGTCGCGGCGCTCAATGGCTATACGTTCGGCGGCGGGCTGGAGCTGGCGCTGGCGGCGGACCTGCGGCTGGCCGCGGCGGGTGCGCAGCTGTCATTTCCGGAGGTGAAGCTTGGAATCATCCCCGGCTGGGGCGGTACGCAGCGATTGGGGCAATTGGTCGGGCCGAGCCGGGCCAAGCAGATGATATTCAGTGGAGAGCGAGTGGATGCTGAGGTGGCGGAACAATGGGGCCTGGTGAATGAGGTTGTGCCGGGAGAGCAACTGGCGCAACGATCGCACGAGCTTGCCGAAGCGATTGCGGCCAACGGCCCGGTTGCGGTGCAGATGTCGAAGCAGCTCATTGACGCTGCGGCGCCGGACAGCGGGGACGGCGGGACGGTTCTGGAAAGCCTCGCGGGAAGCTTGGCCTCCTACACTGCCGACGCCCAGGAAGGAGTTTCCGCCTTTCGTCAGCGCCGGGCGCCGCGATTCAGCGGGCGCTGAGGACTGGCTTTCGGGATTCTTCGCGCCGCTTGCGCAGCGCTGCTAGTCTTGGATTCTCTCGCCGCAATGGGGGCAGATTGCTGGAGAGTTCTGCTCATCTCCCAACTCCTCCATGAAGCCGGATCCCAGTATCGCTGCCGGCAGTGCGAAGAGGCCGATGCCGACGATCGCGATCAGGCCGGCCAGGAATCGCCCGGCCGCGGTGACAGGAAAGATATCGCCGTAGCCGACGGTCGTCAAGGTAATGATGCTCCACCACATCGCCTTGGGAATGCTGGCGAACTCTTCGGGTTGGGCTTCGTGTTCGGCGAAGAACATCAGCGAGGACGTCATTACCAGCAGCAGAAAGAGGACGGAAACTACTGCCAGAAGGTCGCCGCGTTTGGTCTCGATGACCCTGCCAAGGGTCCGCAGGCTGGAGAAGTAGCGGCTGAGGCGGACAACGCGCGCCAGAAGGCGTACGACGCGCAGGAAGCGCAGGTCAAGCCCGCGCAAGTTTACGAAAAAGACGAGGTAGACGGGTAACACCGCAAGTAGGTCGATCAGCGCAAGCGGGGAAACAAGGTATCGCAAACGTCCCCGCACAGGATGCGCGTACTTCGGGTCCTCTGTGCAGGACCATACACGCAGAATATACTCCGTCGAGAAGACGGCGACCGAAATGAGTTCGAAGAGGTGGAAGGCGCGCGGCGAAATCTGAAAAAGCTCTTCAACCGTGCCTGCGATCAACGCGACGACGTTCAGCGAGATCAGCACTATGAGACTTATATCGAAGATCTCACTCGCCCGGTTGCCCTCTTCGGCCTCTTCAATTATTTCATAGACCGTTTTCTTGAGCGAAGCCATCAGTCCGGGTGAAACAGTGGCGCAAGGTCTCGTTCAGTTTCAGTTCGTTAGCCAGGGTGCGGCTCGTCAACGAGGGTAATGGAGAGCAACGGGGAGAAAACCGCAAGGGGTGGTGCTGTGGTGGGCGAGGAGGGACTTGAACCCCCGGCCTCACGGATGTGAACCGTGCGCTCTAACCAGCTGAGCTACTCGCCCGGGTGGGGCCGGCAACGTCGCAATCGTGCCGGCAGAACCAGCGCCGAGTATATCATCGTCAGCGTATTTTGCAAATCCTGGGCGATACAGCAAAATGATGCGAGAGCTGCTACTGCTGCGCGGTATGCGTAAAAGCAGAACTGACTATGGCGTGCCGTCGCGCACTCACCAGCCCGGCACACTCACCGGCATACGCAGATCATGGGCCGTTCCCATCGCCGCAGCCGCTGGCTTAACCGAATCTTTTTTGCCCTGGTGATTGCCGCTGGTCTCTATGGCTGGTACTATGGGGACAAAAATTGGCGGCCGGATGCATCGGCATTTGAAATTGCGTCCTTGGCGGGCGGTCCGGACTGGACCGACCTTGTCGCCGGTGTCCTGGAGGACGCCATTCAGATCTTTCAGGAGATCACGAGCCAGCCTCAGCGCTGAGTTCGCACCACCTTTCTAGCCCTCTTGTGCGACGCGGCCCTCCGGGGTATGCATGCACAGCAGCCCATCTTTGGCGTTCAGATAGCGGCACAACTCAATGTAGGCCGGACGGAAGGTTGGCGCGCCGCAACAGGGGCTTGGCTCCATAATGCCCCACCAGTACTGCTCCTCGTCCTTGGGATTGCCATCGCTGAGCCATTCGAGATTGGGCATCGTAATCAGGCTCATGAGACCGATCCATGGGCGCCAGTTTTCCTCGGCCCACGTGAAGGCGCGCTTGAGATATTCCGCCTGAACATTGAAATCGATGCCCGCGTCGGCCCCGTGCCATTTGTATTTGGGGTTGACCTGGTCGGTTGTCCAGCCAAACTCCAACAACACTATCTGTTTTTCAGCGTCGCCATGCTTTTCCATTATGGCGCGTATATCCTCCACGTGGCGAAAGCTGAAGAAACGATGCCCGCCAAACTGCTTGTCCGACTCCGCGACTTCCGGTTCCAGTTCCGGCGGGGCGGCAAACCCCACGCCGTGAACGCCTAATGCGTCGAAGTAGCCGTCGCTGCTTTCCCCTATCGCCTCATACATGCGCTCATAGTAGAGAACATCGGGCATGGCGCTCTCATTATCGTCGCCAGTTGGCGCCATGCCGGCGCTGATGACGAGGGCGTTCGGATTTGCCTGCTTGATAGCATCGTAGGCTTTGCCAAGGAAGAAGACGTATTCGGCGGGGTTCGGCCGCTTGTGCCCCCACTCGCGGCTCAGATTGGGCTCGTTCCAAATCTGGTAAGCTTGGATGCAGCCTACCGCGCCAGGCTTGCAGCTGTAGCGGCTGGCGAGGGCGAAGACGTAGTCGGCGAAGTGGTCGGCGTTGTCGGGGGGCAGACCGGCCCAAAAATCTCTCTTTTGCGGATCGATCGAGACGCGGGCAAGTAGTTTGAGATTGGTGTCGTTTACCTGCTGCACTACGCGATCCGAAAAAGACCAGTCCAGATGTCCTTTGCCGTAGCCCTCTATCGTCTCCCAGGCAAAGGTCTGCTTGACCCAGTGAAATCCTGCTTCGCCGATCAGATTCAGGTCCCTACTCGCAACTTCGGGCCGCCACCAGAGAAATGCCTGTGTACCAAAGTCGGGGCTCTCCATCGTGGCCGGCAGGAAACCGCCTTCATCGGGCTGTTCACTCTCGCTGGTTGGTGTAGCCGTCTCTTGCGGCTGGGGTGTAGGTGCTGGCGGATCGGGCGTATCGGTGGGGGGCGGGGGGACCGGCGTGTCGGTGGGCGCTGCGCTCGATTCAACTGTCTGAGTGGGCGTCGCGGTCGGCTCTTGGTTGTTGTCCCCACAGGCGGCCAGCGAAAAGAGGATGCAGATTAAGATTGCAAAAGGCCGAAAGCGTTGCAAGGTTTCTCTCATGGCACTGCTGTATTGGACAACAATTGGATTGAGTGTCGATCAGGTTAGGGCTGGAGTGCAACCGCGATTGGGCGAGTCTTCCTGGCAAGTCACGCTGGACGATTTTAGATTTTGGCACCTGCAGTGGAGACAGCGTTTGGGTTCCTTTTCTGCCTCAGCAGTTACATTCCGTGCCCGGGGGCATTATCCTATTGTAAGTGAAAAAAGATCCAATTGGAAATCCCCATTGGATTTCGGTTGACAACTGTGTTTTCGAATCGTGCCGTAGTACGGTGCGGGGGAGAGGAGTAATGGCGGGACCTGTCTGGGAAGCGAAGACAGCCCCACGGACCTCGAGCCCTCTGTACCCTCCTGTACGCTGTCAGCGAGTGATTTCCCATGCCAAATGTTGAATTTCAGGCAGGATCAGTTTTTCCATCGCCAGTTTGACGGCGTTGGTCGACCCGGGCATGCTGATGACGGCGCAACCTCGGTAGGTGCCGGCGGTCGCGCGGCTGAGCATGGCGGCCGCGCCGACCTCGTCGTAACTGAGCATGCGAAATATCTCGCCGAAGCCGGGCAACTCCTTTTCCAATGCCTGCGAGAGGACATCGTAGGTGCGATCCCGTTTGCTAACGCCTGTGCCGCCATTGAAGACGAGCACCTGTGCGCCGCTGCCGCTGAATGCTTCGAGGGCATCGGCCACTTCGTCCGGTTCGTCGCGCACGATGCGGTAGGCAATCACCTGGTGACCTGCGTCTTCCGCCATCTGGCGGATGGCCTGTCCGCTGCGGTCGGTTTCCGGCGTGCGCGAATCGGAAACGGTCACGACCGCAAAGGCAATGCTTCCCTTTTCCTCTTCTGCCTGACGTCTGTGCTCATCCGAGCTCAGTGTGTTACTCATTTTCTCCCCTCTTCCACCTGCGAACTGTGTGCTTCGGCCTTACTCCGTGCGGTGTGAGGCGGTCCCACGCGGATTCTCGAAGGCGTCGGTCCACAACCGTCGCCACTCTTCTACATCACCCATTACTGTGCTCGGCTTGCTTGGTGAGCGGACGACGAATTCCGGATGCGCGGTGCGGCCTGTGTGATGGCCCGTGGTCTGGTAGCGTAGATCGAGAGACCAGCGGCACTTGTCGGACCGGTTTGGGGTGGAGCGGTGGGGCGTAAAACGTGACAGGAAGATCACATCTCCTTTGGCGCAGGCCAGCGAGCGCGGTTCGACGTCCTGCAACAGGTCTGGCATTACATTCGTCGCAATGGTCGTGCCGCCTTCGGCCTGGTGGCGAAGATAGCCGTCGCGGTGGACACCCGGCAGGGCCTCCACGCATCCCATTTCGGATGTGGCGTCTCCCAGCGGCAGCCAGCAGGTGACGATATTGGACCCTTCCGCTTCAGGCATCATTACGCCGGCATCCTGATGCCAGGGTACGACGTAAAGCGATGGCCCGTTGTTGGGATCGAAGCGCTCTGGTGGTTTGGCGCGCAGGTGCTGGATCGGATTGCAGACGATTTCCGGCCCGGTGAACGACTGGATCGCATCCAGCAGCTTTGGGTTGTGCAGAAAATCGAACATAGCCCGGCCGCGCGCGTGCATGATGTCCATTTCCTCATCCATGCGTTTGCTCTGACCGAAGAGGAGCCCGAAACGGGTCTCAAAAGGCTGGTCTTCGTGCAATTCGGCAATCTCCCCCTCGTCAAACAGTTCCCGGGCGCGCGCGTCAACCCAGTCGCTGAGTTCGTCAATCAGCGGCTGCAGGTCTTTGTCATCGAGGAGTCCGCCCGCGATGACAAAACCGTCTCGGTTGAAGGCGTCTATCTGCTTCTGACTCAATGCCATGAATTGTCTCCTTCAGGGTCGATCTGCAGATATTCGGGCGCTACTGATTGGTCGTATTGTTCGATCCAATGGGAAACTCGGCCGGCAGCGTCTCTGCCATCTGCTCTTCGTCGAAGCCGCATAGAGGGTGTCCGAATCCGCTCAGGCTTCTGCCGTCGGTTTGTACGTCGAAAATGATGTTGTCGTCGGCGCTTGCGCTCACCCCAGCGGGAATGTAATCGAGGCGGAGCGTATCGCGCACCTTCCAGGCGACGATGTGATCGGCGCAGGAGGTGTCGCCGCTGATGCCCAGGGCGCCCAGCAGGCTGCCGGTCTCGCTGTACAGCGGCAGCCCGCCGCCGGCCCGGCTCCAGCCGCCCGGTTTCAGCCCCACCATCGGGTCCCCCGTCTGTCCGTAGCGGGAGGCGTCGCCGCCGTAGGCGACAGAGGTGTCGAGGGGAATGCTGTCATGCAGTCCGTAGAGGTTTCCGCCGGACTGGGTTGCGGCATGGAGATTGCTTGTTGAGAAGGCCAGGCGCGGAAGGCTGAAGGCGTTGGCGGTGTTGGCCTTCTGCGCTGAAAGAACGCGACCCCCCGGCCATTGCGACCCCCTGTTGGCTCCGGAAAATGTAACCACACATGTGACGCCGTCGCGGTCGACGACGGTGGCCCAGACGTGGTTGCCCAGGCCACCGTTGTTGCCGCCCCCCACGATCGTTGTCAGCGCGCTGGTTACGGCGTCATGGTCGGGGAGGTTTTCGCAGCCGGCAACGAATTCAGGTTCCTGCAGGTTTCTGGTTGCGCTCTCAACGAAGCGAATTGTGGGCGCGTCCCTGTCCGCGACATTGTCGAAGCGGACCACAGCGCCGCGGCCCGGCACGCCGACGCTGGACCCGTTGATCGTGACGTAAGCGTTGCCGTTCACGTCGAAATCGACCGACGTGGGGAAAGGCAGCCCTGTGATGATATCCCGGGAAGACTCGCCCGGCCCCACGCGGATCACCGCGCCACTGTTAGGAATGGGACCTTCGTCGGTAAAGATGCCGAAGCGGACAGCATAGAGCTCGCCGTCCGGGCCGGTGCGAAGGTCGGTCAACATCGTCAGGTCGGTGGCGTAGTCCTCTACGTTGCCGGAGTTTGGATCTACGACAACGACCTTGGCAGAACCTGGCAGAAAGGGAAAGCCGGGCAGGAGCGAGACGTAGATGCGGCCATCAGGGCCGAACGTGACTCCCGTTGGGACCGGATCCGATTCGAGCGCGCCGCCGCGATAGGGGTTGGGGAGGGGCCCGGGAATACCTTCAAAGACGGCGACGACTTCGGCCGTGCGGTTGACCACGTCAACGCGCACCAGCGTGTTTGCGCCTGCCTCCGCGACGTAGAGAAAACCGTCCGGCCCGGCGGTCAGGCCGTAAGGATGGGACTCAAGGACGAAGCCGTCCGGATTCTGTTCCTTTTCCAGTTTCCACAGCGGGAAGACCTCCAGGACCGAACCTTGCAAGATGCGCAGAACCGCCGCTGTATCCGGCAGCGCTTCTTCGCTGGCAACCCCTTGCCAGACGCCGGCCGTGGCATACATCTCGTTGTTAAGCAGCGTCAGGCGGGCGCCGCCGACGATGTCGCTGCCGAGAAAGATAGAGGGCAGGGTCGCCACAAGCTGTGGCTGGCCGCCAAGGGTGACGCGAATAACGCGCGCGGTATTTCCATATGTCGCCCTGATGATTTCGTTTGTGTTGGGATCTAGGCCGCCGACCTCCACAACCTTGTCGCCGCCCAATCCGACGTCGATGACCCAGATGCTGCCGTCATCAATGGCCAGAACGCCTTGTGGACCGTTCAGGCCGTCCACAATTACGGTGCCTCCGCTCTCCCTCTCTTGTGCCGTCACGATCTCGGTCGCGATCCACAGGACTGACACGAGGGAAACCGCCAGAACCACATGAATAGAAATACGAATAGCCTTCAATTGGCTCCTCCTCTCGTCGGCCTTGCCTGCTCAAGTACGCGCAAATCATCCGCGGCGTCCGGAATGGGTGGCTTGCTGTTGCAGTTCAGGTGAAATGGCGGAAGCACAGTGCAAACGATGGGCGTGCGCGCGTCAACTATTGATCAGCCAAAAAAACAATGAGCGCCTCCAAATCTTCATCGGGAATATGACGGTAAGTCGGCATGCGGTGTTGCGACAACGCAAAACCCTCGACATAGTCGACATCGGGTTCAACGATGCTTTCGTACAGGTAGGCGTATATGTCGGCGGCCGTGCCTGAATAGGCAGGGTCCTGGATTCGGGCTGCGGCCAGGTTGGCCATGTCGTTGTGAGGGGGGCCAAAGATACCGCGTGTGCCGGCGGAGTCGAGCTGGTGGCAGACGCCGCAGTACTGCTCCTTGTAGACGGCCAGCCCCCGGGCGGAGAGCGCATCCAACTCGACTTGCGACAGGTCGGCAAAGTCGGCTGCAGTGAAGGCGCCGCGCGGTTTAGCCTTCTGGAGCATCAGCGCGACATGCAGGAACCAGGAGACGCGGACGACATCCCCTGGCTGGAGCGCCCGGTCGGCAAGCGTTTGATTCACTTTCTTCAGAGAGAGTACGCTGACGCCGGCTTCGGCGGCGATGAGTTCCCACGTGTCTCCCGGCTGTACCACGTAGGTGCCTTGCTCACTGGAAGGCGGCTCAACTGCAGAATCTGTCTGCGTGTCGGCCGCGGCCAGCGCCGTGCTCACGCTGCCGGAGCGGGCGGAGAATTTCGCCAGGGCGGGCGGCAAATGGGTAATGGTAATATCGTCCCCAGATTGGATGTCAACGCCGCGTCGCGCCCACAAGTCAAAATTGTCAAGCAGCAGGTCGAGAAAGGTGATCGAAAAGGTGTCAGCGATCTTGTCCCAGGAGTCGCCGTCCTCCACTGAGTACAAGGTCGGCGGGATCATGTCAGCGGCTGCCAAGCCGGGTATAACCATCTGATCGCCGGGCTGGATCTCTTCGCCTCGCAGGAGCCACAGTTCCAGGTTGGCCTCTTTGAGGCGTTCCGTGGTCGAGTAAAATCTGCCGGCGATCAGATCCCAGAATTCGCCGTTTCGGACGGTGTAAACGTAGGCGTGCGGGTCGTTCACTCTGAAGGACTTGACCATACCGACATCGGAAACCGGCGGGGAGGCTTCGCTGCGGGCGCCGGCGCGTCTCTGTTCCTCCGTTTGGGGAGTCGCCTTGACGGCTTGGCGGGCGCCGGCGGGCGGCGTCGCGGTAGGCTCGGCATCGGTTCCCGATTCTATCTCCTGATGCGCTCTTGCAACCGGCTCGCCCGCAGCCGAGCCGTCCAGTTGGACCCGGTAAACAAGAAAGATGGCGATCAAAATAACTGCCGACAACACGCCGCGCGGTATCAGGTTGTTGTGATTGTCGGTACGGGAAGGAGGAGCGTACGGACCATTCTTTCTTTCAGGTTTTCTCATTACCGGCGAAATTGTGTATGAATCTGGAGAGACAAAAAATGAAGAGAGGATGGAGAACGAGGTGCTCTCTCCACTTACGCCTCTCTTCATTCGATCGACGTTTATTCTATTGTATCCCTATCGTCTGCAATCGAAAAGTAGCGATTTGTCGGCTGAGAGAAAAGGCGGCGCAGGTCATTCGGAGGGGTCTGTGTCTGGGTCTTGAGCGGCCAATACGGGGAGGGCCTCGTCAGGGGCAAAGACGGTCAGTCTTTCAGGCTCGCCGTCGACGTCAATTGTCCACGCGGCCATCCAACCGGTCTCGTTGTCGGCGGCGACGGCATACCAACTGCTATCATCGAGCCGTCCGAAAACGCGCAGGCTCTGCTGGTTGTTGAGGAGTCTCAGAACGGGCGCATCGACCTCCGGCCGCTCTCGCAGGTTGACCGACGGATGCAGGAGCGTGCCGGTCAGTGAACTGGGCGGCCTGGGCGTTGCGGTGGGGAAATTGCTCTCCAGCGGCGGGTAGGAACTGACAAGCGCAAGGGCGGTCGCGGTCGCCTGCGCCGTGACGGGCACGACGCGGTTTGCCGGGAACAGCAGAGCCGCGACAGTCGCGACGATGAGGCCGCAGATGATAAGGAGGGGCCATCCTCTCCAGGCGCGATATATATGTTGTTTCGAGGGCCTGAAGGCCGGGCCCTTATAGGTAGGGCCGATCTCCGGCGGAGCGTTCCGCACGTCGGCCCGCTCAAAGTTTGAGAAGATTTCGGCCAGCGCGGCGTCATATGCCGGGTTTATGCGCCACTCATTGAGGCGGGGATTGTAGGCGCGGCCCGAATCGGGGATGGCGTTGCAGAGCGCGTTGTGAATGGCGGTGAAGTCGGCCGCCCAGCCCACGCGAATGTATAGAGAACCGTTTTCGAGGCGCTGATAGGACAGCCAGGCATCAGAGGGGCCGATCCGCTTGCGAGCCCGCTCCAGGTCCTCATCGGTCACGGGATGTTGTTGCGCTTCTTGCAGATCCTCGTCGTGGCTCCAGCGCTTCAGAGGATTGGAAAGCTGGCGATAGGCCTCATCCAGGCGGGCCAGAAAAGGGTCTGACGGTTCCGTCCCGGCGACGAGAGCGACGTCGTTTAGCTGTTCTCCCGTGTGCAGGCGGACCTGGCGCCGGTAGGCGGCGTCCAGCACTTCTTGTGTGGCGTTGCGATTTACGCCCAGGATCTGATAGTAGTTTTGAAGATTTTTTTCTGGCACTGCCAACCGCCGGTCTATCGACGGACACCTTCGCGGAAGCCGCCGCTTGCTACCAGCGCGGCCACCTCCTTCAATTCAAAAAGTCCCATGTCGCCGGGAATTGTGTATTTAATCGCGGCGGCGGCAGCGCCCCAGCGCAGAGCGTCCGGCAACCAGTCGCCGCCGTCGCGTTGCAGGTAGCGGAAGAGGACGCCGGCGGTGAAGGAGTCACCGGCGCCAATGCGCCCCACGCTGCCGCCGCCTGGGAAGATCGCCTGGCGCACGGGAGGGCGTCCGGGCTCTGCCGCGATCGAGCCGTCCGCGCCCAGGGTAAGAATGACCGTCGTGCGTGGAAACTCGCGCTGGATGGCTGCGAGCGCGTCTTCAGGTGATATCGAGTCGGGCAGGTCGTAATGGGTCTGGGCATCGCGGATTGGGGCGAAGAGAATATCTGAGGCCGCGGCGAAGAGCTGGCAGCCGCGGCGGGACTGCTGCGGCGTCCACAGTTTGGCGCGGTAGTTGATGTCGAAACTGACGGTCCATCCGGCCTCTTTTGCCAGCTGCAAGGCTTTGGCGGCGGTGGCCGCGGCGCTCTCGCTGATGGCGAGCGTGATGCCGGTCAGATGCAGGTGGCGGCCGCCGGCCGCGGTGAACAACTGGCTTGGCAGCTCGGCGGGGGTCATGCGGCTGGCGGCAGAATTGGCGCGGTCGTAGATGATGGAAGTGGGACGGGCGCCGTCGCCGAATTCGACGAAGAATAGGCCGAGCCGGTCCTCCTCCGTCCAGATTATGTGTGAGGTGTCCACGCCGTGGCCCATCAGCGTGCGGGCCAGCCGCCGTCCCAATGGGTTATCCGGCAGGCGGGAGAGCCACGCCGTGCGAACGCCAAGCCGGGCCAGCGCGACAGCCGTGTTCGATTCGGTGCCGCCCGCCTCCAACGCGAAGTAGGCAGCTTGCTCGATTCGCAGATGGCCCGGCGGCGCCATACGCAGCAGCGTTTCGCCCAGTGTTACAACATCGTACCCGCTCATAAAGCCGTGCGTTCCCTCGATAGTGCAGGCAGGCAGCGCCCAGGCCTGCCCGGAACAGTTGTAGTGCGGCGCCGACTGTCGGGCGTAGGCGATGGACCGGCGCGAACAACGGTACCGCTAACTTTCCTCGCGGCCGGGATTGCCGCCGCCGCGAGTATGCAGAGCCGTGTCCGCGCAGTGCGCCGATCATCCAATGTCGACCCGGAAAGTGCCGCTGCGCCGCTATGATTCTCTCTTATCCAACAACAAACAGCTCGTCGGTGTCAAACCGGTCGGAGAGCAGGAGGGGTCCGCCGGAGGTAATTTGGAATACGTCCTGGATCTGGTATCCGTAGAAGCGCGGCTCCAGGACGACGATCATGCCTTCCTGCAGTTCGCGTTCGTCGCCGGCGACGAGCATGGGGTCCTCGTGGACCCAGATGCCCATGTTGTGGCCCAAGAGGGCCCGATGGTGCCAGATGCCGAGTTCTTCCTGAAGCGTCTTGCAGCGGTAATAGATGTCGCGGGCGGGCGTGCCGGGCCGCAACAGCTCCTCCGCTGTCTCGCGGTGGATTTCAAGGATCTGACGGTAGATCGTGGCCTGCTCGGCATTGGGCGGTCCGACAACTGCGACGCGGGACTGATTGGCATAGTAGCCGTCGAAGGCGGCCAGAAAGTCGGTGCAGATTATCTGGCCGCGTTCAATCGGGTCGTCGCTCCAACGATGGATGACAAACCCTTCCTGGCCCGCCTGCAAGATGCCGTCTGCCGAGCTGGCGCCGCGCCGGAGCAAGGCAAGAATCAGGCGGTCCTGGACCTCTTTCTCCGTTTCGCCGACCCGGATCGACTCGAAGGTCTCAAGAAAGGCGTCGTCCATGAGGTCGGCGTTGCGTTTCATCAGGGCCGCTTCCTGCGGTGTCTTGATGGCGCGCACGGCTTCGAACTGCCGGTCCCAGGCCTCGAAAGTTGCCTGCGGCAGCAGCGCCTGCAACTCATCGTAGAAGGCGGCGGAGAAGTACTCCTTTTCGATTCCGATCTTTCCCTGGGCAGCGCCTTTTTCCCGCAGCACCGCGGCCAGCTCCTCCATCGGTGAGTCGAGGTACTCGGCGTAGACACGGATGTCCTCTACCCGGGCACGCTCGCGCGTAACCCGTTCCTCGTTTCCGCCGACGATCAACGTCGGCTGGCCTGCGGGCGTAAAGACGGCGATGCCGTTGCGCGGGCCGGAGGGGCGCTGATGGATGGCATGGCTGAGGGCCATCGGGTAGCCGGTCGTATAAAAGATGTTCTTGGGATGAAGGCAGACGAGGGCGTCAACGCCGCTCTCCAGCAGCGTGGCCTCAAACAGAGGTCTGTTCATCAGTTCGTTTGCGTTGGCCACGGGGCGCTTCTTCCTTTCAGGCCAGGCCGGCCTCTTCTGTGGGTACGCCGTCGCGCAATACCTGCAAGCCGTCGACGAAATAGTTTACTCCGGTCGTCATCAGGTCGAGATGCGCGGGCGCCTTGTGCGACATGCCGAAGAGCGGGTTGTAGTTCATCCCGAACGCAGTGATGATGCAGCCCCAGGCACTGTGCGAATAGGTGACACCGCCGGGCCGGGCGCGCAGCGCGGCGCGGTGGTCGAGGCCGATATTGGTGTGGATGAACATGTACATTTCGGGGTCGTTGAATGACTTGAGCCAGGCGTCGAGCCGCCTTCCTTCGCGATTGCTTGTGTCGATGTCGACGATGTAGCCCTTCTCGATCTCCATTTTGACGACATCCTCCAGCATCTTTGAGAGCGAGCCGAAGCTGTCGAATGCCTCTTGCGCGCCATTGACATAGAGGACGCCGTTGGCGGAGCCTTCCTCGCCCATGTAGGCGATGCCACCCGCCAAGCTGCCGATCCGTCCCGGCTGGTCGCAGTCGCCGCCATGCCGCAACACGGGATACTGTGCGGGGTCGCCGCGTTTGAAACTGAAGTCTGTGCCCAGCTCTGAGGTGATGCGGACCTCGCTCGCTTCGTTGAGCAGGTCGGTTACGCGCTTGGTCCGCTCGATCACGCGTTCGTCGGGCGGTGTGCGCAGGTGCTCCTCCCGCCCGCCGTACCAGGTCATGCGGCCTTCCCCCGTCGCCCGGATCTTGCGGATCACCCTGGCGCGGGACTCGCTGTACGACCACGGCCAGGTCGTGAGCTGGTGAATAAAGTCGGCCTCGAGCATGGCCTTTTCGACGACTTCGGGAACGTCGCTGAACGGCTTTCCGCGGCGCTGGCACATGGCGACGATCGCCTCGGCGCCCAACGAGGAAGCCACACTGAAGAATGCGTCGATCGCCCTATCATCGGTGCCGGAGTCGGCGGCAATGAGCACGGTTTCTCCCGGGCTTATGTTGCACCGTCTGTACCAGGCGCCGGCCAGAGCGTAGAAATCGGCGTATCGGTGGTCCATGGTTCTCTCTCCTTCTACGGCGAGTCAGATGTTGTCAGTACAGCCCGGCCAGTCCGATATACCTGCTGTACCCACCACTGCTTTTGAGGGATTGCTCCAGAAAAACGCGGACTCTCGCCGCGTTGTCGATCAACTGTGGAAGTCGGGCTGCTCGGGCAGTACGTGTCCCTCTACTTCCGTCCAGGCGGAGCCGGTGCCGGGTCTTCGGTTGTGCGCCCGCAGGCCCGAACTGCGCGTAAACTCGCCATCGACCAGAATGGGGCTCTCGTCAAAGAAGACGGTTGCACCGGTAAGGTGTATTTCGATGTGGCCGTTGGCGCGGAAGACGCCGAGGTCGCCGCGATTCGAAGAGAAACTGATGCCAAAGCCCAAGAGCAGACCGCCGTAGTTGAAGTGGACCGACAGATTGTCGAGGTTTTCAAGCCTGATGCGGTGGTCTACGCCGATGTTGAAGTGGTCGATGTAGTAGACGGCCGGATCCTCCCAGGAGCGGAACCAGTCGTCCAGGAAGATGCCGTGCTCGGTGTCGCGGGCGATGGAGATGATACGGCCGCTGTCGATTTCCATGCGAATAGGCTCGCGGACCATGCTCGAGTGACCATGCGGCCCTGGGCACTTGGTCACGTAGGCGCCCTGGAACATAAGCGTGCCCGAAACGACCTCGTACATGGGTGGATGTTCGCCCTTGGCGATTGCCATGCGCGATTCGAGGCTCAGGGGCGAGTAGTTCGTCTGCCCTTCGGCAGTGTTCATCAGCTGTTTCTTCGGGTCGCCGCGCTCCATGATGAGGTAGGTTCCCAGGTTTGAGGTGACGCGGATCATGCCGACGTCGTGCAGCAACCGGTCGATAATCCTGCTGCGCTTGATGATCTCTTCGTTGCCGGGGAGGAGGGCGAGGAAGTGTCCCTCGGCTTGGGGCTTGCCTTCCCACATGGCGAACTTCTTTCCCGTCTTGCGCATGTGGCCGCGCACGCGCTCGGAGGAGACATTGTAGAACCAGCCCTGGGACATCACAGAGTAGGTGAAATCCACGTTGTAGATCGCGTTCTCTATGATCGGTGGCAGCTCCCAGTTGAAGGGCTGCTGGCGTGCGCGGAATGTCATTACCGTCACGTCTGCACCCAGAGCGATTGCCGCGGCGTAGACGGCATCCAGCAGCGGCTGGTGCGTGTAGGTATCGGCTATAATCAAGGTCCGATCGCCCGCTTTGAGGCCGGCGTATGCGAGACGATGGCTGGCCGCCTCGAACATTTCAACGGTTCTTTCCTTCATCTCTTTCTCCTTCCCGTCCGATCTGTTGCAGGGTTGCTGCGGCTTTGGCGACCGGCGTCAGAAGAGCCGGCGTATGTGTGTTTCTCGTCGTCCAATGTCGAATTGCCGTCACTCTCCCTTCCGGGCGTCAGCCGACGACGAACAGCTCTTCGGTATTGAACTTGTCTGATAGCAGGACAGGCGAATCGTCGGTCACCAGGAACGTGTCCTGGATGTGGTAGCCGAAGAAGCGCGGCTCCAGCACGACGACCATACCTTTCTTGAGTGGTCTTGTGTCACCCGCGACGAGCATGGGGTCTTCGTGTGTCCAGATGCCCATGTTGTGGCCCAACAGTGCCCTGTGATGCCAGAGGCCGGCCTTTTCCTGTTCCCGCTGGCAGAAGAAGAAGACGTCACAGGCGCGCGTGCCGGGCCGAAACAATGTCTCGGCGGCGCGGAAATGAATGTCTCGTATAGTCTGGTAGATCTGTTTCTGTTCGGCGCTGGGCGGCCCCACGACGGCGACGCGCGACTGGTTGGCGTTGTAGCCGTCGAGGTTAATCGTATAGTCAGTGCAGACAATCTGGCCGCGCTCGATCGGATCGTTGGTGCGGCTGTGGACGACGAACCCTTCCTGACCGGCCTGCAGGATGCCGCCGGAGGCCCTCGCGGCCGCGCCGCGCCGGAGCGCACCGGAGATCAGCCGGTCCTGCGCCTCTTTTTCCCGATCGCCCACTCGTATCGACTCAAACATCTCCAGGAACAGTTCATCGAGAATGTCGGCGTTGCGCTTCAAGATGTCGAGCTCTGCCGGTGTCTTGATTGCGCGCACTTCGTCGAACTGCTCGTCCCAGGGGACGAAGGTGGCGTTTGGCAAGCGTGCCTGCAGGGCAACGTAGAAGGCAGCCGAAAAATACTCCATTTCGAGCCCGATTTTCCCGCTGCCTGCCCCCTTTTCCCGGAGTACTTCGGCCAGCTGGTCCATCGGTGAATCGACGTATTCGCTGTAGACGCGGATATCGGCAATCCAGGTTGTATCGCGCGTAACGCGCTCTTCGTTGCCGCCCACGATCAGGGTCGGCTCGCCGCCCGGCGTAAAGACGGCGATGCCGCTGCGCGGCCCGGAAGGGCGCTGGTGGATGGCGTGACTCAACGCCATCGGGTAGCCGGTCGTGTAGAAGAGGTTCTTGGGATGGAGGCAGACTACGGCATCGACGCCGCTCTCCGCGAGAGTCGTTTCGAAGAGAGGTTCGTTGAGAAGTTTCTTGGCTTTGGGCATTGGAAGCTCTTCTCCCGGAATTGTCTACGTGCGCTTGAAGATGAGATCCTTGCAGCTACTGCGACAGAGAACGGTGGAACAAAAGGTGGCAGCGAATTTCTCTTCTCAATACTTCGGGTCCAGCACGATGCGAAGCCAGTCGCCGAGATAGGTGATGCCGAGGACGGTGAAGACGATGGCCAT
>DAOUHX010000462.1:0-7580 GCA_034428395.1 Caldilineaceae bacterium
CTCCATCGCATTGCCGTTGAACACGTCCTCAAAGCCGACAACGCCGGTCATGAAGAGCGTCACGCGCTGGTGCGTCGTGGCCGGGTGCGCAATCAGGTTCCAGGTCGCCACGACGTCCCCCGCGGTAATGGCGCTGCCGTCCGAGTAGACCGCATCAGGGTCGATCTTGAACGTCCACACCGTCATGTCGTCATTCGCCGACCACTCGTTGAACACGTACGGGTGTAGCTCGCCGTGCTCGTCGATGTACATCGGCCCCGCGTTCCAAAACGCCAGGTAGTGCATGTTCCAACCGCCGCCGCGCAGCGGTGACCAGTCCTGCGCGAAGAACGGAATCGTCGCGCGGAAGACCTTCTCCTCCATCATCATCTCGTCGCCCGAGTCAGCCGCCATGTCACCCGCAGGTGCCGCTGGCGCCGCACAGGCGGAGGCGATCAGGATCAGCGCCATCAGCGCCATCAGATTGAGCCATACCCTCTGGCTCCCGCGTTTGGAATACATCAACATCTCCTCCTTCTAGTTGCTGGTTTATGTTGAGAAACTACTGAAGTTCAGCCTGCCTGGCACCGCATCGCAACACGACGCGCGTGCGCCATGCGAAACGGCATCCGGGCCGTCAACCGAAACTGAAATGAATTGACACTGGCTTGGGCATATTGGTACGGCTTGCAGCCGCCCGCCAATATAGCACGGCCCCCCGTGGCATGTCAAAACTTCTGTGTTATGAGGGTGCAATCCAAAATCGGGCCACGAATTCCAACACCGCGGGCACCGACCCCTGCAGTTCCTGACCACTGGTCACCGACCACTGCCGTTGGACTATCGGGCCGTTCCGGCCCTCCCTTATGCGGGGGGACTCCCCCCGCAACGCCCCCTATAGCTATGCCACCGTGTGTGGGCGTTGCCAGCTCGTCTGTCAGCGACCGGCAGGCAATGCCACCGTGCCCGCGCGGCTCCCGCAGTTCGAATCACGAATCACGAATCACGAGTCACGAGTCACGGCCCTTCAGGCCGGTCGGGCCGCTCCCGCCCTCCCCTATGCGGGGGGACTCCCCCCGCAACGCCCCCCTGTAGCTATACCACCGTGTTTGCGCGTCCCCAGCTGGTGTGTTAGCGACCGGAAGGCAATGCCACCATGCATGCGCGGCTCCCGCAGTTCGAATCATGAATCACAAATCACGAATCACGAATCACGAGTCACGGCCCTTCAGGCCGGTCGGGCCGTTCCGGCCCTCCCTTATGCGGGGGGACACCCCCCGCAACGCCCCCCTGTAGCTATGCCACCATGTGTGTGCGTTGCCAGCTCGTGTGTCAGCGACCGGGAGGCAATGCCACCATGCGAGCGCGGTTCCAGCTTGGCGCCGGCGCGCCGCGGGCCGACGCCACCGTGCGCGCACGATTCCAACTGACCGCCGACGCGCCCGTCGTGCCGACGCCACCATACGTGCGCGGCTCCCGCGGTTCGACTCACGAATCACGAATCACGAATCACGGCAGTTCCGGACGTTTTGACAGGAACCTATCGCTTTGTTACGATGAGCGATGGCTACGTTCGATTGCCTAGAGTCAGACGACCGCTGGCAGCGGCAGCCGCTACACGCCAACTCAGCAAAATCTATGCCTCTCCAGGAAGGTTCTCGCTATTCCTTTTCCCAGGTCTCAGAATTCGACTTCGCGCCGGGCGAACTCGTGGCCGAGTTGGGCTACCGCTATCTCGAAGCCCCTCTGCCAGTGCCTGCCGATGCGCAACTGTATACCGCCCCTCAACTGGGAGAGTTGCGCGCGCAGATGCTGCATCGCCTTCCCCGCGTTCCATTGACGAGCATGGGCGCGCGCCGGGCGCTCTACGTTATCCCGCTGCTATTCGCCGCGCTCGACCAAGTCGGCTTCCGCATGTATATCGACCTGCCTGTTGCCGGCGGACGCCTTTGGGGGACAGTTGACTACCTGCTGCGCGGAGCACGCGACGTAGTCGTCACCATCACGCAGAAGGCGCACACCGAGACCGGCGTTTCGCAGCTGGCAGCACAGATGGTCGCGGTAGGCGAGCAGGCCCCTCAGCAGCTCAGGCCGGTCCATGCCCAACGCGCCCGCAAGGCCCAGCGCGCCGAACGTGCTCGCAGCGAGTCCTTTGGACCGTCACTCTCCGACCGCTCGCAGTTTCAAGTTTTCGGCGCTGTTACAAACGGTGCCCTTTGGCGCTTCGCAATCCTGGAGAGGGCGAGCAGGACCTTTACTCAAGACACCAGTACCTTCCTTTTGCCCGGCGATTTGGAGCAGCTCTTCAGCCTGCTTGTCGCGTTGACGGACGTAGCTGCCCGGGAAAAGAGCAGTTCAGCCCCTACATAGGCCGGCCCTGCAGATTAAGCACGGCCCAACCAACTCTAGGAGGAGAAAGACCGACATGGGCGAAAAATTAGCAATCGAAGGCGGCCAACCCGTCCGCACACTGCCCTTCGGAGAGAGTCACTTCTTCGGCGATGAGGATATCCAGGCGCTGTCGGAGGTAGTCCGGTCCGGCTCGCTCGGCAAAGGCCCGAAAGTTGCCCAATTTGAACGCGAATTCGCCGCCCGGCACGGCGTCGCCCATGTCGTTACCGTGACCTCCGGCACCGCCGCCATGCATACCTGCGTCGGCGCAATCAATCCCGACCCCGGCGACGAGATCATCGTTACCCCCTGGACCTCGGGCGGCAGCATCATCGGCTCGCTGCTGCATAACTGTGTCCCCGTCTTCGCCGACGTCGACGACACCTTCACCATCGACCCTGCCGACGTCGAGGCCAAAATTACACCCAGGACACGCGCCATCATCGCCGTTCACCTCTTCGGCAACCCCTGCGACATGACAGCACTACGCGCGATCGCCGACCGCCACAACCTCTTCCTCATCGAAGACTGCTGCCAGGCCCACTTCGCCGAATTCCAGGGCCAAGTCGTCGGCTCGATGGGCGACATCAACGGCTTCAGCTTCGGCGGAAAACACCTCTCCGCCGGTGGCGGCGGCGCAGTCATGACCGACAACGAGACACTCTGGGAGCGCGGCCTCATCTTTTCTGACTGCGCCCTGCCGCGCAACGGCGGCCCTTTCGAGGGCCGTCCCTACGCCAACTATTTCCTCGCGCCCAACTACAAACTGAATGATCTCATGGCCTCCGTCCTGCTCACACAGCTCAAAAGGGTCGACGGCTACATCGAGAAGAAAATCTGGGCCGCGCAGCAGATCATCGAACAGGTCTCCGACATCGACGAGATAACGCCCCAGCGCGTGCGCGAGGGGGACCGTAACTCATACTGGGTGATGGGCATGACGCTCGACACCGACAGGACCGAGTGCGACGCCTGGGAGTTTGCGCAGGCGCTCAACCACGAGGGCATCCCCGCCGGCGGGCCCTACATCGGCTCCGGTAAGGAAGGCCCGCTTTACCGCAACCAGTTCCTCTCCGAGCCCAACTGCTACGGCCGCAGCCGCTTCCCATTCGACTACAAGCGCGAGAAGCCGCTCGACTACAGGCAGATCGAATGTCCCAACGGCGAAAAGCTCATGCGTCGCGGTTTCAGCCTCGCTATGCTACCCAGCTTTGACGACGAAGATGTCGCCGACATATCCGCCGCCATCTGCAAAGTCTTCGGCCGTTACCGCAAACGCAACCACCGCGGCGTCTAGCCGAAGGCATCGACCATGACACGCAGCACGACCGGTCAGACGCCCATCTGGTGCGGCATCCACTATCTTCTCTACTTGCGGCAGCCCGGCGAGCAAGAGGACTGCGCCCGTTTCAGCCTCTTCCAGACCGAGTACAGCCCCGCCGGCAGCGGACACGCCGCCTTCCTCTATCTTGACCCCGCCAGCCTTGCGTCAGCGCCGCAAGACGCCGTCTACACCGACAACCCGGATCTGGCGCAATGGCTCTTCGACTACATGTATCGCGGCCGCGACAATCCGCTCGCGGCCTGCGGCGAGCCGGTCGTCACCGCCCGCTTTAACCGCAGCGGCGATATGCAGCGCCGCCTGACCTATTCCATTGACACCGCCCACAATCAATTTGCGGCGACCTGGGACGGCCTTGAGCCGCCCTTCGTCCACCACGGTCAGGGCGCAAACTCGAGCCTCTATACATACTGCTTCTTTGTCGTCGCCCTGCACGCGAGCCTCACAGTTGACGGCGAAAAACTGTCCGGCGCCATTTACGACCGCCAGGATTGGGTCCCCCTCGTCGGCCGGCCGCTCAGCTCTTGCCTGATCGCCGACGAGTTCTGGGCCGAACTGTGACCTTGTAAAGAAATGCAAAGCCTCCCGGCGGCCAGCTGCCGCCAACCTTATACGGAGCCTATCTGCATGACGGGAAAACTGCGATTTGCCCAGGCCGGCGTCTCGCTGATGCACGCCAACATGTACCGCGACACGCTCATGCTCCTCGCCGACGAGATCGAGCTGGTCGGCTTTTACGACCCCGACCCCGAAGCGGTCAAACCAAACTTGAAGCCGGATGTTCAGCACGTCCCCTTTTTCGACAGCCTCGCCGACCTCCTCACCCACGCCCGGCCCGACGCGGTCATGGTTTCCACCTACCTCCGGGACATGCCCGCATGGATGCTTCAAGTCGCCGAAGCAGGCGTTCACGTCTGGGGCGAAAAGCCGTACGCGGTCCATTCAAGTGCGCTGGAGCCCGTCGCCGAAGCGGTCCGCCGCCATAACCTGCACTTCTCCTGCGGTTACACCTGGCGCTTTAATCCGATCGCACGTCTCATCAACAGGACATGGGCCTCCGGTCTGCTCGGCAAGCCCTACTCCATCGAGTTCCGTTTCCTGACATCAAGCGTCGCCAGGCGCGGTCCCGAAACCTGGTACTTCAGCCGCGCAGAGGCCGGCGGCGGCATCCTGAACTTCCTCGGCTGCCACTGGTTCGATCTGATGCGCTATCTCACCGGCGCCGAGGTCGCACGCGTCGCCGCCATCGAGGCCAACGTCGGCGGCCACGACATCGACGTCGAGGACGCCGCCGCCGTCTCGCTCGCCTTCGACAACGGCATGATCGGCAGCCTCCACGCCGGCTACTTCACCTCCGGCGACGGCGAAATCTCGATCGGACTGCGCGGGTCGGACGGTTGGATCAAGTGGGAAGTGGACGAGGGCCGCTGCACTATCAAAAGCGAGCACCCGGACTGGTCCGGCGCGCCCGTGCGCCGCTTCGATTTCCCCTCGGCCCAGGTGCCCGGATACGGCCCCGAGGGCCGCGCCTCCATCCAGGCCTTCGCCGCCGCCATCCGCGGCGAAGGAAGCAGCGGATATAAAGTGGAGGAAATCATCACATCTCTCAAGATCATCGAGGCCGCCCACGAGTCCGCGGCCCAGGGAAGGACTGTCACACTATGAGCAACGCAACAGACCCCTTGCGCGTCGCCGTCGTCGGCCTGCGCATCCATGCCGGCGGTCTGGAACCGGACCGCGACCACGGCCTCATAAAGTCCTTCCACGGTCGCGATGACGCCCGCATCGTGGCCTACTGCGAATGGGACCCGGACGAGGCCGCCGCGCTGGAAAGCCTGTCAAAACACGACCCGTCCGCACAGATCTATACGTCTCTAGAAGAATTGCTCGATCGAGAAGCTTTCGAGGCCGCCGTCGTCATGCTGCCGCCGAACGAGGCGACGCCCGCTTCCGAACAGCTCGCACAAGCCGGAAAGCACCTCTTCATCGAAAAGCAGGCCGCCCGCACCGCGCCCGAGCTCCTGCCCCTCCGCGATCTCGCCGCCCAGCGCAATCTGGTCGTTAGAATCGGCTATCCCTGGCCGTCCCACCCCGTCGCGCATGAGATCCGCCGCTGCCTCGACGAAGGCGTGCTCGGCAAGCTGCTCGCCATGGAAGCCAGACTGGTAACCGTCCAGATCGCGCCCGGTCTGCGCGAGCCCGACCATTGGATGTACCGCCTCGAAACCGAAGGCGGCGGCATCCTGCACATGGAAGGCGGCCACTGGCTGGCCCTCTTCCAGATGTTTGCGCAGGCGCGCGTGCGCTCGGTCACCGCGCTCTGCAGCCGCCGCACCGACGCCAGCCAGGAGGGCGTCGAAGACGCGGCCACCGTCGCACTCGAATATACCAATGGCGTCCACGCCTGCCTGCACATGGGCTATCTGCTGACCGCAGCCGGCCCGCGCAACGACACCTACATGGCCGTGCGCGGCGACCTCGGCGCGGCAACATGGGACGACGTCGGCAGCGGCACTCTGGTCGTCAACAGCGCCGCGGCCCAATGGCAGGGCGCGCCGCAACGCACCTTTAATATGCCGCCCGCTCCGCGCGCGGTCTACGCCGAGCAGTGGGGCTATAACTACGTGTCAGAGTTCCTGAAGGCAGTGAGGGAAGGCGGCCGCGCACTGGTCAGCATCGAAGACGGGCACCACTTTCTGCAGATCTTCGATGCTGCCTATGAATCGTCGCGCACCGGCCGGCGAATCGAGCTGTAGCTGAGACCGAACCGGTGATGAGTTACACTCGTCCTGGAAACTCCTGGCCCCGGATCAGCATGAAGCGAAACTCGCCGCGCGGTTTCTCACACTCGGTCAGCATCCGCGCCTCCTCGTCCTCGATGCCGAGGTACATGGTCTCGGCGCGGATGTAGTGAAGCGCCAGCCCGCGCCGCCGGTTGGGCGTCGAGTTCGCACCTGTCCGGTGAAAGTTCAGGCCGTGGTGGAACATGCAGCTGCCTGCCGGCAGTTCGACCGGCACCGGCTTTTTCAGCAGCGGGTTGGAAAGAAAGCGGTCCTTGTATTCGCTCGCAATCGGGCCCCACTTGTGGCTGCTGGGGATCACCGTCATGCAGCCGTTCTCGACCGTGGCATCGTCCAGGGCCACCCAGCAGCTGATGTGCTCCTGCGGTGCAAAATGGTGCCACGCCATCGAGTCCTGGTGCCAGTCGGTCACCGTGCCGTGGAAGCGCGGCTTCATCATCAGCTGGTCGGTATACAGTTTGATGTTTGGGCCCAGCAGCTCCTCTATGACGTCGACGATCTCCGGCTTGCGCGCCGTCCGCTCGTACTCGTCATCGAAGTAGCAGAGTTGCGTCATCTTGCGCACTGCGTCCAGCGGCTCCACGTCCTCCGGCAGCCCGTTGCGGAACCGCTCTTCGAACTGAATATAGCGCGACGGCACGTGACTCACCTTTCCGCTGATGATGTCCTCGCTGCGCCGGCGCAGCGCATCCAGCTCCTCGACGGAGAGGACGCTGTGGTAGGGCAGGTAGCCGTTTTCCCAGAAAAACTCTTTTTGCTCGAATGTCAGCGCCATGGAGAGAACCCCTCTTCCTGTTATAATCTGAGTACGTCCTGGAACTTTCTCTCGCCGCCGGCTGCGCCGAGGGGCGCAGAACTTGCAGACTCGGTTCCGACAACTGGAGTATACCGAATAGGCAAGAGCAATGTCAATCGGTCTCCCCGCCCACCAGGGTGACAGAGTCGCGGCGGCCGCCAACCGATCAACGGAATGACCGACCGGGAGTGGAAACTATGATTCGAATCGGCATGATAGGGGCCGACAGCACCCATACCGAAGCATGGTCGCGGCTGGTTAACCTGCCGGA
>DAOUHX010000463.1:0-12096 GCA_034428395.1 Caldilineaceae bacterium
GAGGTGCGCTTCAGCAGCGAGGACTCGTTCCGCAGCGACCTGGTCGACCTGCTGACGGTCTACCGCGAGGTGGACCAGATCGGGGTGAACCGGGTGGGAATCGCCGACACCGTGGGGATCGCCACGCCGTTGCAGGTGCACGACCTGGTGCGGACGTTGCGCGGTGTCGTCTCGTGCGACATCGAGTTTCACGGCCACAACGACACGGGCTGCGCGATCGCCAACTCCTACTGCGCGCTGGCGGCGGGCGCGACGCACGTCGACACATCGGTGCTCGGGATCGGCGAGCGCAACGGCATCACGCCGCTTGGCGGTCTGGTGGCGCGCATGTACGCGCACGACCCTGAGCAGATTCGCAGCAAATACAATCTGCCGATGCTGCGCGAGGTCGAAAACTATGTCGCCGAGATCGTGGGCGTGGACGTGCCGTTCAACAACTACATCACCGGCTACACCGCGTTTACGCACAAGGCGGGCATCCACGCCAAAGCGATTCTCAACAACCCCGACACGTACGAGATCCTTGATCCGGCTGACTTCGGCCTGACTCGCTATCTGCACATCGCCCACCGCCTGACCGGCTGGAACGCGGTCAAACAGCGGGCCGAACAGCTGCAGCTGGATTTGACGGACCCGCAGGTGAAGGAGGTGACCGCGCACATCAAGAACGAGGCGGACCAGCGGAAACTCAGCCTGGACGACGTCGACGTGCTGCTGCGCGAATATCACAGCCGCGCGGTGACGGTCGAGAATACGCATGCGTAAGGGGTAGCGATGCAGCAGCAGCAGTTACGGAAGGGTAACAGTTCAGGCGGCGCGGGGAACGGCTCTGCGCGTACCTTCGCGCAGAAGGCGATCGCGCGCGCTGCGGGCCTGGACTCTGTTGAGATCGGCGAAGTCGTGGACGTCCGGCCGGACGTTGTTCTGAGCCACGACAACAGCGCGGCCATTCGCGAGACCTGGCTGCAGTTCGGGCAGGAGAGGGTTGCGATTCCGGAAAAACTCGCGATCACGCTCGACCACGCCGTGCCCGCGCCGACGACCCGCCACGCGCAGAACCATGCCGAGATCCGCCGCTTTGTGCAGGAGCAGGGCATTCGCAACTTCTTTGAAGTGGGGCGCGGCATCTGTCACCAGGTTCTGAGCGAGGAGGCGCTCGTGCTGCCGGGCCAGATGGTCCTGGGCGCGGATAGCCACACGCCCCATTTCGGCTGGCTGGGTGCGTTCGGCGCCGGCATTGGCCGCAGCGAGGTCGCGGCGCTGTGGGCGACCGGCGAGCTGTGGCTGCGCGTGCCGGAGTCGATCCGCATTGACCTGGAGGGCAGCCTGCCGCCGGGCGTTACCGCCAAGGACTTCGCGCTGCGCATCATCGGCGATTGGGGCGCGGACGGCGGGCTATACGCCTCGGTCGAGTTCGGCGGCAGCGGGGTCGAGGCGCTGAGCATCGACGCGCGCATGGCGCTGGCGAACATGATGGCGGAGTTCGGCGCAAAGTCGGCCTACATCGCCCCTGACGGCAGGACGCGGGCCTATCTGGAAACGGCTCTGCGACGCAAGCAGCCTACTGGAGCCACTGGCGGCGCCATGCAATTTCGCCTCTTGCCGGACGAAGGCGCGGCTTACAGCGCTGTCTACCGCTATGACGCTGCCGAACTGGAGCCGGCGATTGCCTGCCCGCATACGGTCGACAATGTCGTCCCGCTTTCGGAAGTAGCAGGTGTGCGCGTACAGCAGGCGTTCATCGGCACGTGCACCAACGGAAGGTTAGAGGACATCGCAGCAGCAGCCGAGGTGGTGCGGGGCCGGCGGGTGGCCGCCGGCACGCGTCTGCTCGTTATCCCGGCATCGAGCTTGGTGCTGCAAGATGCGCTGCGCAAGGGATACATCGAGACGCTGGTCGCGGCCGGGGCGGCGATCGGAACGCCGGGCTGCGGCCCGTGCATGGGCAATCACATGGGTGTACCCGCGACGGGCGAGGTCACGATCTCCAGCGCCAACCGCAATTTTCGCGGGCGCATGGGCACGAAGGAGGCGGATATCTACCTGGCGAACCCGGCGGTTGTGGCGGCCTCGGCGGTCGCGGGGCAGATCGCGGACCCGAGAAGTCTGGATTGAGGTGTAGCTGTGGAGATCAGGGGCAGGGCCTGGAAGTACGGCGACAACGTTAATACCGACGTGCTCTTTCCCGGCAAGTACACTTACACGGCCAAGGGGCGCGTGGAGATCGCCGGTCATGCGCTGGAAGATCTGGACCCGGCATTCGCGGCCAACGTAAGGGCGGGCGACCTGATCGTCGGGGGGCGCAACTTCGGCTGCGGGTCCAGCCGCGAGCAGGCCGCGACCTGCCTGGTCTACAACGGCGTTGGCGCGGTGATCGCCGAGAGCTTCGCCCGCATCTTCTACCGCAACGCCATAAACAACGGCCTGCTGGCGATCGTCTGCCCGGAAGCGGCGCGGGCGATTCGTGCAGGAGAGACGGTTGCGGTTGACGTGGACCAGAGAGGGATTGCGTGCGAAGCCGGCCGTTTCGTCTTCCCGGCCATGAGCGCGACCGTGCAGGAGATCCTGCAGGCGGGCGGGCTGGTGGAGCAGGTGAAGCGGCGTCTTGCTGCGGCGGCTTCCGATGCTTGAAGATTCGTTGAAGCCGTTGGTGGACCTGGAAGCAGCTTGGAAGCGATGCCGGCGCGAAAGGTAGCGAGCTTTTTGCATTGGGTGCAGCGGCTGCAGTGGCGCCTGTTCAAACCGCTTACGGTTGGCGTCCGGCTGCTAGCCGTTGACGAGGGCAGGGTCCTTCTTGTCAGACACAGCTACGTGGAAGGTTAGTATCTTCCCGGCGGCGGCGTGAACGCGGGCGAATCCTTAGAGGAGGCGATAGGCCGGGAGGCCGCTGAGGAGGCCGGAGCGATTCTGCGTGATCCGAGGTTGTTTGGCGTTTACAGCAGCTTCCACGAACGGAAAAGCGACCACATCGTCGTCTTTGTATGCGAAGAGTTCACATGGAAAGCAGGGCGTAACCGGGAGATCGAGGGCGTCGACTGTTTTGCGCTCGACCAGCTGCCGGAGGGTACCTCGCCGGGGACGCGCAGGCGGGTCGCCGAGTTTGCCGCCGGCAGAACGGCTGTGGCAGCGCCCTGGTAGGAATCTTTTGCTGAAATCCACTTATAGACGGGTGAACTGACTACACATCAGGAGCAGCGCAATGACAATGCAGACCATAACGGCCGTGGCCGAGTGCCCGGAGTGCTTCGGCGAAGTCGAGCTCAGGGACGTGATGCAGAATGAGATCGTCCAGTGCGGCGAGTGCGGCGCCGACCTGGAGGTTGTCGAGGTCGATCCGGTGAGCATGGAACTGGCGCCGGAAGAGGACGAAGACTGGGGAGAGTAAGACAATGCGGGTTGGCATTCTCTACAGCCGAGTGCGGGCGGAGGAGAAGCTTCTCTTCGAGGCGTTTACACAGCGGGGCGCAGCGTTCGACCTGCTCGACGACCGCAAACTGGTTTTCGACATCTCCGGCGGAGAAGAGCCGGCCGCGGCCTACGACAGCTACGACGTAATCGTCGAACGCTGCATCCATCACGGGCGCGCGCTGGTGAGCCTGCGCATTCTCAACGACCGCGGGATCCCGACCGTCAATTCGGCCCAGGTGGCCGACGTGTGCGGCGACAAGCTACAGACCACCAGCGCGCTGACTGCGGCCGGCATTCCCTCGCCGCGCACCAAGGTCGCCTTCACGGCGGAGAGCGCGCTCGAAGCGATCGAGGCGCTTGGCTACCCGGTGGTCATGAAGCCCTCGATCGGCTCGTGGGGGCGGCTGCTAAGCAAGATCAACGACCGCGAGGCGGCCGAAACTGTGCTGGAGCACAAGGAGGTGTTGGGGACATACCACCACAGCATCTTCTACATCCAGGAATACGTTGATAAGCCAATGAGAGACATCCGCGCCTTCGTTGTGGGCAACGAGACGATCTGCGCCATTTACCGCGACTCACCTCACTGGATCACGAACACGGCGCGCGGCGGCCAGGCCTCGGTCTGCCCGGTGACGCCGGAGCTGAACGAGCTGTGCGTGCGTGCGGCCAAGGCGGTCGGCGGCGGCTGCGTGGCGATCGATGTGCTCGAGGACCCGGAGCGGGGCTTGCTGGTGAACGAGGTCAACTACACGATGGAGTTTCGTAACAGCGTGCAGCCGACGGGCGTGGATATCCCCGGCACCATTGCCGATTTCTGTCTGCGCGTCGGGCGCGACGGCTGGCAGGCGGCGAACGAGTAGCTGAAAATGGGCGAATCCGGGCTGCGTACCGGCAACGAAGGTACGATTACCGTTTCGATCCTCGGCGCCAGCGGCTATGCCGGCGGCGAGTTGCTGCGGCTGCTACTCGACCATCCGCACGCGGAGATTGGCCAGGTTACCAGCGAGCGCAACGCCGGATCGTTCGTCCATTTCACGCATCCGAATCTGCGCGGGCGGACAAAACTGAAGTTTGTCAGCGCGGCCGAGCTTGAACCGTGCGATCTGCTCGTGCTGGGCCTGCCGCACGGCGGCGCGATGGGCCGCATCGGCGAGTTCACCGGGCTGGCCGAACGCATCGTCGACCTCAGCGCCGATTTCCGGCTGCAGGACGCCGACTCCTATGCGGAATGGTACGGCAAAGAGCACGCCGCGCCTGCGTGGCTGGAGCGGTTCGTTTACGGCTTGCCGGAACTCTACCGGGACCGGATTCGCGGCGCCTCCTTTGTGAGCGGCGTGGGCTGCAATGCGACCGCGACGGTGCTGGCGGTCTGGCCGCTCTTCGCCGGCGGGTTGGCGGACCCGGCGCGCGACCTGGTCTGTGAGGTCAAGGTCGGCAGCAGCGAGGGCGGCAACCGCGCCGGCGATGCGACACACCATCCTGAGCGGGCGCGGGCGATGCGCAGTTTCGCGCCGACGGGTCACCGCCACACGGCCGAACTGCTGCAGGCGCTGGCGCTGGCAAGCGAAGAAGAGTACAGCCGCGTCTCTGCGCACATGAGCGCGACCGCGGTCGACAACGTGCGCGGCGTGCTGGCGACGGCGCATGTTTTCGTCAAGCCGGGCGTGAGCGAGCGCGACCTGTGGCGGGCCTACCGGCAGACCTACCGCGGCGAGCCGTTCGTGCGGATCGTGAAGGAGAAGACCGGCGTCTACCGATATCCGGAGCCGAAGATCCTGAGTGGCACCAACTACGCCGACGTCGGTTTCGAGCTTGATGAACGCACAGGCCGCGTCGTCGCGCTGTGTGCGATAGACAATCTTGTCAAGGGGGCGGCCGGCAGCGCGCTGCAGAGCATGAACCTGATGTGCGGCTGGGACGAGACGACCGGGCTGGGTTTTTCGGGTTTGCATCCGGTCTAGCCAGCCGTTCGAGGCAGAGTCGGGCGACGCGCGGCGCGGGCAGCGGGAGGGGCGGCAGGTCAAAATGTCGCAGCCGGAATTCTCGAGAGTCAGCACATGAATGGGTTGGGAACCGCCTTCTCATTCCTCTGGACGCCGGGTAGACGGCGGCTTATCGTACAGTTGCGTGGAGACAGCCGGGAAGCTGGGGAGAGGCTTCGTAAGACTTTGGCCGCGAATGGGGAGGTGGCCGGGCGGGTTGCCGGGCGCGGCGTGAAGGTCGAGCGCAATCCGGCCTCAGCACGGCTCAGAGGTATATTTGCGCCTGTCTTTTACGGATTGCTTGGCGATGAAGGCGACCATTGCCGCTTGTCCGGTCACTTTCAGATTCACCCCGTGGGGCGGCTGTACATCGGCGCCTGGATCCTGCTGAGCACATTGCTGGCGCTGGCGCTTCTGGTGGCCGCGGCCCTGCGGGCGACTCCCGAGAGCAGAGCCGGAGATGCCCTGGGGCTATTGTTGCCTGTACTGCTGCCGTTCCTGGGACTGGTCTTCGCGTCATGGCAGCGGCGGCGCGGGCGGGCCGACGAGGAGGTCATGCGCGGGTGGCTTGAAGCGATGCGAGCTGGCCGGGTAGAGGACGGGGGCGAGTCAGCAGTTTCCTCTGACGAAGATTCCACAAGACTTACCGCTTGACACGAAAAAGGAAGGTCCGATGTCAACAGTTACCCATCTGACGATGCCGGAACTGGAACACAATCTCGACGAGATCAGACGTTCCCCCAAAGAGGAGGGAAGGCTGGCCTTGATTGTCAGGCGCCCGCGATCCGGGGAGAGGGAGGTCATCGAGGTGGGCGAACTGACTGTCGCTGAGGGCCTTGCCGGCGACAACTGGAGTACACGCACGCCGGACGTACCCCTTGATGCAGACAGGCAGCTAACCATAGTAAATGCCCGCGTCGCCGGCTTGCTGGCCCAGGACCCGGACCGCTGGCAGCTCTTCGGCGACCAACTCTACATCGATCTCGAACTCAGCGAAGAGAATCTGCCGAGCGGCACGCGCCTGGCCCTGGGCAGTGCAATTATCGAAGTTACGCCGGTCGACCATACCGGCTGTAAGGGCTTCGCCGAGCGTTTCGGCGTCGACGCCGTGAAGTTCGTGAGCACGCCGACGGGCAAGTCACTTCGTCTGCGCGGCATGTATGCGAAGGTGGTCCAGCCGGGCCTGATCCGAGTCGGGGACGTGGCGCTCAAGCTACGATAACCTTTCCAAATACTCTCGCGCGCGAATCCAGAATACCCTTTTCGGGCAACGCGGGCGTCGCGGTGCGGTTTGCGCGTCGACGCGTGGTACAATGAAAGGGCCGCGTTTTCACGCTACTAAACCGGATTTGAAGAATGACGTCGATCTCCGCAGATCTGCAGACTTCGCTGCGCTCGAGGAAGAGCAAGCGCTACGTCTGGCGGGCATTTCGCCGCCTACGGCCCTACTGGCGGCTTGCCCTGTTTGCATACCTCGCCCTTCTGGGAACCTCGGCCATCATACTGGTCACGCCGCAGTTCATCCGCTGGATCGTAGACCGGGGCATCCGCCAGCACGACATGCAGCTGCTCACCTGGTCGGTCCTGGTCCTGCTTGCGCTGACGACCGTGCGCGGAGCGCTGACCTTTCTGACCGGTCTGTGGACGGAAAAAGCGTCGCAGGGTGTGTCCTACGGCCTGCGCCGCGATATGCACGCCAAACTCACTGAGCTCTCCTTCGCCTACCACGACCGCACGGAGTCGGGACAGCTGCTTTCGCGCGCGATGCAGGATGTGGAGCGCGTGCGCTTTCTCACCGGCAGGGCCTTCCTCGGGCTGGCGAACGGGGTCATCCTGCTGATCGGGACCGCGATCGCGATGGTGCTGATGAACCCCACGCTGGCGCTGCTGGCGCTGCTGACAATGCCGCTGCTGGCCCATAGGGCGACCGTTTTCGGCAGCCGCTACCGGCCACTGTCGATGGCGCTGCAGGAGCAGCTGGCCGTGTTGACGACGCGGCTGGAGCAGAATCTGCGCGGGGCGCGCATTGTCAAGGCATTTGCGCAGGAAGATGCCGAGATCGAGCGCTTCGAGGCGGAGAACAGGAGATGGTTCGGGCTGGCAGCCGACAGCGCCAAGCTGATGGCATTCAATATGCCGCTCCTCGACCTGATCGCCAACATTGCCACTGTTATTATCATCTGGTTGGGCGGTCTTCAGGTTATCAGGGGGGGAATGACCATTGGCGAGCTGGTCGCATTCCTGACCTATCTGGCGCAGTTGACGGGGCCTATCCGGCGTCTGGGATTCGTCATTCCATCGATCGCGATGGCCGGGGCCGCTTCTGAACGGATCTTTGAGATTCTGGACGAGGAGACGCAGGTAAAGGAGGCGGAGGGCGCGCAACCCCTCGGGCCGGTACGCGGCCACCTGCAGTTCGACGAGGTCTCATTCAGCTATGCGCGACCGCATAATGTGCTCCGCGAGGTCTCGTTCGAGGTCCAGCCGGGCCAGGTGCTGGCGCTGTTGGGCCCGACCGGCTCGGGCAAGTCGTCGATTATCAACATGATCCCCCGCTTTTACGACCCCACCGAAGGGCGGATCCTGTTGGACGGGAAGGATGTTCGCGGCGCGACATTGCAATCGCTGCGCAGTCAGATCGGAATTGTATTGCAGGAGTCGACGCTCTTTGCCACAACGATCAGGGAGAACATCGCGTTTGGGCAGCCGGATGCTGGCGAGGAGGAGATTATCGAGGCGGCCCAGGCGGCGCAGGCGCACGAATTCATCGAAAGTTTTCCCGAAGGCTATGATACGAGGGTGGGCGAGCGGGGCGCGACCCTGTCCGGCGGGCAGAGACAGAGAGTAGCGATTGCACGGACGCTGCTGACAGACCCGCGCATTCTGATATTGGACGACGCGACGTCGAGCGTCGATACGCAGACAGAGCACCTGATCCAGCAGGCGCTGGCCAATCTCATGCTGGGCCGCACTTCGGTGATCATAGCCCAGCGGCTCAGTACGGTGCGCCTGGCGGACCAGATTCTGATCCTGGAGAAGGGACGGATTTCGGCAGCGGGCCAGCACAAGGATCTGCTCGAAAGTTCCGCGCTCTACCGAAAGATTTACGAGGAGCAGCTTGCGATCGTTGGGGGCTGATCGGTAGAAGATGTCAGAAAGGCATCCCTCCCTCACGATACATCGTTATGTCAATTTCGATTGGATCGGCAGGGCGCAGCGGCGGACCACAGAGCCTGCTGCGCAGCATGGCAAGTGAAGAGGACGGCAAGGCCTTTGACGGCCAGGTCGTAGGCCGGCTGCTGACCTATCTGCGGCCGCATCGCGCCAAAATGGTGGCGGCCTTCTTTTTGATGCTGGCGGTCACGGGGCTGACGCTGGCGATTCCGTTGCTGCTTAAGGTAGCGATCGACCGGTACATCGCCGGCGGCGATGCCAACGGGCTGGCCCTACTTTCCGTGGCGATGGGCGTCATGTACGTTGCGCTCTTTGGTTCTGCCTCGGGGCAGCGCTATCTGCTGTCATGGGTAGGGCAGCGCGTGCTGGCCACCCTGCGTGCGCAGTTGATGCGTCACCTGCAGGCGCTGTCGCTGGGCTATCACAACAAGCACATCGTCGGCGTTACGATTTCTCGAGTGATCGGCGACGTGGCCGTGATCAACGAACTCTTGTCGCAAGGGCTGATCGCGCTGATCGGCGACATGCTCATTCTGGTCGGAATCATCGCCGTCATGTTGGTGCTAAGCCCGACTCTCGCCTTGCTCACCTTCAGCATCGTGCCGCTGATGCTGCTGGCGACCTACCTGTTTTCGCAACGGGCGAAGGTTGCCTTCCGCCAGACCCGGCGCAGCGTGGCCGGTGTCGTGGGCACACTTGCAGAGCACTTGACCGGCATGCGGGTCGTTCAGGCATACGCGCAGGAGAAGGCGATGCGGGGGCGCTTTGCCGAGGCGAACCGGGCCAATCGCGATGCCTATGTCAGCGCGATGAAACTGTCGTTTGTGTTTCTTCCTACGGTCGAGTTCCTGGCGGTCCTGGCAACGGCAATTGTGCTGTGGTTCGGCGGCAGGGCGGTGGCGCAAGGGGCGGTCGAGCTCGGCGTACTGGTCGCTTTTCTTGCCTACGTCACCCGCTTCTTCCAGCCGGTACAGGAATTGAGCCAGCTCTATACCACGATGCAGGCGGCGATGGCCGGCGGCGAGCGCGTACTGGAGCTGTTGGACGCCCGACCCGAAGTCCCCGATCCCACGAACGGCAAGGAGATGCCCGGCATCGAGGGAAAGATTGAGCTGCGCCAGGTAAACTTTTCCTACGGGAGCGACGTGCCTGTCCTGCGAGACGTGGACCTGGCCATCGAGCCAGGGCAAACGGTGGCCCTGGTAGGACCGACGGGCGCTGGCAAGTCGACTGTGGCAAACCTCGTCTCGCGCTTTTACGACGTCAGCGAAGGGCAGGTACTCGTCGACGGCGTCGACGTGCGCACCGTCACGCAGCAGTCGTTGCGGCGGCAGACGGGCATTGTCTCGCAGGAGCCTTTTCTATTCGCGGGAACCGTTCTGGACAATATCCGCTTCGGCCTGCCGGAAGTGGAGGAATCTGTCGTGGAAGAGGCGGCGCGCAAGGCGAACGCGCACGAATTCATCGTGGATCTTCCCAATGGCTACAGGACTCCGATTCTCGAAGGCGGCGCGAACCTGTCGCTTGGCCAGCGACAGCTCGTCTGCATCGCCCGTGCGGTCGTGGCTGATCCGCGCATTCTCATCCTGGACGAGGCCACCGCAAGCGTTGACACCGCAACCGAAGCCCTGATTCAGGAGGCCCTTGACCGGCTGCTGAGCAGCCGAACCGCGATTGTGATTGCACACCGCCTCAGCACTGTGCGCAAGGCCGACATGATCTGCGTGATGGAGGATGGGCGGATCGTGGACAGGGGGGACCACGACGAACTGCTGGAGAGGGGCGGGCTTTACGCCGAACTTTACCGGCGGCAGTTCATGGAGAGCGACTGATTCCCATAGGGGCCCTCCCAATACGTGATTCTCCCGCTTTGAACTCTGACCGACCGCACAAGGAATCAGACTGTATGGCTTCCCGACCGAACATTGTCTTTCTGATCGCAGACGACCACCGCGCATCGGCGATCGGCGCCTACGGCGACCCGACCGTGCGCACGCCGCACCTCGACCGGCTCTGCGCCGAGGGAACCTCCTTCCGCCGAAACTGTCACATGGGCGGGCTGCGGGCGGCCGTCTGTGTGCCCACGCGTGCCTGCGTTCACACCGGCGCCCACATCTTCCGCGCCCCGGTCAGCAACGACATGAACGACCACCAGGGCCGGCAGACACTCGATCCCGGCCACACATATCTGGCCGAGCTGTTCGGCCGGAACGGCTACGCGACCTTTGGCACGGGTAAGTGGCACAACGACAAGGCCAGCTTCGCCCGCTCCTTCAGCGAAGTTGAAAACGTCTTTTTCGGCGGCATGGACAGCCACTTTGCGGTACCGGTGCAGGACTATGACCCCAGCGGCGCCTACGACAGCGGCCGCCAGTGCATCGGCGACCGCTATTCGACCGACCTCTTCGGCGACGCCGCCATCCGCTTTATTGAGAAGCAGGACGGCAGCAGGCCCTTCTTCGTCTACTGTGCCTTCACCGCCCCTCACGACCCGCGCACGCCGCCGCCGGATTGGACGGGCGTCTACTCGGCCGAGTCGATGCCGTTACCGCCCAACTTCATGGGCCAGCATCCTTTCGACAACGGTGATTTGTGGCTTCGTGACGAGCAGCTTGCTGAATTTCCGCGCACGCCCGAAGAGACGCGGCGCCATATCGCTGAATACTACGGCATGATCTCGGACATGGACGAGAAGATCGGGGAGATTGTGGAGGCGCTGGCGCGCAACGGCCTGGCCGAAGAAACCATCGTCGTCTATACCGCCGATCACGGCCTGTCCGTGGGGCAGCATGGGCTGCTGGGCAAGCAGAATCTCTACGACCACAGCGTGCGCGTGCCTCTCATCATGCGCGGGCCGGGCGTTCCGGCCGCCAAGCAGGTCGACGCCCTAACCCATACTTATGACATCTATCCGACCCTGTGCGAGTTGGCAGGGTTGCAGATCCCCGATCAAGTTGACGCGCTCAGCCTCACGCCGCTGATCGACGGTACGGCAGAGGAGACACGGCCGTACCTGCACGCCGCGTACAGGCACGTGCAGCGGATGGTGCAGGATCGCGAGTGGAAACTGATCAGGTACTGCAAGAATAGCGGCGAGGGAAGCGAAGGCAGCGACCGCACGCAACTCTTCCACCTCCAGTCAGACCCGTGGGAGTTGAACGACCTAAGCGAAGAGGCCGGCGCGAAAGCTGAGAGGGAGCGGCTGGAGAAGGAGTTGGCCCGCTGGCAGGTAGAGGTCAACGATCCCTTGACGGTGGAATGACCGAGTGCGGGCGGCCGACCGCGCCTACAGCATTCGCCCGTTGGAAAGCACGATTCTGTGTCCCGCTTCGAGCACGGTCTGCCGCACAGCGGGCCTTATGCGATAGCAGAAGCAGATTGGCACAATTTCGCCTTCCAGATGCCGGGCGGCGCGCTCCAACAGAAGCGCGAAACGTTCGAAATCCCGCATAGTCAGGTTGAATTTCACTTCTGCCACGACCCAGAGTGGCGTATCGGGACGGGCCGGGTCATGGACCTTGCCAAAGAC
>DAOUHX010000464.1:0-2180 GCA_034428395.1 Caldilineaceae bacterium
CGAAGAGGGCTACGGAACGCGCTACGACTTCGAACCCATCCCCGATATGCCCACCGAATTCAAACTCGACGACTATTTCTACGCTGCCGTCCGCGAAAGCATCGACTGTCTGCTCGAAGACCGCGAGAGCGTATCCACAGGTCGCGACGGCCTCAAAGCGCTCGAAGTCATTACCGCCATCCACATCTCTCATAAGACCGGCGCCCAAGTGCCCCTTCCACTCGCTCCCGGCCTCGACGATGTCGAAATCCGCACCACCGGCAAATAGGGGAGCGGAGTGAACGCCCAGGAGACAGAAACGCGAAGACACGCGCCAACACACCTGAAAGGCAATTCCGTCTCCCGCCTCCCCGGAGCCCAAGATGCCCAAGTCCTACCGCGCCGCCGTCATCGGCAACACCGGGCGCGGCAACTACGGCCACCAGCTTGACCTGGCGTTCCAGGGCCTGCCCGGCGTCAAAGTCATCGCCGTCGCCGACCCGGACGCAGATGGGCGGGCGGCGGCCGCAAAACGGACACAAGCGTCCCACAGTTACGCCGACTACCGTGAGATGCTCGCGGCCGTCCAGCCGGACCTCGTCAGCGTCTGCCCGCGTTGGGTTGACGAGCACCACGACATGGTCATCGCCTGCGCCGAAGCCGGCGTCAAGGGCATCTTCTGCGAAAAGCCGTTTGCCCGCACGCTGGCCGAAGCCGACGCCATGCTCGCGGCCTGCGATCGGCACAACACGAAACTGGCGGTCGCGCACCGACGCGCCAACCCCTACGAACTGCACGCCAAGCGGCTGATCGAGGAGGGACTGATTGGCGACGTGCAGATGATTCGCCGCCACGGCAAGGCCGATCATCGAGCCGGGGCCATGGACCTGATCGTCCTTGGCACACACCTGCTTGACGATATCCGCTTCTTTGCCGGTTCTGAGGTGCAATGGGCGCACGCGCACGTCACGCAGGACGGCCGCGAGGTGACTACGGCAGATATTCACGCGGGAGACGAGGGCGTCGGACTGATTGCAGGCAACGGGCTGGCTGCCTACTTCGTCTTCCGAAACGGCGTTACCGCCCACTTCGACTCCTACCGCAGCGACGACGCCGACACGCGCGAGCGTGTCAACTGGCTCGGTATCGAAATTCACGGCTCCGCCGGTATCCTTTCGCTGCGCAGCGCGCCGCTGGGGGAACTCTACTGCTACCCCTACCGGCTCTGGCTGCCGGGCGACCGCGACGGCTCCTGGGAACGCATTACCCTGCCCGAATGGGACTACAAAAGCGACGGACAGCCGCGTTCACCAAACGAAAAGTTCCAGTTGAACAACCGCCTCTTCGTCGAAGAGCTGATCCGGGCCATCGAGGAAGACCGAGAGGTTCAGGCGGTGACAAGCGGCCACGACGCCCGCGCAGTGCTGGAAATGATCATGGCGATTCACGAATCGCAGCGTGTACGCGGGCGCGTCTACTTTCCCCTGCAGAATCGCGACAATCCCTACGAAGTCTGGCGCAATGAGGCCGGATGTGGAGGGGAGTAAGACAGAAAAAAGTGCTTCGCCCTCCAGAGAGTCTAGCATTCAACCTTTCAGATGCAGGAGTTTTATATGGCCGCTAGTCAAAATTCATCGGGCAAAACATACCGGGCCGGCATCATCGGGCTGACCGGCATCGGCCAGTCGCCGCCGCGCACCAACCTTTGGGCGACCCGTCACCCGCAGCCGCACTCGCACGCGTCCGCCTATGCCGCGCATCCACGCACAGAAGTGGTGGCCGTCTGCGAACTGGTGCCGGAACTGCTGGACCAATACGAACGCAATTGGGGCGCGGCTGCGAGGTACAACGACTACCGCGCCATGCTGGAGAAGGAAAACCTGGACCTGCTAAGCGTGGTCACGTCCGATCACCTGCACGCGCAGATGGTTGTCGACGCGGCCGAGGCGGGCGTACCCGGCATCTATTGCGAGAAGCCCCTCGCCACCACGCTGGCCGACGCCGACCGCATGTTGGCCGCGGTCGAGCAGAATGGCACAAAGATCTGCGTCAACCACGGCCGGCGCTGGGACCCTTTCTGGCGGCAGGCAGAATCAATAATCGAGGATGGGCGCATCGGCTCGTTGACCCGCATCGGCGCGCACCTGGGCGGTGATCGCGCCATGCTCTTCCGCAATGGCACCCACCTGATCGACACCGTC
>DAOUHX010000465.1:0-35492 GCA_034428395.1 Caldilineaceae bacterium
ATGATGTCTCTCAACTGATGAAACTTTGTGCGTTCTACGCGCGGATCTTCCAAATCCTCGAAATGTTCGACCAGAGATATGCCCTTTGCGTACGCCATGAGTCCCCCCTTGTCTGTTGAAAGGACTCTCTATCGTATCAAATCTTCTCTCCTACGTCATCTGACCTTCTCTCAACCCAATTTAGATGCAATTGCCCTGTGCTTGCGAGATACGCACTCTTCGCATACCATCAGATGACTGTCACAGCCATCTATCGCGCAGACGCTCGCAGTCATCCCATCCCGATTCGCCCAGTTTAGGAACAGGATTTATGAGCAGACCCAGCAACGACTACGCGGCCATCGAAGTCCCCTCTGCCGGCGTGCCTCTGCCCGTAGACGGCGGCCAATTTGCCCGTCCCGACAGCGATCTGATCGAGCAGCTGCGGCAGGTGAGCACGGCGACGGCCAGCGCCACGATGCACAAACTCGGCATTCGCCAGACCTTCATAGAGGGGCCGTTGCCGCGCACGCCCGGCGCCAAGATCGTCGGCCCGGCCGTGACGCTGGCATTCATGCCCCAACGCGAGGATGTCTTTTCCGGCGCGGCCCAGGAGGGCGCGGAGAAGCGCGGCGCACTGTGGGCCGTCTTCGAGACGGTCGAAAGCGGCGACGTGCTGGTCATTCAGGCCTTTGCCAGCCGCTACACCGGCTGTGTCGGCGAGATGCTGACGACATATTTCAAAGGCCGGGGCGGAGCCGGAATCGTGGTTGACGGTTGCGTGCGCGACTGGCCCAACATTCAGACGATCGGCGTGCCGCTGTGGACCGTCGGCTTCACGCCCAACTACGCTTCGCAGGCCGAGCTGTTCCCCTGGGGACTGAATGTTCCGGTGAAGATCAGCAATGTACTCGTTCTGCCCGGCGACGCCATCATTGCCGACGACGACGGCGCGGTGGTCGTGCCGCGTCAGATGATCCCCCTCGTACTGGAGCACACCCTGGCCCACGAGGAGTGGGAGGTGTTCAGCCGCATCAAACTGGAAGAAGGCGGCGCGCTGAGCAAGTACTACCCGCTCAATGACGAGGGTTGGGCGGAGTACGAAGAATGGAAAGAGCGCAACGGATAAGCGACGTCAACAGACACTTATGCCGCCGCAGCCAAGTCCACAATCGAGAGCCGCGCAACTGACAAGGAGCAAGCGTCCATGTATCTTACCCGCCACACTGGATCTGCCGCGCCGCGCTGGGCGGTTGACGGCAAGCTGCTGCCCGCAGGGGTAACGCTCAGCACCCTGTTGACGCTGCCGGATGAGAGTCTGCCCTCGCTGCTGGCGGCGTTGGCGACGGACGAAGAGGCGAGCGGGGCGCTGCTGGCGCCGCTCGACGCGCAGCAGGAGGTCTGGGGCAGCGGCGTCACCTATCTGCGCAGCCGCGACGCGCGCAAGGCCGAATCTGAGACCGCGGCCGATGTATATGAGAAGGTCTACGACGCCGAACGGCCGGAGATCTTCTTCAAGCAGGTGGGCTGGCGCACTGTCGGCCACGGTCAGCCGGTGCGCTTACGCGCTGACACCACCTGGAACGTGCCTGAGCCGGAGTTGTGCCTCGTGATCAACGCTGGCTGCCGGATCGTCGGCTATACAGTGGGCAACGATATGTCCAGCCGCGACATCGAGGGTGAGAACCCACTTTACCTGGCCCAGGCCAAGACCTACGACGGCTCGGCCGCGGTCGGTCCGGGCATCCGCCTGGCCGGCGCCGACGCGTTGACCGACCTGTCCATCAGCCTCGAAATCGAGCGGGACGGCGCCGTCGCCTTCGCCGGCAGCACCGCCACCAGCGAGATGAAGCGCACATTTCCGGACCTCGCCGCGTACCTGATGCGGGAGTTGGCCTTCCCTTACGGTGCGCTGCTGATGACCGGCACCGGCATCATTCCGCCCGACGAGTTCACCCTCAATAGAGGCGACTTGGTCAGGATAACGATCGACGGCATGACGCTGGAAAACCCAGTGACGTGAGAAGAGTCTTTTCAACTGAAACGGATAGACAATTCGGGAATCGACTGGCGTAGAATACAGTGAGGAGCTAATTGGCCCTGAATCGGGACGGAAGATTGCGCCGCCTTTGCTGTTTGAGCATTGGCGTGTTCGGGTGGAGGAGAGGGCTATGGCTGAACTGAATGACATGACGGTCGAACTTGCGAAAGTGGTATCTCGTGATCCCGAGGTCCACAGTGGAGATCTGGTCTTCTCCGGCACGCGCGTTCCCGTAGAAACGCTTGTGCATTATCTCATAGGAGGGTCCTCGATTGGGGAATTCGTGGAGTCTTTCCCTACGGTTGAACGCTGGCAGGTCGAGTCGTATCTCGAGTTTTCGCCTGAAGCAATAGACCGGCTGCGGGTACACAGTGCGAGTACTGCTTGACGAAGATGTTGACGTCCACCTCAGGCATCATTCCCTGAAGAGATGACGGTTGAGACAGTAGATTTCAGAGGCTGGAAAGGGCTCAAGAACGGAGACTTGCTGCGTGCCGCTCAAGAGCATTTCGACGTTCTTGTGACCCTGGATGACAACATTCCCTATCAGCAGCCCATTCAGCATTTCGATTTGGCAGTGGTGATCCTGCGGCCATCGAGCCAACGACTTGAGGATCTGGCAACGTTGATTCCTGAATTTGGCCGGACAGTCCCCGCACTTCAGCCAGGAGAGGCAGTGCGAATCTAGCCTCCGAAGTAGCCTGAATCCCCATCTCCGGCCACCTGAATGACGCCATCGAGTTCTCGGATCGTTCACCAAACCTGACAGGTACACCGCAAATGGACCGTCCCAATATCCTCCTTTTCCTCACCGACGACCACGGCCAGTGGGCGAACGGCTGCTACGGCAACAGCGAATTGCAGACGCCCAATCTGGACCGGCTGGCTGCGGAAGGCGCCCGCTTCGCCAACGCGTTCACCCCCTGCCCGGTCTGCTCACCGGCGCGCGCCTGCCTGATGACCGGGCGCACACCCTCGCAGGTCGGCATCCACGACTGGCTGCAGGAGGCGGAACCGGTCATCGGCGACTATGACTGGCTGGCCGGCGAGGCGACCCTGCCGCTGCTTCTGTCCGCAGCCGGTTATCGCTGCGGTCTGTCCGGGAAATGGCACATGGGGCGCTCTCACCGCACGCCGCCCGGTTTCGACTGGGCATTCGGCCTGCCCCGATGGCAGGGCGTACACAACGGTCCTCACACTTACCACCTGAACGGTGAACCGTTGGAATTGGCAGGCAACAAGAGCACGCTCATCACAGACTATGCACTGCACTTCCTGGACAACGCCTCATCGGAGCAGCCGTTTTTCCTCAATGTGGGCTACATCGCCACCCATTCACCCTACCAGGCCGAAACTCACGACCCGCAACTTACGGCGCGCTTCGCCGACGCCGAATTCAGAGATGTACCTCCCTACGAGCCCCACCTGTGGCAGCGCAATGAAGGCCTGGCCGATGGAATACAGGCGACCGAAGAGGAGATTCGCAGCCGCCACATCGGCTATTATGCCGCGGTCAGCGAAATCGATCGCGAAGTGGGCCGGCTGCTGGACAGGCTGGAAACTGACGGACGGCTGGAGAATACGGTCGTGGTCTATACGTCGGACCATGGCTGCTCGGTGGGGCAGAACGGATTCTGGGGCAAAGGCAACAGCACGCGTCCACTGAATATGTACGAGATTTCGACCCGCGTGCCGCTGATGATCCGCGCGCCGGGCCGGGTCGCTGCCGGACAGGTCAACGAGCGCTGCGTGGACCATTACGACACGTTTCGCGTCATCTGCGACTGGGCCGGGATCGGATTGGACGAGAGCCGCAACTATGCCGGCGCCAGCTACGCGCATCTGCTGGACGGCAGCGGACGGGACGCATGGAACGATACACGTTACGGAGAGTACGGCGACCTGCGCATGGTGCGGACGCCGGGCCACAAACTGGTCAAGCGTTACCCGGACGGCCCGCATGACCTGTTCGAGTTGGAAAGCGACCCGGGTGAATGCCACAACCGCGCCGGCTGGGATGAGTTTGCAGCGATTCAGGACAAACTGGAACAAGAACTGGAAGAGTGGTACGGGCGCCACGAGGAGCCGGTTTCTTCCGGCCTGCAAATCAAATTTCAGCGCACGCACAACCACAAGGAGGCATGGCGAGACGGCGTACGCGAGCGTCGCGGGTTGCAGGTCTACAGTAAGTGGCAGGAGAGTTGACCGGACAGATCATCTCTCGTTCCTGCTCTAAAACGGTACGGTTACGACGGTACGGCTACGACGCTTCAGCCAGGCCGTGCCAGTTGCCGCCCTCGAACCATTTCAAGAATACGTTTCGATCTTCTTCATCGGCGATGGCATCGCCGGCAGCCTGCGCCTGCGCTCTGGCCAGGCGCGCCGCCTCAGTATCCCCGGCAGCCGCGTATGCCCTGGCCAGGGAATCATAGGCGAAAGCCTTGTCCCAATCTTCCATCTCAGCGGGGTTAGCTTCAAACAACTCCAGATAACGACGGGCGTGACGCAGCGCGGCCTCGCCTAGCCCGGCGGCCGCATACACGCTCGCGACCGCAAACTCGCCCCGACCGTGATTGGCGACCGTGCCGACCTGCATCCAGTGATGGCAGCTTGCGTGCGCGGCGTGAATGTACGGCTCGGCCGTCTCCGCCGTCACCAAACCGGCGTCCAGGGCGTCCATCGTGCTGTTGTTGAGTTGGATGCCGAACCAGCGGTGGGCTTTGGCGATTTCAAAGGGCGCTTCAGCCATGGTCAGTCCTTCCAATCGGAAATCGAGACAGCCCGAACAGCCGTCGAAAAGGTGGAAATCCCGCCGCAAATTGTTCCCGGCAGGATGGCGCCGGGATGCACGTCCATCGTAGCACCACCTTTACCGAAGTCAAGCCGCGCCGCCCTTGTTTCGCTGATGGACGCCCCCATTGTCAGGCAAAGGCGAGCAGGCAGGCGTAGTTCTGGGCAGGTGTCGGCGCTTCGATCTCCTCTTCCCACAGACCTAATGAGGAGACTTGAAAGAAGCCGGCTTCGTGCAGAAGCTCCAGGTGACGGCTGACTTCGAACCGGCCTGGCTCAAAGGGGAGAAGGGTGCCGTCCGGTCGGACAAAATCGCCGTTCAGCAGCAGCCCGCCCTGCGGCAGCGCGCGTGCGCAGGCCCGGTATACCTGGGCCGTTTGCGCCTGTCCGCCCAAGTCGTGCAGCGCCCACGTGGACACGATTGCCGCGGGCGGACGCGATAGGTCGGAGCTCCACCGGTCGAGCAGCAGATCAGCCTGTTGCAGCTGCAGGCGGGCGGCAAACCGTTCCAGACGCGACCCCGCCTGGCCCAGCATCGGCTGCGAAAAGTCGATGCCTTCATAGGAGATGGACGGCAGCCGCGCAAGCAGATAGTCGGCCAGATAGGCGGGCCCGATTCCCAGCTCGACGACATGACCGTCCGCGGGAATGGCGCTTTGCAACTGCTGCAAAATCGTCTCGAACAGGTGTAGCCGCTCCGGCGTAGGCGTGAAGCGCCGCGACCAGTCTTCGGCGTATTCTGCATCATGAAACTGATGCGTCGCGCCTACGACTTCAGACATCGATGTGTCCTCCGATTGTGCCTCTATGGTTTCAATTGTGGATTGATTGATCCGGTACCGGCGCGTTGCACACACAGTGGGGAGCCGGGCGTCATTGACCCGGCTCCCCGACTGCTGTATTGGAGGAGGCAATTGTCAACTTAAAGGTAGCGTTGGGTGCGTGCGCCCCCTTTCGGAAGAGAGCGCACTGAACCCCACTCAATTGCCGCTATCCACTTCCAAGCCCAGCACTTCTCCTTCCTCGGCTTCAACCACGACGGTTGCGGTCCCGTTCACACCCTCCAGTGTAACGAGCCATACCCTGACACCGCCGCGAACGCCGCCGCGGGCCGAGCTGTTCAGGACAGTCCCAATGTCATCAGACTCGGCGACCGCATCGGCGGCGATTTCGATCGCTTCCCTCATACTTATCCACTGCAGATCAGGGTCCTCGTCCGGCGTCGCCGGGCGGGTAACCAGGTCAACATCAATCGAGCGGCTCCTGCCGTTGCGCAGAACGCCCAGCTCCACGGTCTCGCCGGGCGACTTCTGCAGGATTAGGTAGCTGATCACATCCTCGAAGCTGCGAACCTCCATACCATCGATGCTGACGATAATGTCGCCTCTGCGCACACCGGCATCGACGGACGGGCCGCCCTCCAATGCCCGGCTCACATATACTCCGAGGACGTTGGCCTTCAGATTCATCTGTGCCGCCACCGGCGCCGAGACCGTCATCCCGGAGATGCCCAGGAAGGGATAACGATACTCTCCGTCGTCGATCAGAGCCGGCACGATCCGCTCGACCACCGTGATCGGGATGGCGAAGCCTACACCTGAATTGACGCCGGCGCCGGTTATCGAACGCTCTTCGGTGCGAATTGCGAAGTTGACACCCACGACCCGTCCGCTGAGGTCCAGCAGCGGTCCGCCCGAATTGCCAGGATTTATGGCCGCGTCGGTCTGGATTACATCCGGCAGCGAATAGCGGCCAACACGCCCGGGATCTCCCATGGGAAAGCTGCGGCCCAGCGCGCTGACAATGCCCAAAGACATCGAGTTTTCGAGGCCGAAAGGGCTGCCCAGTGCGATCGTGTAGTGGCCGACCTTGGGCAGGGATCCCGCTCGCACCAGTGGCCGCAGCGACATGCCATCAGGTTCTTCTACACGGAGTACGGCCAGGTCGGACTGGGGATCGCGGGCGACCAATTCGGCCTCCGCCCACATGCCATTGGCGAAGTTGACGATGATTTCGGTCGCGTTCTCGACGACATGGTTGTTGGTGACAATGTGTCCGTCTTCATCCCAGACCCAGCCGCTGCCCTGTCCCCCGCGCGGTTGGGAAGGGTTCCCCGACCGGGACTCCGGGAGCCGCGCCAGGATGCTGACGACGGACTGCGTCGCCCCCTCGTAGATGCGAGAAAGCAGTTCCTGGTCAGGGTGATCGGGGCTTCCCTCTTGCGTAATGTATGTGATCTCTTGCGGTGGTGACTGGTCCGAGGTGGCTTCCACCGTAGCCGGTGTGATCTCTATTTTTCCGATTCCGGCCAATCCGATGACAAACGCGATAGCCAGAATCCCGACCACAACCAGAAACGTCCGCAAACTAACTGTTTTTGGTTGCACTGTTAGCTCTTCCTTGGTCTATAAGCCATCTCGTCTCCGATTTCGGAGAGAGTGGTCCGCTTCAACTCCTCCAATGGCCCCAAGCATAGCAGGTTTCGCCGCCGCCGTCCTTATCAGTTCCCTATGGAAACTTTAACGAAATCTTATCGTCGCTGCGGCGTCATCTGGAACCTTTGTCGGGCTCCGCCGGCTCTCTACTGAAAGAGAGCACAAAGCGCGCGCCGGTATCGTCAGCCCGGTTATGGGCGGTCAGTGTACCGCCCTGCGCCTCTGCCAGCCGGCGCGAGAGCGCGAGGCCTATACCCATACCGTCGCGCACCCGCTCCTGTCGCGGGGAGCGGTAGAGAAAGTCAAAGATGCGCTCCAGTTCAGACGGGTCGATGCCCGGCCCGGAGTCCTCAATCGTCAATTCGACCGCGTCCGGCTCGGCACGTACATCGACCCGGATTTGCCCACCGTGCGGCGTGTACTTGATGGCGTTGTCCAGCAGATTGCCGACGATCTGGCCCAGGCGCATTGGGTCTGCCGCCGGAAGCGTTGCATCCGGGGCGATGCTCACGGTGAGTTCGATCTCCTTCTCCGTTATGCGCGGGTCAGAGCGGCGACACTCTTCGCGGACGAGCGCGCCAACGTCGGTGGGGACGAGGTCGAGCGCCAGGTTGCGCATATCGTTGCGGGCCAGCAGGGCCAGGTCGTCGAGCAGACGTCGCAGCTGATCGACCTGATCGTCGATGCCGGAAGAGAGTTCAACGACCACGTCCGACTCGCTGTCATGCTGGCTCAGGACCTGTGCCGCGGCCTTGATCGCACCCAATGGACGGCCCAGTTCGTGCACGACCGCACTCAGCAGACGCCTTCTTCCCTGCTCCAACTCATACAACCGCTCCGACATCTCGTTGAAGGTACGCGCCAGCGTGCGCACTTCGGTCGGCCCTTCTTCCTCCACAGGGCTTGGCGCGCGGTCGAAGTTTACGGCGCGCGAGGCCCGCGTCAAACGCTCCAGGGGCTGATTCAACGAGCGGCTGAGTGCGAAACTCAAGAGTACGGCCGCCAGCAGCCCGGCACCGACAGTGCCCCATACGGTCCAGCGCAGAATCGCCAGCCGATTGGACACCTGGGTCAGTTGCATTGACAGGTGTACGGCGCCGACCACCTCCCGGTCCTCGTTATGCAGGGGAACAGCCACCGACGCGCTGCCTTGCCGCACCTGGCGGGCGATCTCGCCGGCCAAGGCCCTACGCAGCAGCTCCGGGTCCGGCGGGCGAAGGGGGACATTTGTCGAGGCGGTCGCGATGCCGGGCCTGACGACGATGTTGCCCTCTTCGTCGACCACATGGAAGAGGACCGGGACCTGTACTTGCAGGCGCGCGAACAGGGAGCGCGCCTGTTCCTTATCCTCATGCGCGGACAGTTCGGCCTGATAGAGCTGTGAAATCAGCTCGCCCTGGCCGGCCAGCTGCGCGGTCGCTTCCTCCAGGACGTAACGGGCTTCGAGCAGGTAGTAGAGCAGGAGACTGAGCAGGGGAACGATGACCAGCAGGGGAAGCAGATGGCTGATAGTCAGCCGGCTGCGCAGATTACGCCACATTCGGGTCATCCTTGCTCACGGGTGTCAGACGATAGCCCACGCCCCGGACCGTGTGAATACGGCGGGGATGGGTCGCGTCTTCCTCTATCTTTGTGCGCAGCCAGCGGATATGGACATAGACGGTCTGCATTTCGCCGACCCAGTCCGGCCCCCACACGTTACTCAGAATGTCGGCGACAGGGACGACTTCACCGGCCCGGCTTGCCAGAAAAGCGAGCAGTTGAAACTCTTTGGGCGTAAGCGCGACAGCGCGCCCGCCGAGCGTGACCCGGTGCGCGGCGCGGTCCAATTCCAGGTCGCCGACGACAAGCAGCGGGGTTTCGGCGCCGCCGCCGCGTTCCTCGTCTGCCGCGGCGCGCCGCAGGACGGCCTTCACCCTGGCCAGGAGCACGTCAATGTCGAACGGCTTGGTCACGTAGTCGTCTGCGCCCAATTCGAGGCCGACGATTTCATCCAGCTCGCGACGGCGGGCGGTGACAAAGATGACAGGCGCGTCGAGGGACTGCTGCAGCGCCCGCAGCGTTTCCAGCCCATCGATTCCGGGCAGCCCGATGTCCAGCAGGACGAGCTGCGGCCGGATCAGGCAGGCTTTTGCCAGCGCCTCCTCACCGCTGGAGGCGGTTTCCGTGCGGTAACCGGCGTTCTGCAGACCGATCGAGAGGCTGCGCCGCATCAGCCGGTCGTCATCCACCACAAGAATCATCGTCATAGCGGGATCTTACACGCGGCGCAGTACAAAATATGTAGTACGCATTGCTCTTTCAGTGCACGCCTGCGCCGTGAACATAGACAAGATGTCCTCCGAGCCAGCCGCTGAGGATCACCAACCCGATACCCAGGAGAAGCTGCACGGTCAGCCGCCACTTCCCACTGCGTTCGTCCAGAATGTCGCCGGGCGCAGCGGCGCCGCCCGTTTCCGCCCTCTTCGTTCGCATCCAATGCAGCCAGCCGCGGTAGAGCAACTCCGCGTAGAGAACGGCCAAGGCCAGACCGCTGCCGGTATGCCAGTTGAGAATTGGGCGGTACGGCGCGTCCGGCGGCAGGGCCCCCTGGGCGACGATGCCGCTGATAATGGCCGCCAGCACGGTTAGCCAGCCGGGAAGGAGGAGGCCCCAGCCAAGAATACGCAGTTCAACGCGCGGCCAGCGATGGAGGTATCCAAGCATGGAAAGACTTCCGCAGATCAGCAGCGCGATTGGAAAATGAACGACAGCGGCATGAATCAGAGACGGCTTCATGGCAACAAGCTTCGATACGTCGCGCTTGCTGACGGGAAAGCGCGACAGGTCCACGGCGGTGGTTCCTCAGGACTCTCCAAATCGATATCGATCAGACGGCACTGCAAGCAATACTCTACTTGGCATCACGAGGCCTCCGCAACTTGGCTCCGGTATGTATTGCGCATCACTGACGGAGGGCGGTCCAGCCCATATTATTTCAGATATCGATAATTGTCTGATAAGATTGTCCGCAATAGTTCCATAACATTTTTTGGCTATACTTGGATTGAATACGAATTCGGATACCCGCAACGATTCTTAACTAAAGGTGTATGGAGAAAGGATGAGAACCATGGCACGCATTCAGATTCCCAAAATTCCCTCGAGTGAGATTACGCCTGAGCATGTTTACCTCAACCGGCGCAGCCTGATGAAGGGCGCCGGCCTCGCGCTCGGCGCGGCAGCGCTGGCCGCGTGCAGGATGCTCGAGATGGAGGAAGTGGCGAGCGGCGGCGAAACGGAGAGCGCGGAGCAGCCGGAAGCGACACTGGCAGAGGCCGGAACTACCGACGAATTGGGTGACCCTCTCAACACGTTCGACCAGATCACCAACTACAACAACTACTATGAGTTCTCCACTGACAAGCAGGCGGTAGCGCGCCTGGCCGAAGGCTACCCGACCTCCCCGTGGACGGTCGAGGTTGGTGGGCTGGTCAACAACCCGGGCACTTACGATGTCGACGACCTGCGCAAGATGTTCGACATTGAAGAGCGGATTTACCGCCTGCGCTGCGTTGAGGCCTGGTCGATGGTTATTCCGTGGATGGGCTTCCCAATTTCCGACCTGCTTGCCGTGGTCGAGCCGAAGTCGGAGGCGCAATATCTCCGCTTCGAGACGATCCTCGACCCCGAAGGGATGCCCGGGCAGAGGAACAGCAGCTTTTACGAATGGCCCTATGTCGAGGGCCTGCGCGTCGACGAGGCGATGAATCCGCTGGCGATTCTGGGCACCGGACTCTACGGCAAGGACCTGCTGCCCCAGAACGGCGCGCCGATTCGGCTGGTCGTGCCCTGGAAGTACGGTTTCAAGAGCATCAAATCGATCGTCAGAATCGATCTCGTCACCGAGCAGCCGACCTCCCTGTGGATGGCGGCGGCCGGCCATGAGTACGGTTTCTATGCCAACGTGAATCCGACCGTCAATCATCCGCGCTGGTCACAGGCGACCGAGCGGCGGATCGGCGAAAGGGGCCGGCGCGAGACGCTGATGTTCAACGGGTACGAGGAGCAGGTCTCCTACCTCTACGAAGGCTTGGACCTGGTGACGAATTACTAGCAAGACAGCGGCGCTGTACGCCCGCACTCATGTTTGTCATACGCCTCGGAGTGCGGGCGTACAGGAGGAACATCCCGGTCGCGGACAGGAGCCGGTTCGGCAGGCGTTCGCAGAGGGCGGAGAGCGGTGTGACGGGGCGTAGGGGGTGAAGGTATGAATATCGACAAGCTGCTTACAAAGACTCACATCCTTTGGCTGACGCATATCGGCGCGTTGATTCCGTTTGCGTGGCTGCTGTACGACGACTACACAAACGGTCTCAGCGTGAATCCAATCCAGGACTGGACGCTTCGCACCGGCAAAGCGGCATTCATCCTGCTCGTTCTCTCGCTCGCATGCACGCCTTGCAACATCGTTCTCGGCTGGCGGAACATCATTGCCGCGCGCAAATGGCTCGGGCTGTATGCATTCAGCTACGCGGCCATCCACTTTTACATTTTCATCGGCGTAGACTACGGCTTCGAGTGGATCTACATCTGGCAGGATGTCGGCACAAAGCTGTATGTCATCGTCGGCTTCGCTGCGCTGCTGATACTGCTGCCTCTCGCTCTGACTTCGTCGACGGCGTGGCAGCGGCGTCTCAAAAGGGCGTGGAAGAAGCTGCACCAGTGGGTCTACGTTGCCGGCGTCCTCGCGGTATTCCATTATGTCTGGGTTATAAAGGCGGATTACCGGGAGCCGGCGGCCTGGGGTGCGCTGCTCGGATTCTTCCTGCTTGTGCGCATCCCTGCGGTGCGCAAACGAATTGCCAGATGGCGCTCCAAGCCGCGCAGCCCATCCGGGCCGAGAGCGAGGCGTTCACCGGCTTAGCCGCGGCGGGGAGCCGCTTGCCGCGGGGCCAATAGGCCAGACAAACAGTCAAGAGGGGGCCGTATTCCGCCGTGCTTGTTCAGGCGAAATGCGGCCTTGTCATTCTAGTTCCTGGCTTTCCAAATCGCACTGAGGACAGTGTAGCGGGTCCTCCAGTTCGATCAGATGATTGCTGCAGACGGAGAAGGTAACCTCCACCCGTTCGGAGAGGAAGCGCTTCTTCACCTCAACTTCGAGCAGAAGCGAGCGGCAGCTGCTCGTCAGCAGCAGGGCGGGCACGGGACAACTGTTGCAATGCTTGCGCCTCCAGGGGCGTTCATTGCCGGGGCTCGCCTCGAGCAGCCGGCAGGTCTCCCGCTCGTTGCCGCGGTGATAGTCCCCGTAGAAGAAACGACAGTTAACCGGTTGTGGCATCGGAATTCACAGGCGCAGCAGCTCGCTCAGCACAGTCGCGGATGCCTCAAAAAGCTTGGGCAAACGTGAGGCTCGCGCCCGCTTGAGACGGGCGCGCAGGGCGGAAAAACAAGACCGCCGATTTCATTCGATCGGCGGCCCCCTGCTCCGATTGTCCGCTCAGAACGCGCGAGCGCCTAATTGTTCCAGAAGGGGACGTCACCGAGGTCGTCCTGGTCCCAATCGCCGCCCAACAGAAAGTCAGGATCGATGAAGAGTCGTTCAGCCAGCTCGTTTTTGCGCCGTTCCTGCTCCGGCATCAGAATCCCGAATTCTTGCTCGAGGCTGACCAGCATTTCCAGTTCGGCTTCCAGTAGGTGGAACTCCATGTGGTCAAGCGCAGACGTACCCGGTGCAAATTCCTCGAGGTCGCTCAAGTAAGCCTGGTAGGCCTCACAGCTCTCCCCCTCTGCGTCCATAGGCGATAACTCGGACCGTCCCCATTCGGACTGAGAAATACCGGCATTCCCGCCCCTCTGGAAAAACTGTTCCAAACGGTCGACATCCCAGTTTTCTGCCAGAAACTGGTACGGGTTCCTGAGAGATTTTTCTTCACGGGGGGGCAAGTCGCGGCTCAGTGACGCCGATTCGTCGGCGCCCTTGTCCTGGCGCTCGGTCGTGTAACCGGTGTCGTCGAGAAAATGCAGGTTGCTGTACTCGTGCAACACGAAGTGCATATCGTCCGGCGGGATTTCATCGCTGAACACGTTCCGGCCAATCAGCGCCGCGGCCAACTCCCAGGCCGGCATGGCCGTACGCGACTTGCGGTCTCCGCTGACGACCTGCTCGGCTGCCCGCGATAGAGCGACGTTGCGGTTGCGGATCTGGTCTTCCTGCCGGGACTCTTTGGGCTGCAACCGAATCCCGTATTCCCCGCTGACTGCATCCTGTACGTGAATCAGAAGGTCGTCCTGCGTCGTTCCTCCGATCTGATCGACCCAGTGTACAAAGGCCCGGCCCAGCCGCAGGGCCCAGGTGCCCTGTTCAATGTCGGCGTGCGCCTGCAGTGTCGGTCCCCCCATCAACTCAACCGAAATCAGGCGTGTATCCGGCTGATGGGCCTGAAAGAACTGGGGAAAGAAGACGGCATGTTCCAGTTCGTCCAGCAGCAGATTTCCCTTTTTGATCTCGTAGCGGCTGAGGGGATGCCGGAACTGCTGGTCCCGAAGCAGGCAGGAGAGCCATCCGAAGCGTCCATGCCCAACCGGAATGGCCTGGTACAAGCGGTTGATCGCTTGATAGACGGCGCTGCGCGCGCCGCTGCCTACGGGTCGTCGATTCGCAATGCGGGAAACGAGGGCATCGACGCTGAGGGGTGTCCTGGCGTTGCTGAGAATCTCGGCAACACAGGTGAAGTAGCTGGGATAATGTCTATCTTGCGCCATTCAATGTGCCTCCTGCGAGATATTATCCCATAAGAAGATTGCTTTGTCTACCAAATCCACATCGGGCAAAAAGGCCGGAATGGCGGACCATATTCGATATCGGCGGGAATTCGAAAACGCCCGACGACGATTAGAAGCACAGGGCGGTCGTTGACGCCGGTCGGGATACCCTCACGCGGCTTCCTACGAGCGTCTACGAGTGTTTACGAGTGTTTGCGAGTGTTTGCCTTATGTTTTTTCGGGTTCGACTCGGGCGATGGAGGTCGCGGCAGTGGCTGGCCCGCGGTTTTGCTGCGCCACTGGTTGCAATTGACGAACCGACCTGAGAAAATGTGTTGTCAACTGTAATATATTATATTTAATGGTAGAGGCGGAGAGATTGCGACGACACGCTCGAGACCTTCGCCCAGTTACGTTTGAAATCAGTGGAATTGAAGTCAACTGCTGGATGGGAAGAGCCGGGGCACAGTCGCGCTTCGGGGCAGGACTCTGATCAGTTGTATGCCGTTTGGCCGTCTGCGGGAGGGGGTCCGGCGGGCCGGGCGGGCGGATGCGCGGGGCAGTTCAGCATGCATTGGGACGCATGCCGCGGCATGCGTCCCAGTGCATCAAACGATGTCTGCGCGGCTCAGTCGGCGGCGGCGTAGACTGGGCGAAACTTGTAACCGTAGACGATCTCGCCGCTATCGCCCTCTTCGCGCAGTTTGCGCGTCACCATCTCAACAGGCATCCCGATCTCGACGTCGTTTTCGGAGATATCGGTCAGTTGCGCTGTCACCATCGGCCCTTCCTCCAACTTGACGAGAGCCACGGTGTAGGGCCGCTGCGCCTGAAAGCCTTCCGGCACGTTGAACATCTTCGTAAAGCTATAGACTTCGCCGCGTCCGCTCATCGTGTGAAGCGGGCCGGCTGCTTCGCTGCAATGGGGGCAGACATCGCGCGGGGGAAAGATGGCCTGATGGCAGTCCGGGCAGATCTCGCCCTGCAGACTGTATCTTTGCTGTCGCGTGCGCCAAAGGCTGGCAATGCTCATGAATTCCTCTCTGGCTGAGATTCGTCATGTTTGCTGTACTGGTTCAATCTTACGCATATTGACCTATCAAACTCTACCTATCGGAGGGCGTAACGACGCGCTGATAGCTTTTGACAGACGTAGCCCGCCCGATCTCGCGCCGTAAGCTGCCCACTTAACTGCCCAGAATGTGCGTGACGATCGTCGCGCCGCTGCCGCCGATGTTCTGTGTCATGCCGACCGACGCGTTCGGAATCTGACCCGGCCCGGCCTCGCCCCGCAACTGTTGGACCGCCTCAACGACCTGGTATACGCCGGTGGCGCCGACCGGATGACCCCGGCTTTTGAGCCCGCCCAGGGTGCTGACGGGAATGCGTCCGTCGGGGCCGATCGCCTCATCCGCGGCCAGATGCCAGCCCTCGCCCCGCCGTGCGTAGCCGGTCGCCTCGAGGCTGAGCGCGCTCATAATGGTGAATGCATCGTGAAGCTCAAAGAAATCGACATCGGCCGGCGTCACGCCGCTTTGCACGTAGGCCTGCTGGCTGCTGACATAGGCGGCTTCAAGAAAGAGAGGGTCTTTGCGGTCGTGCAATGCAATCGTATCGTTGGCGCTGGCGCTGGCCAGGATCTCTACCCCGCCCGGATGGTGACCGGTCGTGTACTGCTGCGCCTGCTCGGTCGGCGCAAGCACGACTGCGGCCGCGCCGTCACAGACCGGGCTGCTGTCCATGATATTGATTGGTGACGCAATCATGGGCGCCTGCAGATAGGTCTCCAACGAGATCGGCTTTTGGAACATCGCGTTGGCGTTGTGGGCGCCGTTGCGATGGGCATTGATGCTGAAACCGGCGAACGCGTCGATCGGCGCGTCGAATTCGTACATGTAGCGCCGCATGATCAGCGCGTTGAGGCCGACGAAGGTGACACCGTGGGCCGCTTCGTATTCGGCGTCGGCGGCTGTGGCAAGGCCGGCGGTCGTACTGCCGCCGGTAGAGTCGGTCATCTTTTCCACGCCGCAGACGACCACACGATCGTGCATTCCGCTGGCCACGGCCATGTGGCCGACGCGCAGCGCGGACGCGCCGCTGGCGCAGGCCGACTCGATCTTGGCCGCCTCGACATTACGCAGCCCGCTGAAGTCTGCAATCAGGGTAGCCAGGTGCTCCTGGCTCAGCAGGGTACCGCTCAGCATATTGCCGACGAAGAGGGCGTCGACCTGCTCGGTTCCGGCCTCCTCCAGCGCGGCTGCAATCGCATGATGGGCGATGTGCCGCACCGAAAGATCCCAATGTTCCCCGACGGGCATCTGCCCGATACCGATTATTGATACATTACGCATGATTTGTTGCCCGATGGAGGGGCTCGTCGTACCGGAAGCCCCGCTTCTGCCTCTATCATCACCCAAACTGTGCGCCATTTGCTACCGGCCCGCGCCCCTATCCTGTCAAAACCTATCGCGCGCACGCGAATTACGCGGTATGCGCGATGCCCTGCGGCGGGTCCGCCTGAAGTGTAGCTGAATTGGGGTGAATGGGTCCGCTGACCGTCGGGGCGGTGGGGCTTGCGCCAGATCTATCGACCGGGTGTCGACCGGCTCAGTTCAGCCGTCAAGCTCGGCGCTGACTATCCGCCACTGGTCCGTGGTGCGGCTGCTCAGGTCCGAGGGGACGTGCTCCAGCGTGAAGGCGTAGAGCCGGCTCTCCAACTGGCTGCCTGTCTGATAGACGAGCGACGCCCAGACGGTGGTGGTGATAATGCGCGAGGTGTCTGCCTGTCCGGCGAAGGTATTGATCGAGGCCAAATACTGCAATGAATCGACCCAGGCGAAATCTCCCAGCGTGTCGGGAACCGTCTGACGCGCCTCTTCGGTCAGGAGCTGCGAGTTGCGGTCCGGCTGCAGCAGATAGGACAGCACCACGCCCTCCGGGTAGAAGGGGGCCTGGGGAATGCCATAGCAGAAGACCAGCTTGCGCGCGCCCTCCTGATAGTAGACGGCGGCGCGATACGCGCCATCGCTGGTGAAGTCCGGATCCAGCCGGCGGTAAAAGCGGGACTCCTTGCACAGCAGGCTGCGGTCATACTGGGGATAGCGGGCGCGCAGGGTCCGAATTGGCGACCTCTCTGCCGCACCGTCCCACTCCTCTACGTGCAGGCCGCCCGGGGCGGAGATCTGCGTGCTGCCGTAACCTTCGCTGAGCGAGCTCCACCAGAAGACGCTGATGTAGGTTGGGCCGCCGATCGGGCTGTTGCCGCCGAAGATGATCAGTTCGTCGTGCGGGGGCAGATCACTGGGCGGCTCGCCTGACAAAGTCGGTATCTGTTCGGCCAGGATCTCGAAGTAGCGGTTCTCGGTCTCGCTGTCCTCCTCGCGCTTGACGACGATCCACTCGGGCCGTCCGCTCTGGCGCGGGGGCGCGACGAATCCATAACCCGCTCCTTGCCAGTAGTTGGGCAGCAGGGCGTAGGGCTGAAGCCAGGGGGCGGGTGGTCTTGCACTGCTGTCAGAGTCTTCCGGCATTCCGATCGGCGTCTGCTGATCGTAGATCACCGCGCCGATCGGACCTCCGATGCTCTCGCCATCCGCGGTCGTGCTGGGGTCATAGCGATAGAAGAGAAAATACTCCGTCTCCGCGTCGGCGTCGATGTTGATCGACTCCCAGGCGGAGACGGCCTGCCACTCTTCGGGCAGGATGTCCTTCCAATCTACTGACAAGTCCACTTCAGGCTCGACTGGTTGACAGGCACTGAGCAGGATGACCGCAGCGAGCAGGCAGACCACCCACGCACGGGACGAGGATTCCCGGATGCGATGGCCGGGCAGTTTTTCACCATTCGTGCCATGCACTGCACTGGCCGCGGGGAAGGGTCTGTTGAAGGATGGCCGTGCCGCCTGCGTCTGCCTCTCGCCGGCGCGGTTTTGGTGTTGACTTTTCATGGGTCAGATCATGCCGTAGGCGGGGGGCAGGGGCGCAAGCTGGGGATCCGTGTTGGCTTCGTGAATCCAATCATCCGCGGCAAAGAGGCCGGGATGCAGTTCGCTCCATGTCTCGCGCAATTCGGCGGCGACAAAGACCGAACCCGTACCGACCAGGTAGCCGTCGGGCGAGGTAATGCGCGTCGCGGCTTCGAGTCCTGCCTTCATCGACGGCGCTGCAATCACCGCATGGTCACCCGTGGCAGGGAGCGCGTCAATCGCTGCGCGTAGATCGGGTACCGGCATCGCCTTGGGGTGCCTACTCTGTACGAGGACGATGCGCGGCGAGGCGGCAACCGCCCGCTTCAGCATGGGCGCGATGTCCTTGTCGCGGTTGACCCCGAAGATGAAGGTAAAGGGTCGTCGAGGGTGGATTGCGGCCAGCGTCGCAAGCAGAATCTCGAGGCTGTCAACGTTGTGCGCACAGTCCACCACCAGCGGCAAGCCCTCGATCTGCGGCTGTGGCAGCCATTCAATGCGGCAGGGCCACCTGGTATTGGACAGCCCGCGGTCGACTAGCCGGTCATCCCAGCGTGTCAGACCTTGCCGGTGGAGCTCCTGGACCATGGCGAAGGCGATCCCGGCATTGGTCTGCTGATGTTCGCCCACCAGGGGCAGGGCTGCCCGCCGGAAGCGGGGCACCTCTGTCAGAGGCGCGTCCTTCTCGCCGGCAACCCGTCGCAGCACATCTCCTGCCCTCGCTTTCTGGGGCGCGCTGAACACGGGCCTGTTTCTCTTGATGATGCCGGCCTTCTCGGCTGCGATCTCCTCGAGCGTATCGCCGAGCATGTGCATGTGGTCCATACTTACATGGGTGATGCCGCAGACGGCAGGCTGCACGACGTTGGTGCTGTCCAAACGCCCGCCCACGCCCACTTCCACCACGGCCCAATCGACCCCGGCCTCGGCAAAACAGAGGAAGGCAATGACGGTGATGCGGCCGAAGACGGTCAGATCGGGGACCGCTTCGAGGTGGGGCAGGGCGCGCTCGATCAGCTCGGCGCACGTCTCCTGGCCGATCAACTTGCCGTTGACGCGGATGCGTTCGCGAAAGCTGTGCAGGTGGGGGCTGGTGAACAGTCCGGTGCGGTAACCCAGATGGCGGAGAATCGACTCGGTGTAGGCGCTGGTGCTGCCCTTGCCCTTGGTGCCGGTTACATGGACCGTGCGAAAGCGCTCCTGCGGGTTGCCCAACGCGGCCAGCACGGTGCGCATACGTTCCAGGCGGCCTTCCGGGTCGTTGGACCGGGGGGCGCGCCCGTCAAATCTGGCATCGTGAAAGAGAATACCGATTGCTTCTTCGTATGTAAGCGGCTTGGTTGGGGCGAGTCCTGGCGCCGGCCGGAACGACACGGACACTCCTTCATCTGACAATCGCACAGTCACAAATTGATTGTAAACTTTGTGCTGAGAGCACGCAAACAATCACGTTTCGCTGGGTGCAGCCCACATTTTTGGGCGGGAATCCTCCGGTGGGGAATTCATGTCGGCAGTGGTCAGTGGCCGGTGGTCAGGTGCCGGTGGCCGGTGGTCGGTGGTCGGTGGCCGGTGGTCAGTGGCCGGTGGTCAGGTGCCGGTGGTCAGGAACTGCAGGGGGCGGAGGGCGCCGGTCGAACGCGCGATCGGTGGGCGATGCGCACACACGGTGGCATCGTGTCCGCGGCGCGTCGGCGACAAGCTGGTTCCGCGCACGCACGGTGGCATTGCCTCCCGGTCGCTGACACACAAGCTGAGGACGTGCCCGCACGGTTCTGGAGGAGAGGTGTCAGGGGGGCGTTGCGGGGGGAGTCCCCCCGCACAAGGGAGGGCCGGAACGGCCCGACCGTCCAAACGGCAGTAGCCAGTGGCCAGTGGTCAGGTGCCAGAAACTGCAGGGGGCCGGTATGACCCGGTTGCGGCGCGAGGTATGGGAATTTGCGCTCCCAATTTTGGACTGGACCTGTTTCGCTTCAGTTCCGATTCCACCTGTCTCGGCCCGCAGCGGTTGCCGACGGCAAGGCCATCATTACCGCCGGAATTGTCAGCGATAGTCAGCGGATATGGTAAAATGCGGTCATCAGTCACCTTCTACCACTGTGGAGGACAGGCCCGAATGACCACACGGATCGCCATTAATGGCTTTGGCCGCATTGGCCGTCAGGTAACAAAGGCGTTGTTTGAGCACCATAAAGATAGCTTTGACCTCGTCGCCGTAAACGACCTGGGTGATGTGCAGACCATGGCCCACCTGTTCAAATACGACACCAACTACGGTCTTTTCGACGGCGAAGTTGAGATAGACGATGGGGACCTGTCGATCAACGGGGACCGACTCAAGGTTCTCAGCGAACGCGATCCGAGCAGGCTGCCCTGGGCGGCGATGGGCGTTGATATAGTCGTTGAAAGCACCGGCATCTTCCGCGATCGCGAAACGGCCGCCCTGCATATCGCCGCGGGCGCCAAAAAGGTGATCATCAGCGCGCCCGCCAAAGGTGAGGACATCACCATCTGCATGGGCGTCAACGACGAGAAGTACGAGCCCGACAGCCATCACGTCATCAGCAACGCCAGCTGTACGACCAACTGCCTGGCGCCTGCGGCCAAAGTCGTCAACGACACGGTCGGCATCGAACAGGGTCTGATGACGACCGTGCACGCCTACACGACCGATCAGCGCATTCTCGATCTTGTCCACGAAGACCTGCGCCGCGCGCGGGCTGCGGGCATGAATATCATCCCAACCTCGACGGGCGCGGCCAAGGCGGTGGCGCTGGTGGTGCCGGAGTTGGACGGTAAGTTCGACGGCATGGCCATGCGCGTCCCGACTTCGACCGTAAGCGTCGTCGACTTTGTCGCCAAGGTGAGCGAGCCGGGCAGCACCGACGAGTTGCTGGAGGCCTTTGCCGCGGCCGCGGCCGGGCCGATGCGCGGCATCCTCGATGTCAGCTACGAACCACTGGTCAGCTCGGACTTCCAGGGCAATCCGCACAGCAGCGTAATCGACGCCGAGTTCACCGCCTGCTACGGCGACCTGGTCAAAGTCGTTACCTGGTACGACAACGAGTGGGCTTACAGTGTCCGCGTTGCCGATCTGGCGGCTTTCATCGCCGGCCAGGGCATATAGCCGGGAGGCCGAACCTCGAGGTGTGGGCGAAGCGCCATGCGCAAGCGGACGGTCCGGGATATTGACTGGCAGGGAAAGCGCGCGCTTGTCCGCGTCGATTTCAACGTGCCCATCGACGGTGACGGCCGCATAACCGACGACGCCCGCATACGTGCCTCCTTGCCAACGGTTGAATTCTTGCGCGCGCAAGGGGCATCGCTGGTGCTGATGAGCCACCTGGGCCGGCCCAAAGGCGCGCCCGATCCCCGCTACAGCCTGCGGCCCGTCGCAAGACGGCTGGAACAGTTGCTCAAGGCAGACGTTCGCTTCCCCGGCGCGGTGACCGGCCAGGTGGTGGAAGAGACCGCAGCCGGCCTGGGTCCAGGCGATCTCATGCTGTTGGAGAACACGCGCTTCGAGGCCGGCGAGACCAGCAATGATCCGACGCTGAGCGAGGCCTTCGCCCGGCTGGGCGATCTGTTTGTCAACGACGCATTCGGCAGCGCCCACAGGGCACACGCCAGCACTACCGGCGCTGCGGCCCATCTGCCTTCGGTGGCCGGCCTCCTGATGGAGAAGGAGTTGGCCTATCTGGGTGACGCGCTGGAAACGCCCGCACGCCCATTCGTCGCCGTTCTGGGCGGCGCAAAGGTCAGCGACAAGATCGCGGTCGTCGAGAAGCTGCTGCAAAAGGTGGATGCGGTCCTGGTCGGCGGCGGCATGGCCAACACCTTTCTGGCCGCCTGCGGCCGGCGGATGGAGGCCAGTCTGGTGGAGACGGGCGCGCTGGACACGGCCCGGGCCCTGCTCCGCGCCGGCGACGGCATCATCCAGCTTCCGGTCGACCTGGTGGCGGCCGACTCTTTTGCCGCGGACGCCGCGCACCGTACCGTCAGCGTAGAGGAAGTACCGGCGGGCTGGATGGCTCTCGACATCGGCGCGGCCACGGTGGCCCACTTCGCCAACCGGCTGGCCGGCGCCTGCACTGTGCTGTGGAACGGACCGATGGGTGTCTTCGAGTTGCCGTCCTTCGCGCACGGCACGAACGCCATCGCCGAGATGCTGGCAACCCTATCCCATGCCACCACGATCGTTGGAGGCGGCGACTCCGCGGCCGCGGTGCGGCAGGCCGGACTGGTCGAGCGCATGACCCACGTGAGCACCGGCGGCGGCGCGAGCCTTGAATTCCTGGAAGGAAGAGTTCTGCCCGGCGTGGCGGCCCTGGACGACAAGGATGGTGACCTATGAGCTTCCTCAAGAAACTGGCATCGTTCTTTGCCGGTGGCGGCGGCGGCGGTAGTCGCGCCCTCCCCATCTATATCTTCAGCAACCGCTGTCGCGAACCGATCGCGGCTGACATCGACCTGGTCAACAGCCTCAGCCGAGACGAGGAGAACGACAACGAGTACTACACGCGCAAAGTGTTGCAGGGAAGCGGCAAGAACCGCTGCTTTACCCAGGTCGAAGTTGAAATCTGGTTTGACCGCAACAAGAATGTCTCCCGCCACGAAGTCATCGGCGGTCGCTGGCTGACCGCGGAGGAGTATGAAGAGGAGCTGGCCCGTTTCAACGCGCCGCCGGAGGAGGACCCGGGTGCAGAGCGTTCGCAGGCGGATGGGGATGACCGGGCCGGAGCATCATAAGCGGAAAAGGCAGCGCGGTCAGCTCGTTACCCGTGCATTCGAGATTCAGGCCAGCGGCCCCGCCGACCACGGAGAAGACCCGCTATGCGCAAGCCGATGATGGCTGGCAACTGGAAAATGAACAAGACGGTGCCGGAGGCGCTGGCGCTGGCGCGCCGGATCCACGCGCGCGTCGGCAGTTCTGCAGTTGTAGAGCAGCTGCTGTGCCCGCCTTCCATCTGTCTGCACGCGCTCAAAGCGCTGACAGAGGAGATGCCTTTTTCGCTCGGCGCGCAGAACTGCCACTGGGAAGAGAGCGGCGCCTACACCGGGGAGATCAGCCCGGCGATGCTACGCGGCCTCGCAGACTACGCAATAATCGGGCACAGCGAGCGCCGGCAGCTCTTCGGGGAGAGCGACGAGACCGTCAACAAAAAGAGTCGCGCCGCGCTGGCGCATGAAATTACCCCGGTTGTCTGCGTCGGCGAAAGCCTTGAGCAGAACGAACGCGGCCAGACCGGCGAGACCATCAACCGGCAGGTTCGCGCCGCGCTGGACGGTCTAAGCAGCGTGCAGGTGCAATCTTCGATCATCGCATACGAGCCGATCTGGGCCATCGGCACAGGCCGGGCCGCGACCGCCGGGACGGCCGGCGAGATCTGCGGGCAGGTACGCGCCATTCTGCGTGAAATGCACGGCGAGACCGTCGCCGACACAGTCCGCATCCTTTACGGCGGCAGCACAAAGCCGGATAACATCGGCGCGATTATGCGAGAACCGCACATCGACGGCGCGCTGATTGGCGGCGCGGCGCTGGAGGCGGAAAGTTACGCTGAGATGGTGCGGATCACCGGTGAACTGTATGGCGCGTAGACCGCGCCCGCCCAGACCGGTTTCCCAATGGCTGCGCTGTCCCCCTATTCCTTCTTCCTCCTCTTTTTCATCCTGCTCGCCGCGCTGTGGTGGCTTAGCTGGCGAATCGGTCTGCTGATCCAGGAGATCGTCTACCGGATCAGCGGTTCGGACAGCCTGGCTATGGTGGTCCTGTTCCTGGTCTACCTGCCGGGCATCCTGATTCACGAGGCCTCGCACTGGCTGATCGCCAGGATCCTCGGCTTGAGGACGAGCAGATTTCGCGTGTGGCCAAAGTTCACACGGAACACGATCGGACTGGGCAGTGTAACGGTAGCGTCGGGCGGCGCGCTGAAGGACAGCCTGGTCGGGTTGGCGCCGCTGCTGGTCGGATCGGGGCTGATCGTGCTCATCGGCGAGCAGGTCTTCGACAGCGAGACAATCGCCTTCGCCTGGCGCACGGGCAGGCTGCTCGATGGGTTGACCTTTGTCGTCGACGGTTTGGCTCACAAGCCGGACAGCCTGTGGTGGAGCTATCTGCTCTTCGCCATCGCCAACGCGATGATGCCCAGTGCCAGCGACCGTGCGCCGCTCAAATCACTGGGCATCTATCTTCTCATCATCGGCGCGCTGTTCGTGCTGATCGATCAGTCGGGCCGCAACGTGGTGCTGCTGCTCAACTTTCTCCTTGGCCCGATACAGCTGCTGACCGGCGCCTTCATCCTGGTCGCCGTCATCGACCTGGCGATCTTTGTGCTGCTGTTTGGGCTGCAGCTGGTCTTGTCAATGCTGACAACGGAGACCGCCAGCTGAATCGAACGGGCCGCTCCATTGCTTCGGAATCTTTGCAAAACCTGCCCCTAGACCGACGGCACCTTCTGCAGGCTCGCGCGGATGGCCTCTTCCGGATAGTCGAAATCTTCCAGATTATCGGCCAGGTGCTGCTCGTATGCCGCCAGGTCGAAGTGGCCGTGGCCGCACATGTTAAAAACGATCACTTTGCTCTCGCCGCTCTCTTTGCAGGCCAGCGCCTCCTGCATCGCAGCCCAGATAGCGTGGGCCGGCTCGGGCGCCGGCAGGATGCCCTCCGAGCTTGCAAAGGAGAGCGCGGCGTCGAAGATGGCCCGCTGCTGCACGCTGACCGCCTCGATCAGCCCGGCTGCGTGCAGCGCGCTGACCTGCGCGCTCATGCCGTGATAGCGCAGCCCGCCGGCGTGAATCGGCGCGGGCACAAAGTCGTGGCCGAGCGTGTGCATCTTGATCAGCGGCGTCATTTGCGCGGTGTCGCCGAAATCGTAGGTGTAGACGCCGCGCGTCAAGCTGGGTGCCGCGGCCGGCTCGACCGCGACAACGCGGGCGCTCCTGCCGCCGCTGATATTTTCCTTGAGGAACGGGAAGGCAAATCCGGCAAAGTTGCTGCCGCCGCCGGTGCAGCCGATCAGCACGTCCGGCCAGTCCTCGCCGAAGGCCTCCAGCCCGGAAACAACCTCCTGGCCGACGACCGTCTGATGCAAAAGCACGTGGTTCAGGACGGAGCCGAGTGAATACTTCGTATCATCACGCGTGGCGGCGTCTTCCACTGCCTCCGAAATGGCGATGCCGAGGCTGCCGGTGCTGTCCGGGCTTTCGGCCAGGATCTGGCGGCCGGCGTTTGTGTCCTGGCTGGGGCTGGGTACGACCTCCGCCCCCCACGTCTGCATCATGACCTTGCGATAGGGCTTCTGCTCGTAGCTCACCCGCACCATGTAGACTTTGCATGCCAGCCCGAAAACCTGGCAGGCGAAGCTGAGCGCGCTGCCCCACTGTCCGGCGCCCGTCTCGGTCGCGAGACGGGTGACGCCCTCCTCTTTATTGTAGTAGGCCTGGGCCACCGCGGTATTCGGTTTGTGGCTGCCGGACGGGCTGACGCCCTCGTACTTGTAGTAGATGCGGGCCGGCGTATCCAGCGCCCTTTCCCATTCATGCGCTCGGACGAGGGGCGTGGGCCGCCACATCCTGTAGACTTCCTGCACCGGCTGCGGAATCTCGATGTAGCGTTCGGCGCTCACTTCCTGCAGGATGAGCGACATGGGGAAGAGGGGGGCCAGGTCGTCAGGCCCAATCGGCTGCCCCGTGCCCGGGTGCAAAGGCGGCGGCAGTTCAACCCCCGCGGCGGGCAGGTCGGCGTTGATATTATACCAGTGGGTCGGCATCTCGGCTTCGCTGAGGACCACTTTTTTCTGTTCGCTCATTTCTCCCCTCCGCTGTCCATGAATAAGGGTCTGCTGGATGAACGCTGGCTCCCGCGTCCCAGTCGCCGCCAATTGTAGCAGCCGCTTTGGGGATCAAAAAGACCCGCCGCAAACACGGCGGGTCCTCGCAGGAATCAACTCGAATCGGACGTCAGTTCAGGTGTGCTTGAATCTTGCCCAGCAACTGGGCCTTCTGCTGGAAACCGACGATTGTCTCCACCTGCTGGCCGTCCTTGAACAACATGAGCGTGGGAATGCTCATCACGCCGAATGCCATCGCAGTGCTCTGGTTTTCGTCCACGTCGAGCTTGCCGATGGTCAGCTTACCATCCAATTCGGATGCAATCTCATCCAGGACCGGGGCAATCATCTTGCACGGACCGCACCACTCCGCCCAAAAATCAACCAGCACGGGAACCTCCGACTGGATGACCTCGTCCTCAAAGTTCGAATCTGTGACAACGACTGTGTTTCCGCCCATCATTTCGTCTCCTACTCCTGTATACGACCACACAAAATGCTGCTTTCTGGCCGGACCTGCCTTCTACTTCCCACGCAACACCGACTCTACCGGGAATCTGGTGCGGCGGCCGTAAAGTCCGCCACAGAAAATATCGTACCCTCAATCAAGGGAAAAAGTCAAAATATCCCTGTCCCCGTCATACCCCGCTTGAAGTTGCCGCACGCGACGACGATTCCTCACTCGCCTCTGTTGCGGCGCTGCAGGAACGCGGCGAACTCCTCCTGGTCCAGCGCGCCGGATTTGGGCTGCGTGAACTCGCGGGTGGGAGGAACCTGTACGGGATCTATCGCGGGCGCTTCGTCTTGAGACCCGAGGCGCGCCGCGATCAACGGGAGCAGGTCGAGGATGCTCTCCAGGAAGGCCGCGGTCAGCTCCTGTCCACTTGGCAGGTTGACGATCAGCGTCCGGCCGCGGATGCCGGCCACGCCCCGGTCCAGCAGCGCGAAGGGGTGTGTATCGGCGGCGCGCGCACGCATCGTCTGCGGCAAGGAAGGCATGGTCCGCTCGAGCACGGCGGCGGTCGCTTCCGGCACGATCTGCTGTTCTGAGGGTCCCGGCGCGGGAAAGGTGCCGCCGACCGTTACGATCAGGTCGAGTTCTTCCTCATCGCACCACTCACGTAGGGTTTCCTCCAGCTGATAGCGAGGCGGCGCGGCATAGATGCGGCTGGCAAGGGGCAGCGCGCCATCCAATCCTGCGGACAGCAAGCTCTGCACTTCGGTCAACGCTGCATCATCGCGCGCGGGGTCGGATGTCTCGGTGACAAGAAGCAAACCGCATCGGATCAGCATATGCGCCGGATTCTCCCCGATCGACTTTGTGGCCTGTGCAACTGTCAGTCCACGCAGCCCAGTGGACGTGCGAGCGGCCCAGCGGCCCACATTCCGAACAGACTGCCGAACAAAAAGCGATGGCCGGGGCCATCGCTTTTCACAGTTGTCGATTCCCAACCAGCACGCTTAGCGCTTGGTGTACTGCGGAGCCTTGCGCGCCCGCTTCAACCCGGGCTTCATGCGCTCCTTCACGCGCGCATCGCGTGTAAGAAAGCCGGCTGCCTTCAAGGTAGGACGCAGGTTTGGGTCGGCTGCCACGAGCGCCCGAGACAGCCCGTGACGGACGGCGTGGGCCTGGCCGCCTTCTCCGCCGCCATGCACCTTGATGCTGACGCTAAAGCTATGCTCGGTGCCGGTCAGGACCAGTGGCTGACGGATCACCATCTGGTCCAGCGCTCGCCCGAAGTAGCCATTCATCGGCAGGCTGTTGACGACAATTTCGCCGTCGCCTTCGTACAGCCGTACCCGTGCCGTGGCGCTCTTGCGGCGCCCAATCGCTTCGATGTACTCGCTCATCTCTGCTCTCCTACAGCTCCATCGCTTTGGGCTTTTGCGCTCTGTGCGGGTGTTCCGGACCGGCGTAGACCTTCAATTTTTTCATCTGTGCACGACCGAGCCGCGTCTTGGGAACCATGCCCTTGACCGCTTCAAAGATGATCTTCTGCGGTTGTCGTTCCCGTTGTTCACGCATCGTGCGGCTCTTCAGGCCGCCAGGATAACGCGAATGCCTGTAATATCGCTTCTCATCCAGGCGGTTGCCGGTAACATGGAACTTCTCGCAGTTGACTACGATGACGAAGTCACCGCAATCGACATGGGGCGTGAAAGTCGGTTTGTGCTTGCCGCGCAGGACGTGCGCAATCTCCGACGCGAGCCGGCCGAGTGTTTTGTCCGTCGCGTCGACAACCCACCATTCACGCCCGCTCTTAGCCTCTTCATAACTCAGGCTCAATGTCTTCACTGAAATCTCCTCATTCACCTGCAGGCAGCCCACACCCAGTGCGGCGGCGTTACGAATGGGCGGCAAACAGATCGTTAAACTCCATGTATTGCACACGCTCCAGGACCAGCCCATTGGGGGGGAGCGGCGGCGCTGAGCGGCTGCGGTCCTTCGCCTTCAGGGCCGCGGCCAGGTCTTCAGCCTGCCACTCTCCCAGGCCGATCGCCAGCAGCGAAGCGGCCAGATTGCGCGCCATCCGCCGCAAGAAGGCGTTGGCCGTAATCGTCAGAACCAGCCGGTCAAGCGCAAATGGTTCAAGTGCGGTTAGCGACTCCTTCACCCATTCCGCGTAGAGAGACGCGATGCAGCGGACCGTGTTTTCTCCTTGAGGCGCCTGCCCGAATGTGGCGAAATCGTGCCTTCCGATCAGCAGGCCGGCGGCCCTGTTCATCGCCTCGAGATCCGGTCGCCTGGGCAATACCAGCGCGAACCGGTCCAGCAGGGGGAAGCGCCTCCCGCCCTGGCAGTCCGCAGCAGGCGTCCACATCGTATAGCGGTATGTACGCTCTGCCGCGCTGAAACGCGGATGAAATCCCTGCGGCGCTTCGGACAGCCGTTGGATGAGAATCGAAGCGGGCAGTCGCTGATTCCACGCCTCGCGCAGGGCCGAAAGCGAATGTCTCCACGCCAACTCGACCGCGATAACCTGCCCTCGGGCATGTACGCCCGTATCGGTTCTACCCGCCCCGCTCACCCGGCAAGATTCGCCGGTTAGATCGGCCAGCGCTTCTTCCAACGCGCCCTGGACTGTCGGCGTCTGCCGCTGCACCTGGAAGCCGTGGAAATCTGTGCCGTCGTAGGCGATGAGACCGGCGACCCTGCGCATTCGCTCCTCACCGGCGTGGCGCGCGCGGCCACAAACGGACAACCTGCCAGGTTATTCGTCACTGTTGTCGGACACCAGCTCGATGACCGCCATGTCGGCAGCATCGCCGAAGCGCTTGCCCAACTTAATAACGCGCGTATACCCGCCGTTTCGCTCCAGATAGCGGGGGGCAAGCTCGTCAAAAACTTTCTTGGCGACGCCCTTGTCATTGAGGTACGCGACCACCTGCCGTTGGGCGTGCACGCGGTCGATCTTACCGGAAAGGCCGTGCTTGGCCTTGGTGATCAGTTTTTCCGCATCGCCGCGGACAGCACGCGCCTTGGCATGCGTCGTGGTTATGCGCTCATGGATATAGAGTTCCCGAATCAGGTTGCGGAACAGTGCTTTGCGTTGCGCCGGCGTGCGGCTCAACTTCTGCCCCGCGATCTGGTGTCGCATCGTCCTATTCCTCCGGTAACAGCGCCGCGTCGACCTCTTCGACGGCCCCGGCTGGTTCGGTCGCCTCGGCAGTCTCTGCCGCTTCGGCGGTTTCGGTCAGGCTGTCCTCACTGTCAACTTCGGCGCCGTTGCCGCCACCCAGGTAGGCGCTGAGGTCTACACCGACCACATTCATGTAGCCCTTCTCGCTCAGCTTCTCTACCAGTTCATCGAGCGACTTCTTGCCGAAGTTACGGATGGCGAGCATCTCGTCCTCGCCCTTTTCCATCCGCTTCAGGATCTCGCCGATTTTGGTGATGCCGGCCCGTTTGAGACAGTTGTAGGCCCGGACGGTGAGCTCCAACTCCTCGATCGGGGCCTCGGCCACGCGACTGGGAATCGTCTCTTCCTCCTCCTCCGGCAGCTCGATCATGGTTGTGCGGTCACCGACGAAGAGGCTCAGATGCTGGACGAGAATGTCGGCGGCCTGGCGCATCGAATCTTCCGGCGAAATGGTGCCATCGGTCCAGACTTCCAGATTCAGCTTGTCGTAGTCGGTCTGCTGACCGATGCGGGTGCGCTCGACCCGGTAGGACGCCTTGGTCACCGGGCTGAATATGGCGTCAACAGGAATTTCGCCCAGCGGCAGCTGCATGCGCTCTTCACCCGGACTGTAGCCGCGGCCTTGCTCAACCACCATTTCAATATCCAGATCTACATCGTTCGAGTCGGCAAAAAGCAGGTACTGGTCCGGGTTGACGATTTCGACTTCCGGCGGGCAGGTCAAGTCGCCGGCTGTCACGGGCCCTTCGTGGTAGACTTCCACTGAAACGCGCACTGGTTCGGCGCTCTCGCTCCTGAAACGGATCTGTTTCACATTCAGAATCAGGCGGGTGGCATCCTCCAGCACATGATCAATCGTTGAAAACTCATGATGCACGCCACTGACCGATATTGAGGTTACGGCAGCACCCGGCAAACTGGACAGCAGGACCCGGCGCAAGGAGTTTCCAAGGGTAATCCCATAACCGCTCTCGAGCGGGCTGACAACAAAATGGCCATAGTTACGCGAACTGGCCTCGACTTCTATCTTCGGTAACACCAGATTGTTAAGCAACGGCTACCCCTCCCGGCTATATAGCAATCTCATCCAAGCCATTTGCGGTGACAGGCGTTCGTCGCGGCCCCGCCGGTTGCCTGGACAACCGGCATGAACAGACAACGAATCGATACAGTCTCAGCTATCGACTGTAGTACTCAACGATCAACTGTTCGTTCAGGAGTACGCCGATCTCGTCCCGCTCCGGCTCCGAAGTCACCGTACCGCTGAGATTTGCCGCATCCAGACTGAGCCACGAAGGGGGCGAGGCACTTCCGAGAATCTGGGCGCGCTCACGGAAATAGGTCTTGGTCCGGCTCCCCTCGCGCACCGAAATCAGGTCATTCGGTGACACCTGGAAGGATGGGATATCGGTTTTGCGGCCGTTTACGGCAAAGTGGCCGTGGCGCACGAGTTGGCGCGCTTGCGGGCGGCTATCAGCAAATCCGAGCCGGTAGACTACATTGTCGAGGCGGCTTTCCAAAAGCGCGAGAAGGGTCCCGCCAGTCAAGCCCTTGCGTCGCGACGCCTCTTTGAAATAGCGGCGGAATTGCCGCTCCATCACGCCGTACATGCGCCGCGCCTTCTGTTTCTCGCGCAACTGGACGCCGAAGTCCGAGACTTTGCGTCGCATCACATTGCGGCGGCCCGCTTCACCCGGTGGAAAAGGTCGCCGGTCAACCGCGCATTTGGGGCTGACGCAGCGTTCGCCTTTCAGAAACAGCTTCTGTCCTTCACGTCGGCAGAGTTTACAGACCGCATCTGTGTATCGTGCCATCTTTCCTCCAAGTCGACTATGGTTCGCAAGCACCTGGGCAATTCAGGGCCTCGCGCCGGCCCGCGGCCTCGATCCATCTGCTCCGGCGTTGTTCAAGCGCACGCGGATTCGCCTCACACGCACCTGTTTCCGTACATGGCGAACCCGCTGGGCAAAACAAGCGGCATCGCGCCGAAACACGATGCCTCTTCCCCGCCGGCAGGTGAATCCCGTTGTCGCGTAACCTTGCGGGCCGGGCCGCCATTGGCAACGCGGCGCCGCCTCTGCTAAACTCTTCGTTTACTCGGGGGACGAACCCCGTTGTGTGGAATCGGCGTTATGTCCGCTATCGACGTAACGGTCAGACCGGCCGGGTTCAACGCCCGCAGCGCGCTTTCGCGGCCCGGTCCCGGCCCCTTTATGAACACTTCTACTTCACGCATGTTAAAGTCGCTCACGGCCTGGCGCGCGGCAGCCGACGCGGCGAGCTGAGCTGCAAACGGCGTACTTTTGCGGCTTCCTTTGAAACCGGCGGTGCCCGAACTGGCCCAGCACAGGGTAGCTCCCTGGAGATCGGTAATCGTTATAATCGTGTTGTTAAACGTAGCGCGGATATGCACCTGCCCGCTCGGCACATTTTTCCGCTCGCGTCTGGTTGACCGACTACCGCGGCGACGCTGTGTTCGAGCCATGTTCTCTCCTTAGCCTCTACAACCGGCGAAAACTCTGAAAATTGCGAGCAGCCGTCGCTACTTGCGCGTCCGCTTCTTGCCGGCGACGGTCTTCTTGACGCCGCGTCGCGTGCGGGCGTTGGTGCGCGTGCGCTGGCCGCGGCTGGGAAGATTGCGGCGGTGACGCAGGCCGCGATAGCTGCCAATCTCCATGAGACGCTTGATGTTCATGTTCACTTCGCGCCGCAGATCACCTTCGACGCGACAGTGGCGCTCAATATAATCGCGCAAGGCGACCAGCTCGTTGTTGTCCAGGTCTTTGACGCGCTTGTCCTCGTCAATGCCGGTCGCTTCCAGGATCTCCTGGCTGATAGTGCGGCCAATGCCGTAAATGTAGGTAAGGGCGATAACGACCCGCTTATCCCGAGGTATGTCGACGCCTGCGATACGTGCCATTGTAGCTCCCTCCTGGTTGGCCTAACCCTGCCTCTGCTTGTGTTTCGGGTTCTGGCAGATCACATAGACCAGCCCCCGCCGCCGCACAATCGTACACTTTTCGCATCTCTTTTTGACGGATGGACGCACTTTCATCCTTAGCGCTCCTCGCTCTGAAACTCAGGATAACTCTACAATTCTAGCACAGGGCTAAAGGCGCGTCAATATCTCCGGGCCCCGGTTCGTGACGGCTACCGTATGCTCGAAATGGGCGCTGAGGCTGTGGTCCTTGCTGATGACGGTCCACTTGTCCTTCAGCGTCTCCGTGCGCCAGGTCCCAATCTGCACCATCGGTTCAATCGCCACCACCAGGCCGGACCTCAATTCAACCTTTCCGTCGACATCGTCGGACACATAGTTCAGCACCTGCGGCCCCTCGTGCATCGCCCGACCCACGCCGTGCCCGGTGTATTCACGCACCACGTGAAAGCCGCTCGGCTCCACACTCTTCTGCACCGCCGCGCTGATATCCAGGACGCGATTGCCGGAGCGAGTCGCTTCAATGGCCGCGGCGAGGCTCTCTTCCGTCACCCGCAGCAGCCGTTCGGCCTCGGGATCGATGGTGCCGACGGCGTATGTCCAGCCGCTGTCGCCGACAAAACCGCGATGGAACACACCGACGTCAATGCTGATAATATCGCCGTCCAAGAGCACGCGCTGCCGGTTCGGAATGCCATGCACAAGCTCTTCGTTGATACTGGTACAGATGTTGGCCGGATAGCCGCGATAGCCGAGAAAGCTGGACTTTGCGTTGTGGCTGTGGATAATCTCCACGGCCAGCCGGTCCAGGTCCCAGGTACTGATGCCGGGTTCGATCGCCTGGCGAAACGCCTGATGGACCCTGGCGACGATTCGGCCCGCTTCCCGCATAATCTGAATCTCGCGCGGGTTTTTGAAGACCGGCGCGGGTCGTTCCCGATCCTGCCTTGCGCCGGGCCGTCTCCGCCCATTCCGACGCAGCCGCCGCCTGAATTTCGTCATCATGCTTTCGTCGGCCGTCTGCATTTGCTATCGTCCACATACGCCTCAGGCGGACACTGCGCTGTCTTCCACCCCGATATTCCTTGCGGCGAGCAGCGCCATCAGCTGCTCCTGCATCGCCTCGATCGACTTCTCGCCGTCAACTTCCACGAGCAGACCATGGGCGAAATAGTAGCCGATCAGCGGCGAGGTCTGTTTGTAGTAAACATAGAGCCGATTCTGGACTGTCTCCGGCTTGTCGTCTTCGCGCTGGTACAGCTCGCCGCCGCAACTGTCACAGTTCTCGCCGCGGGGCGGGTTGAATGTCTCGTGATAGACACGGTCGCAGTCCCGACACAGCCGCCGCCCGGTGATCCGCATTGTGACGACATCATCTTCCAGCTGGATGAGCGGCACCAGGGCGATGCCTCCATGCGCCTCCGTGATGCCGTCCAGCGCGTGCGCCTGGATCAGATTGCGGGGAAAACCGTCCAGAATCGCCCCCGGGGCGGCATCCGGCTCCGCCAGTCGCGCCTCCACCATCCGTATCGTTACTTCGTCGGGAACCAGTTCCCCCCTGTCGTAGTAACTCTTGGCCAGCTGTCCAAGCTCCGTCTCGTTTTTCAGGTTGTAGCGGAAAATCTCCCCCGTCGAAACCTGCGGAATCCCCAGCTGTTCCTGCAAAAGCTGCGACTGCGTACCTTTGCCTGACCCTGGCGCTCCCAGTAAGACCAGATAAATGCGGTCGCTCATCGGCACCACTTCCTCGCACTGCGAAATGAACTTTGGCTAACGGATAAAACCCTCGTAGTTGCGCATCATCAACTGCGCCTCGATCTGTTTCATCGTGTCCAGCACAACGCCGACAACGATCAGCAGACCGGTGCTGCTGATGATCAGCGTATTGAAGCTGCCAACGCCGCCGCCGAAAACAACGCCCGCCAGAAAGGGCAGGACCGCGACCAGCCCGAGAAAGAGCGCCCCGACCAGTGTAATCCGCCCCAGCACACTGTTCAGATACTGCTCGGTGCGCGGACCTGGCCGGATGCCGGGGATGAAACCTCCCTGTTTCTGCAACGTGTCCGGCAGGTTCTGCTGCCGGAACATGATATCGGTATAGAAATAGGTGAACGCGACCGTCAGCATGAAGTAGATCATCCAGTAGAGGAAATTCTGCGGACTGAACGAAGTGTAGAAGAAGTTCGCGACCGAGCCGATCCAATCCGTACGGAGAATAAAGTAGGAGGCCATCGTGTTCGGCAGAATGAGCAGGCTCTGGGCAAAAATCAGCGGAATCATGCCGGCGGTGTTGACGCGCATCGGCACGTAGGTGCTCTGTCCGCCGACCATCATAAGGCGGTTGCCGCGCATCGTGCGCACGCGCTTTCCGTACTGCACAGGGATCCGCCGCTGACCTTCCTGCACCCATACGATCAGCGCCACCGTCAGCACCGTGATCACGGTGAAAATCATCAGCTGGGTGATGCCCTGTTGGGTCAGAAGCCGCACCTGATTGGGCGCTGAAGCGACGATGCCGGCAAAGATAATCAGCGATACGCCGTTGCCGATGCCCTGCTCCGTCAACAGCTCGCCCATCCACATCGCCAGCATCGTACCGGCGGTCAGGCTGATCAGGATTGTGAGCGAGGGCAGCAGCGCCTCGCCGGTGAAGCCCCATTGTTCGAGCACTGCGCCGGTCGCGCCGCCGCCCAGCGGCCGGCTGAGCAGCGTCGCCTGGCCAAACGCCTGCAATATCGCCAGCGGAACGGTCATATAGTGCGTGTACCGGTTCAGCTGTTGCCGCCCCTGCTCGCCCTCGCGGCTCAGCTCCTCCAGTTGGGGCACGATTGGCGTCAGAAGCTGCATGATAATCGTGGCCGTAATGTAGGGGTAGACGCCCATCGCCATCACGCTGAACTGCGCCAGCGCGCCGCCACTGAAAAAGTTCAATAGACTCAGAAGGATGTTCTGGTCGGTTGAACGAAATATCTGGTCGAGGACATCTCGGTTGACGCCGGGAAGAGGAATATGCGCGGCCAGCCGGTAGGCGACCAGAATCAGAAAGGTGTAGAGCAGCTTCTGACGCAGGTCCGGCAGGCGGAAGGCATTGCGTACAGCTTCGAGCATTGAGAGTTCTCCGCTGGAGATC
>DAOUHX010000466.1:0-51081 GCA_034428395.1 Caldilineaceae bacterium
AGGGTTCGTCGACGTGAGGTTGCTGCATGCCATGCAACTGTGTGCCGGGACGTCGGGGGAGGCCAAAAGCCAACAGCGCGACGATGCTCGAAACGGCTGCCAGGGCAAAGAGTGCGCCCTGCCAGCCGAAGTTGGAGAGCAGCAGCTGGGCCAGGGGCGGCAGGACGAACATGCCTGCCGAGCTGGTAGCCGTGATGAGACCGAAGACGCGACTGCGCTGTTCTTCGGGGACCAGCTGCGCGACCGCGCCGAGCACAATGACAAAATTGGTGGCGCTCAGAGCGACGCCGACGAGTAGGCCGAAGGAAAGTACGAGCCCCAGGGTGGATGTAACCATCGTCAGCAGGACGAGGCCGATTGCGTACAGGAATGAGCCCGCGATCAGAACGCGGCGGGGCCCGAACCGGTCGGAAAGAAGGCCGATCAGGGGCAGTCCGAAGACAAGATTGTTGACGGCGAAAGCGATGCTGAGGTTTTCACGACCGGTCCCCAGGGTCTCGGTAATGGGAGAAAGGAAGAGGCCGAAGCTGGACCGGATGCCTGAGCTGAGCATGACCGCCAGCGAGGCGGAGAGGATGGCGACAACGACGAGTTTGCGATTACTGCTCACGCGCATTTCTCCGTGATCGGCAGGACAGGCGGGCGGAGTCTGGAGGAGCGGGCGGCAGGGTCTCCGCGACAAGCGCGATCGCAGTCATGATTGGCGCCGTGCGACTGCGATGTAAACGACTGCGGCCGTGATTGCGAAGCCGAACCACTGGAGCGCGTAGCTGAGATGGTTGCCTTCGCTGAAGCTGATATCCGGTTGGATGCGCCGGGGCAGCGACGACGGGTCGTAGCTGTCTGCCGGAAGCAACTGCAAGACGACCGGCACCAGGTCGTAGGGCAGACTCTGGCCGATGGCTTCGACGTCGAGGCGGTACCAGCCGGTGACGGGGTCCTGCGGGATGGCCGAGACGGCACCGTCGGGCCGCAGGACAGTCGGTTTGAGGATGCCCGCTTGGGGGCCGATCGACGGTTCATCCAGGGTACGCCACGTGCCGGGGTGGGCTGCGTCAGCGGGAATCCAGCCGCGATTGACGAGCACGGCCATGTTCGACCCGGCTATCATGAGCGGTGTAATCAGATGATGGCCGGGCTGGCCGTCGAGACTCTGGTTGCGGATGGCCACCTGGCGGGCGTAGTCGAATTCGCCCTGTGCGACGGCCTGGCGATCGCGCAGTTCGAGAGGGGGGAGGGGCAGAGGCGCGCCGGTCAGCTCGATAGGGGCTTCAGCGAGCGCGGTGCGGCGCTGCTGGTTGAAGGAGCGGCGCTGTTCGAGCCTGTCCAGCTGCCAGAAGCCGAGTGCGACCATTGCGCCCATGGCCAGCATGACGAGGAGTGATTTCCACCACCAGCGGCGGCTGAACAGAAGGCCCAAGGTCGCGCCGGCTACTCCAAGGGTAGTTCGCGTACCTGTCCTGTGCGCCTTGACAGTCATGATGGGCCGCCCTCCAGGGCAGGGTCGCGTTCTGTGCCGTCACGATTGTCAGCCGGCGCCGGGGACGGCTGGGTCTTCCAGTAGAGCAGGGCCGCACCCAAGAAGAGCAGGAAAGAGAGCAGCCCGCCAAGGAGCGCCCGCCAGGGGAATGCCTTGGGCAGAATCTCGTCTTCATAGCTTACGACCTGGACGTTGTCGCAGTCTGCGACTTGCGGGCTGCCACCGCCGTCATCGCCTTCGCCGGGGGCGCACGCCCCGGGGGCAATGCGCACCTGCACCGACCAGTCCCCCCGCTCTTCGGGTTCAAAGGAGGCCTCGTAGAAGAGCTTATTGAGCGCGTCATCGTGCGTGGCCCTGGCGGTGAGCGTCTCACCGGACTCTGCGTGGGTGATTGCGACAGTCACATAGGCATCGAGGATTGGGGCGCCGGCCAGACCGGTTGCGTCGCCTTCGACATTCTCGGTCAGGGCGACTGTTACGTGATACTCGCCGACCGTCGGCGGTTCGGGGTCGGACCAGACAAACACGCGGTAGGGTCCCGCGAGGACATTGTTCAGGTGTTGGATGCCGACGCCGGCGTGGGCCAGCAAACGGCTGGGCGACACCGCCGTGAACAGCAGTACGAGCGTGCTGATGATCAGTTGAAGGATTCGGCTAGTTTTGAGCATCTCTTGTTTCTGCAGCTGCAGGCATCGGGCCTGCTCTTCCGAGCTTCATCGGGTCTAAGGGGGGTTGCGCTTATGCACGCCGCGGCTGTCAACTGCAGGGCACAGCGGTAGGGCCGCTTGCGTCGGGCGACTGTGCCATCCCTATTACCGGCGGGTGAGGCCGCCGGGCACGCGTCTGCTGTTCGGCGCTGGTCAGGAGGCGTGCCAGGAGGGCGAGTGCGGCGATCACATACATCATGCTGCCGGGAATCCACATAATCAGGCCGCCCCAAACCTGGTCGTCCATTACGCTGAGGCCGAAGAGGCGCGGGACTGTCTCGTAATATGGATAGATCGGCATTTCGGCGAAGGAGAGGGCCACGCCGAGCAGCATGTTGGGCGGAATCATTGCCAGCACGTATCCAACGCGCAGCCATTGGGCCGGCTTGGGGTGAATGCGCGGCGCGGCAGCGGTGACGTGCCACCAGAAAAGAAGGGCAGCGCCGACAAAGGTGAGATGTTCGAGCCGGTGCACGGACTCGAGACGGAGGGCGAGGCTATAGGCATTGCCGTCGTGCCAGGCGAAAAAGGTCAGCACGTAGAGGACCCAGGCGGCGCCGGGCGCGGAGACTTTGCGCAGCGCGCGGCTGGCGTGGCTGTCCGCGGTCAGCCAGCGCAGAAGGCGGCGGCAGGCGTCGGCTGTGACGGGGCGCAGGCGGTCGGGAACTGCCCAGAGAAAGGTGGGAAACGGGTTGGCGAGGAGGAGGAGCGGAGCGGCTACCATCATCAGAAGCAGGTGCTGCACCATGTGGACCGAAAAGAGCTGGCCGCTGAGAACGTCGAGAGGCGAAAGGAGGGCCAGTGCCAGTACAAAGATGCCGCCGGTGTAGGATGCAAGGCGCCACCAGTTGGCAAATCGCCCGTCACTGCGCCGCCGCAGTCTGAGCCAACCGACAAAGTGAAACGTTGCCAGCAAGAGCAGCGGGAGCAGGATTCCGGGGCGTGGGTCCCAGGAAAGCAGCAGCGCTCTTGTCAGCGGGTCCATACTGCGCTCATGAGGGGAGGCGGCAGCGCTGATCGCGGCTCAGCGGCTGCATAGCATCGCGCGACGCGAAGATCGCCCCGGCATGTCGTCTCTCAATGACCCGAGACGTAAGGGATGCCGATCAGGTAGATAGCCGGATAGAAGAATATCCAAACGAGATCGACATAGTGCCAATAGATGGCGCAGGCCTCTACGCCCCAGTGGCGTTCGCCGGAGAAATGGCCTTTGCGTCCGAGCCACCAGACGTTGAGGATCAAGATGACGCCGGAGAGGACGTGCAAGGCGTGCATACCGGTCATACCGAATACGACCGCGCCGAAAACGCCGTCGGTCGGTTTGAGGTGTCCTTTGACCAGGCTGGGGAACATGCCCCATTCCCATACGACGACGCCGATGAGGAAGGCTGTGCCCAGCACCGCGGTGATGAGCAGGCTGGCGAGGAAGTCCTTACGTTTGTCGTTGGCGATCGATACCTCGGCGCGGTTCATGAAGTAGCTGCTGAGCAGCAGGACGGCGGTGACGACCAGGCCGGCGAACTGATCCAGCTCGGGGCGGATGACCTCGCCGTGCGGGCCGCGCCAGAGGTAGAATCGGGTTACCAGCAGGGCAAGGAACAGGAAGCCTTCGGAGGCGAAGAAGAGCCACATCCCGAGCCGGTTGCGCCGCGTATTCTCGAGGTAGGTTTCCAGGTCGATCTCGCCGTGCCCGTGGCCGTGGTCGTCATCAGCGTGGACGTGCGCGTGATCGTGTGGAACTGCGGTGGCGCTCATCAGTGATCATCCTCCGACCAGACGCTGCGGATATGCATGAAGTAGTTGACGACCAGGACGGCCTTGAGCAACGCCAGGATCATAAGGACGGCGAAGGAGTCAAACGGGGGCGTGATCGCGGCGTAGTACTCAATGATGGTGAGGACCGCGAGGACGACGGCGACGATAATCCCTTCGCGGTATATCGATGACTTTCGTTTGGTCGGGCTGTGTTCGCTCATATTGACTCTCTTGAAACCGCTGAGACGGTGTGATATGTGCTTGTCCGGACCTGCCTTCCGGTGTTAATCGTCACCGGTCGTTGCGGTCGTCACGTAGCCTGAGTCGGCCAGGCCGTAATCGTACGGTTCGCCGACGACCTCGAGGGGCGCCGGGAAGCTGTGTTCGGGAATTGGCGAGGGAATCTGCCACTCAGGTGAACGGGAGCGCCAGGGGTTGTCGCCGGCGGCGACGCCCACTTCGGCGTTCTGGAAAAAGTTCCAGAGCATGAGCATTACGCCGAAAGCGATGGCAAAGCCGGCTATGGTCACGGCCAGCTGCCAGTTTTCGATCTGCCCGCCGCCCAAGGTCGGGTCATAGTCGGCGATGCGGCGGCGCATGCCCATGACGCCGACGCCCATCTGGCCCAGAGTTTGCACCCAGAAAGCCGGTGTCATGATGAAGAAATGGACTTTTCCGAGCGTCTCGTTGTACATGCGGCCGGTGACTTTGGGGAACCAGTAGTAGAGGGCGGCGAAGAATGGGAATACGAAGCCGCCGAACATGGTGGCGTGGAAGTGACCGACGATGAAGTAGGAGTCGTGTAGCGGGAAATCGGTCGGCACGGTCGCCAGGATGGGGCCGCTCAAGCCGCCGATCAGAAAAACGCTGATAGCGCCGAGGACGAAAAGCATCGGCGTGTCAAAATGGATTTTTCCGCCCCACATGGTGCCCAGCCAGCTGAAAAACTTAACGCCTGTCGGAATGGCGACGAGCAGGGTGGCGTACATGAAGGGAATGCGCAGGATGTCGTTGTAGCCAGAGACGAACATGTGGTGGCCCCAGACGATGAAGCCGACGATTGCGATCGCCATGCTGGAGAGGGCGATCCATTTATAGCCGAACAGGGGCTTGCGGGAGAAGACGGGCAGCAGTTCGCTGACGACACCGAGGCCTGGCAGCACGAAGATGTAGACAGCCGGGTGGCTGTAGAACCAGAAGAGATGCTGGAAGAGAACCGGGTCGCCGCCGCCCACCATGGGGCTGACTTCGCCCAGCATGCCGCGCGGGTCGAAGAAGCCCATGCCGATGGCGCGCTGCACGGAAACCATTAGGAAGCTGACGCCAATGAGCTGGGTGGCGGTCAACTGGATCAGGCTGGTGGCAAAGATGGCCCAGCAGAAGATGGGCATACGGAAGAGGCTCATACCGGCCGGTCTCATGCGCAGGATTGTTACTAGCAGGTTGAGCGAGCCGACGATGGAGGACAGACCGATAGCAAAGACACCGAGGAAAAAGAGCTGATAGCCGATGGGGCCGCGGGCGCTCAAGGGCGGGTAGGCGGTCCAGCCGGCGTCCCAGCCGCCTACGAACAGGCTGAATATCAGGAGGAGGCTTCCGGGGACATTGAACCAGAAGCCAAGGGCGTTGAGGCGGGGGAAAGCCATGTCTTCGGCGCCGATCATGAGCGGCGTCAGGTAGTTGGCCAGGCCGCCGACGCCGAGGAGGATGGCGCCGATCATGATGAAGCCGTGCATACCGATGAAGCTGTTGTAGAGTTCGAGGCCGAGGAACTGAAGGCCGCTGCGGGCCAGCTCGGTGCGGAAGATCATGGCGACTGTGCCGCCGACCATAAGGAGGAAAACGCCCCAGACAGTGTATTGAATGCCGATAACTTTGTGGTTGTAGTCGACGCTGAAGTAGCGCGTCCAGGCGGGCTTATCGACGGGCGGGCCGTGGTGCATCGGCGTGGCAATGCCTTTTGTCCACTTGAGCCAGTCATCGAGCGCGCCGACGGCGAGGAGGAAGCCGATGATGCTGCAGACGGCGCCGACGGTCCAGGCCGGCTCTGCTTTCCAGGCTTCCCAGCCGAGCAATATGCGCACTCCGCAGGTCAAGAGCATGCCGATGATCATGCCCAGGACCTGGCCGACCAGCCCTCGTGCGATTCCTAATGTAAAAAGGGACATACAGGATCTCCTGCCAAGAGATACGGGATTGCGCTGCGGCAAAAGCCGGGAAACTGATCGCCTAAGATTCTGGCGGACAGGATACTGGTTACTCCTGGAGCTGCGCGAGCTGCTCGGACTGCCAAAGCTTGAATTCGTCGGATGGAACGACGCGAACGACTGCCTCCATGCCGCTGTGGTTTCTGCCGCACAGTTCAGCGCAGACGAGCCTATACTCGCCGATTATCGTTGGCGTAAATCGCAGATAGGTGACTTTACCCGGTACGGTGTCCTGTTTGACGCGAAACTCCGGCACCCAGAAGTTATGGAGGACGTCGTTGGAAGTTAGGTGCATGCGGACCGGCTTATCCACTTCCAAGACCAAGACCTCGGTGACCGCGCCGGTATCCGGGTAGGAGAAGAGCCAGCTCCATTGGCGCCCTTCGGCGCTGACCACGTATTCGTCGGGCAGCTCTTTGGTAATGTCAATGAGCATGGTGGTGGCGTACCAGCCGAAGTAGATGAGAATGAAGCAAGGAATGACGGTCCAAAGGATTTCGAGCGTGCCGTTTCCGTGTATGTGCTCGCCGTCGCCTTCATCGCCGCGGGCGCGGAAGACAATGAGTGCATAGCACATAAATACGACGACGAGGGCGAAGAGGAATGCGATCAGCCAGATATGCTGGTCGAACATTTCGTCGATGGGCTCGGCCTCGGCGACGGCCGCGACCGGTTTGAGAAGGACGCTGTCGAGCACCTCGTAGACGAGCCAGGTGCTAACGATGATCAGGAGCGTAGCGACAATGAAATGTCGACGGTTGTTCGCCATAGGAGCTTACCTCAAGAGCACCCGGGGTAGACGGTCGCAGCCCAGGGAAGGGGCGACCATCGGCGACGGGCGTGTCACGGGCGGTGGCTGCGGTCGAGAGCCATCCGCGCGGCATTGTACAAAAAAGCACAAAACATGTCAAAGATGTGGCGGGAGAATGCGCGCGAACTGCACTGACGCGGTGTGGGGAGGTTAGAGGGCGAAAACCTGGTGAATGGACCCGCGCGCAGCCGCGATTGCATCCTCCAATTGAAATCGGGCCGCGAGGAAGATGTGTTGCCAAATGTGCGGAGCGCGGATATATTGACTCATGCCTATACGCAATTTGCGCCACCGAACGGCGGCAGGAGTAGACCGGACAATGGGGAGGTTTGCCGGATGAGCGAGAGAAGGAGCGGGCATGCGCCGGGGGCGGAGGTTGACCCCGCCGGAAGCGCGGCGCCGGCATTGAGAGCAAATAGCTCTCTCAGCGACGCAGTTGCTGGATATGAAGAAGAGATGGTTGGCAAGGGATACAGTGTGAACACAATCAAGTCCTTTGCCAATGACTTGAAAATACTGCGCACTTTTCTGGACGATTCAGCGGTGCTGCGGGAGATCCAGACGCAGCATCTGCAGGACTTTCTTACCTGGATGCAGGGTGAGCGCGGGCGCCCTTGCGGCCCAAAGACGCTGTCGCGGCGGATCACGACGCTCAAGAGTTTTTTCGCTTGGCTGCACGGCATTGGCGCGATCGGCACGGACCCGGCTGAACCGATTGTCAACCATGCGGTGCGGACGCCGCTGCCCGAGATTCTCAATTACAGGGAAGTTAAGAGTTTGTTGGAGACGTGTAGGAACTGGCTGTTGGATGTCGACAAGCCGGATGCGCGGCCATTTGTTTTGGTGGGCCTGTTACTCCAGACTGGAATCAAGAAAAGCGAGGCGGTCGGTCTGTTGCTGGAGGACATTGCGCGTGAAGACGCGCAGGACCCGTCGGTTTTCATCCGCTACGCGGAGGAACGATACGCGCACAAGAACCGCAGGCTGGACCTAGACCCCAGCTTCTTGCGGCCTTTGGAGCAGTACTTGGAGCATTATCAGCCTGAAAATTTCCTGTTCGAATGCACGCCGCGCAACCTGGAGTATGTACTGGAAGAGGTAGGCGACCGGGCGAAGGTCAAGCGGGTCAAGGTAGGTTTCGAGACGTTGCGGTGGACAAGTGTCGTGCGCGATTTCAAGCAGGGGATGAAGGATGAGGCGCTGCGCAACAAGATGGGCTTGAGCAAGGTCACGTGGCGGGAGACGAGCGACAAGATTGCGCGTTTGGCCGGCGCGGGTTGAGGGTACTGCTATAGATCTGGCCGCACCGCCGGCGGAAAATGCGTCGCCATCTTGGGAACCGCCTGCAGCCAGGTGCCGACGCTCTCACCGAGAGGAATGCTGAAAGGCCGCTCACGACATATGCCAACGCCGTGAGGCGGCGTGCTGCAACGAATTCCATCTCCGAAAAACCGAAACACATTTGGCGCTGGAAGCCGGCCCCGTTTGGTAGTTCCGTCTGCGGCTTCTTCAGTACCATGGCTTACCGCGGCACCGCGCCATCTCTTCGTCCGAAGCTACCTGCATGGCCTCGATAGAGCCGGGCCACGGTTTCAAGACGCACACTTGATCGATATAAGAGCGGGGTTCGAACCCGTCACCGTGAGCAGTTGCGGCCATTTCCTCTGCAGCGCCGGGTGAAACGAAAACAGTCCGTTCCATACGCGAATTGAGGTGAAATTCGGGATCTCTTGTTCCCAGTTCTCTGAACGAGTGACGTACAACAGTTCCTTGCGCGGAATAGACAAGCTCCGCCTTCAGGTAAGGTCCCGACCTGGCAAAGACCAAGTAGGCAGAGTAGCGGTCCGGAGGGCCAAGACAGGCGAATACTTGCCCAAGCGTGGGCCTTGGGTAACCCCATTTGACGTCAAGTCTTGTCAGTTCCTCCCCGCCACCGAAGGAAGCGTTGTAAGAGGTCAGTTCTGTTTAGTGACCCCGGATCTTTCCCGGAGACATTACTCTTCCAGATCAGAATTGGTCCATCATCCAAAGCAGCACTCGTTTGTTTGATCTGTCCTTCTTCTATCCGCCACAGTGCCATGCTTTTGGAATTCATGTCAGGAGGACTGTCCGCTCCGAGAGCGAATCTGGAAAGGCGCGGATCGGCCGATTCCTGGCAGAAAAAAGTCGCGCGGGTCAGCGGGGATCGGGGACAAATAGCAACCTTCAGGCACGAACAGAAGAAAAAAGGAGAGGGCGAGGCTTCCGGATAGACTTGGCTTCTGTTCTGAAGAAGAAGCGATGCATGCAAGCGCAGATTCTTTCCATAGTGTGACTGAAGGACGCATTGCCTTGCCTGCGGTTTGAGCGCGTTTCCGGCGCTCCATTTGCCCGCGAAGAGAATGCGGCAGGTCAGGCCATCTTATTGCAGGAGTACACCACGGCGCGCAACGGCCGCATTCCAATGCAAGACGATTGAACGGATTGGGAGCGGCAGGCTGCAGATGGAGCTATGTGTCTGCGGTTGGGTTCCCGGCATCTACAATCTCAGCCAGTTTTCCCCATTCGGTAAGCGATAGACTTTCGGCGCGGCGGCTGGGATCAACGTCGGCGGCGTGCAGCCATTGGTCTGCCTGCTGTTTCGTGCAGGCGAGGCCGGCGCTGAGGCTGTTGCGGAGCTGCTTGCGGCGCTGGGAGAAGCCGGCGCGTACGATGTGGAAGAAGCGGGCCGGCTCAACTTGAGGGACGGCGGGCTGTTGGAGGATGTCGAGGCGCAGCACCGAGCTGTCGACTCTGGGGCGAGGAAGGAAGGCCCCGGCGGGGACGCGCTGCAGGATGCGGGGTCGGGCGTAGAATTGAACGCTGACGGCAAGGAGCGACATATCGCCGGGTTGGGCGGTGATGCGGTGCGCCACCTCGCGCTGGACGAGAAGGACGGCCAGCGAAGGCGGTCGTGAGCACTCGAGAATGTGGCGAAGGACGGCGCTGGTAATGTAGTAGGGAAGATTCGCTACTATTTTGTAGGGCGAGCGGAGCGGCGGGGCCGGTTGCCCGGTGCCTGTTTGGGCGTGAACAGCTGCGGCGGGCTCTATTTCCAGGATGTCGGCGTGGACAATGGAGACGTGGGGCTGATCGGCGAACTGCTCTCGAAGGATGGGTATGAGCCGCTGGTCGAGTTCGACGGCGACGACGCGTCCGGCCCGTGTGGCCAGTTGATGGGTCAGTCCGCCAAGGCCGGGGCCGACTTCGAGGACGCTGTCGGTTGGCAAGAGATCGGCTGCATCGGCGATTCGGGCGAGGTGGGTCGCGTCGATGAGGAGGTTCTGGCCAAGAGACTTCTTGAGATCCAAATTGTAGCGACGCAGCAGTTCGAGGGGTGAGGGGAGGTTACCGTTACTCATCCTCGAGGCTAAGCACAGTCATAAAGGCTTCCTGGGGGATCTCGACAGCGCCGACCATTTTCATGCGTTTCTTGCCTGCCTTCTGGTTTTCGAGCAGCTTGCGTTTGCGGGTGACGTCGCCGCCGTAGCACTTTGAGAGCACGTCTTTGCGCAGGGCTTTCACGTTGGCGCGGCTGATCACCTTGTTACCGATGGCGGCCTGGATGGGGACGGTGAAGAGCTGGCGGGGGATAATGTCCTTCATCTTGCTGACCATGCGCTGCCCTTTGGGGTAGGCGTCGTCGCGGTGGGTGATAATGCTGAGGGCATCGACGGGCAGGCCGTTGACGAGCACATCGAGTTTGACCATATCGGAGGGCTGATAGCCGTCGAGCGTGTAGTCCATTGAGGCGTAGCCGCGCGTGCGGGCTTTCAACTCGTTGTAGAAGTCGACGATGATTTCGGCGAGCGGGATCTGGAAGCTGAGCTCGACCCGTTTTGTGTCGAGCCAGAGCTGGTTCTTGACGCGCCCGCGCCGCTTGGTCACCATCTCCAAAATCGGGCCGATGTAGGTTGAGGGGGCGTATATTTGCAGGCCGCACCAGGGTTCTTCGATGTGCTCGATGAGGCTTGCGTCGGGCAGGTCGGCGGGGCTTTCGAGCAGAAACTGGTTGCCGTCTGTTGTCGTGACGCGGTATGCCACTGAGGGCGCGGTAAAAATAATGTCCAGATCGTACTCGCGCTCGAGCCGTTCCTGCACGATTTCCATGTGAAAGAGGCCGAGAAAGCCAAGGCGGAATCCGAAACCGAGCGCCTGGCTGGTCTCCGGCTCAAAGGTGAGTGCGCCGTCGTTGAGGTGCAGTTTTTCGAGCGCGTCGCGCAGGTCTGGATAGTCGTCGGCGTCGGTTGGGTAGAGGCCGGCGAAGACCATCGGCTTCATCGGCTCGTAGCCGGGCAAAGGCTGCGGCGCGGGGTCGGAGGCGAGGGTAATGGTGTCGCCGACATCGAGGTCCTGCACGCTCTTGAGGCCGGTGGCGATATAGCCGACCTCGCCGGCCTCGAGGCGCGAGGCTTTGACTGGCGCGGGCGTTAGAATGCCGATTTCGATGGGGTCGATGCGCGTGTTGCCGGAGATGGCAAGGAGGCCTGCCGACGCGGTCATAGCGCCGTTGACGACGCGCACGTAGGCGACGACACCCTTGTAGGGGTCGTAATGGCAGTCGAATATGAGCGCCTGCAGCTTGGCGTCTGCGTTTCCCTGCGGCGGCGGCACCTGCTCGACAATGCTTTCCAGCACATTTTCGATATTGAGGTCGTCTTTGGCGCTGATGCGGAGTATATCGGCGGCGGGCACGGCCAGAAGGTCTTCGATGTCTTGCGCGACCTCGTCGGGCATGGCTGCCGCCAGATCGATCTTGTTGAGGACCGGAATGATGGTCAGGTCAAGTTCCATCGCGGCGAGGAGATGAGCGACGGTCTGGGCCTGAATGCCCTGGGAAGCGTCGACGACGAGGACGGCGCCCTCGCAGGCCTGAAGGGCGCGCTTGACCTCGTAGGTGAAATCGACGTGGCCGGGGGTGTCGATGAGATTCATTTCGATGTCTGCTGAGAGTTCGCCGGGGCGCTGGCGGCGGTAGATCATGCGCACTGCGCTGGCCTTGATGGTCACGCCTTTCTCGCGTTCAAGGTCCATCGAGTCGAGCAACTGTTCCTTCATTTCGCGATCGGTTACAGTCCCGGTGAGCTGGATCAGACGGTCGGCCAGCGTGCTCTTGCCGTGATCGATGTGCGCGATGATGCAGAAGTTACGGATGTGGTACAGATCCATTTTTTGAGATCAGGTAGGTCCCTGATTCCTTGGAATGGTCACGATGGGAACAGTATACTACAGGCGAGCCTGGCGCCGGCGAAAGGCCGTTTGAACCCAGGCCTTGCGACAACTTGCAGGGGAACTGCAGTGTATCCGTCTCTTCAGGTCGGCCCGATATCGCTCCCAACCGCCCAGATTCTGGCCCTGGTGGCGGCCTGGTTCGGACTGTCGGTCATGGCCCAGGTCGGTCGCCGCCTGCGGCTAGACCCGGACATGGTCTGGAACCTGGGCACGCTGGCGCTGGCGGCGGGACTCATTGTAGCCCGGCTGTCCCATGCAGTCCAGTATTGGGTTGTCTATGCCGCCGAGCCTATGCTGCTCGTCAGTATTCGTCCCGGCGGGCTTAATTTCTGGCCGGGCGTGATCGGCGCGCTGGCGGCGGGATATTTGTATCTGATCCGCAAGGGCGTCGATCCGCGGCCGGTCGGGACGGCGGCAGTTTTCGGCGTGCTGGCGGGCGGGGTCGTGCTGGAGGTGTCCTACTTTCTGACCGGGGCGACTGTGGGTGTTCCGGGCGTTCCGCCAGCGGCGATGTCCTCAGCGCTGACTGGGATTGGCAAACTAACAGAACCGCTCCGGCTGATTTCGGGAGAGGTTCGCCATCCGGTCTCGCTCTACCGGGCGATCGGCATGATGCTGATCGTTGGCGGCTTTTTGCTTTGGGGCAACTGGAGGCGACCGGGGCAGTTGGCGGGCCAGGCGCTGCTGGCGCTGGCGCTGATGCGGCTGTTTGTTGACGGCTTTGCGGCTGACACGAGTCAACTGGGTCCGCTGCGTATCTCGCAACTGGTGGCTTTGGTCGCGGCGCTCGGGCTGGCGCTTACGCTGGCCCGGACCGTTCACAGGGACGGGTCTTCCTCGGGCGAAGCGGACTGATCGTCCCTGCCCTTGCGCCTCAAACCTACGCTTGCGCCCGCGAGTTTGCCAGGGAGCAGACGCGGGCCTGGGATTGTTGACTACTGTCTGAAATATGATTCAACTGACGCTTGTGATGAAGAAGATTTTGGGCGCCGGCTCACGCGGCGGTCTTCGCTCCCAGAGTCAGGCGAGCCAAGGTCGGTGCTGGATGCGGGCAACCTGTAAATGCCGACTATTGGTTTAACAGATAGGGATTGACGGACATGTGAACGGTGGCACACTCTCCATAGAGGCAGACACAAGGAGAGGGGAAGTGCCAGCGAAACGATATCGGGTGCACTTGACAGCGGAGGAGCGCGAGGAACTGGAAACACAAGTGAACACAGGCACAGGTTCGGGACGGCGCTTAAGACGGGCTCGCATCCTCTTGATGGCCGATGAAGCACAGATGGGCGGTGGCTTTAACGACGCCGAGGTAGCCAAGGCTTTAGGGGCGCATGCGCGCACAGTCGAGCGAGTTCGGGAGCGGTGTGTCACAGTCGGAATCGAAGCGGCCCTCACCCACACGCGCCCGAAACGGAGGCGGCCCCGCGTCTTGGATGGTGCGGGCGAAGCCCGCTTGGTGCAGTTAGCCTGTAGCGCTGCGCCCGATGGACAGGAGAGATGGACGCTGCAGATGCTGGCCGATTAGCTGGCCGAATTAGAGGTGGTCGAACGCATTTCGCGCGAAACGGTGCGCACGATACTCAATAAAACGTACTTAAGCCTTGGTTGAAAGATGTGTGGTGCGTGCCGGAGACAGCGAGTGCAGAGTTCGTCTGTGCTATGGAAGATACGCTTGCGGTCTATCGGCCGCAGGATGACAAACGACCCCTGGTCTGTCTGGATGAAGGCAGCAAACAGTTGACCAAAGAGAGCCGTCTGCCCTTGCCTCCCCGCCCCAGTACGGTGGCCAAATATGACTACGAGTATGAACGCAACGGCACCAGCAACCCCTTTCTCTGCTTCGCACCGCTGCAAGCCTGGCGTCATGTCAAGGTGACGGAGCGCCGTACCATGGTCGATTTTGCCCACTGCCTGCGCGACCTGGTCGATATCCATTTCCCGCAGGCTGACACGATCGTCTTGGTCATGGATAATCTGAACACGCACAAACTCGCATCTTTGTATGAAGCGTTCCCACCGGCTGAGGCGCGCCGCATTGCCGCCAAACTGGAAATCCATTACACCCCCAAGCATGGCAGTTGGCTCAATATGGCTGAAATCGAACTCAGTGTCCTGCATCGGCAGTGCTTGAACGCTCATATCCCTCACAAATACTCCTTGATGCACAAAGTCGCAGCTTGGCAAAACCGCCGCAATGCTTCTGCATCAAGCGTCAACTGGCGTTTCACCACCGCTGACGCTCGCATCAAACTCGAACGTCTCTATCCATCTATACAAGTTTGTTGAGCTACTATTGCTGACCTGTCATTTGAAATGTCAACGAACCCCAGGCAGGCTGTTCGAATCGCGTGAAGAGAGGATGGACGGCCGGCGGGTTACGGTACCTGCTGAATGACGAGGAGAGTCCCTGTCTCTATCGATATTCGTGCGGGCGAGGATGCAAGCGTATTGCTGACGCCGCGTGTGCTGCCGAGGTGCAGGGTAGCGTTTTCGAGCGGGTATTCCAGGCCCCGGTAGGTCACTCCCGTCACCTCTTCGCTCAAGGCGACCGCGCTGACATAGCCGCCGGCAGGACCCGTCAGTGTAAGGGACTGTGGGCCGTGCAGGACGCGCGCCAGCTGGTCTCCTTCGGCGATGGCGAGGGGGACGGGCCAGCTCCTTTGCGCCAAGATCAAAAGGTTGGCGATTGTCTGGTCGAGGCGGCCGCCGACAGCCCCCAAAAGGACAAGTTCGGTCGCGCCGTCCTGGACGGCTCGTTCGATCGCCAGTTCGAGATCGGTTGCGTCTTTAGCGACAGGATGCTGTTCGATGTCTACACCCAGGTGGCGGAGTTGCGCCAGATGAGCGGGGTCGATGCTGTCCAGGTCGCCGACGACCAGGTCGGGCTGGAGGCCGAGCGCGTCGAGGTGGCGCGCGCCGGCGTCGACTGCGATGAGATGATCACTGGTTCGCAGCCAGCGCGTCAGGGCGCAGTAGTCGGCGATTTCTCCATTTGCGAAGAGCAGGGCGCGCATGGCCTTCCGATTCCTTTAGAGAAACGCCTGCCAGACGAAGATCGAGAGCATCATCACGCTGATTGCGAATTCGACGGCCATTGCAAGCAGGAATCCACTGACATAACCCTTGACCGCCTGCGTGGCGGCTTGCCGATGTGAGCGGGCGCTGGATTCGGCCCTGCTACCGACGTCAAAAGCCGATTCGACGTCTCCTGGTTCACCGGAGGAGGTCGCGGGCGCAGCAGAAGAGCGCCGCGCGCGGCTGTACTCCATGAGCCAGAGAGCTGAAATCGAGCCGGCGGCGGCGCCAACGAAGGTGCCTACGACCGGTATGCTGGATAGCAGGATCGCGCCGGCGAGCCCACCAAGAATTGAGACGCCGATCGAGCGCCAGCCTGCGCCGGAACGGCGGCTGCTCATAAAGCTCAGGCCCAAGTCGGCGCCCCAGGCGATGACTGTAAGGAGTGCGAGGACGAGCAGCGTCGGCCAGCCGATGCGGGCAAAATCGTCAGCCCAGGCCCAGACGAGGACACCGGTCCAGATGAAGGGCGGACCGGGGAGGACAGGAACCATTGCGCCGACGATTCCCACGATAATGAGCAGATAACTGATGCCAAACAGCAGGTCCGAGAGTTCAATGAATGGCATCGAGGCCCTCCACGCGTGCAACATTGTCCCCGGTTTGCAGGGGCAAGAGCGTGTCGTTGGCGAAAAGTGGCGGCAGCTCCAGGTCCAGGCGTTCGTAGAGCGCAGGAGGCACGCCGATGTCGGCGAGGAAGAGCTGACCGCGGGCTGCCTTTGCCGCCGGTTGGAGGAGCCCGTACTTAGGCAACGCCAGCGCCATGGTGGCGGAGGCGGCAATGTGAGGGCTGAACAGCTGACCGCTGGAGGCTTCGAGGCCGCTGGGAACGTCGAGGCTGAGGATAGGCGCGACGCTGCTGTTCGCGAGCTGGATCAGATCGGCGACGCGGCCGCTCGGGGCGGCGGTCAGGCTGTAGCCGACCAGTGCGTCGATGACGAGATCGGCGGGCGGGAGTTCCCAGCCTTCCTCAGCCCATGCAAGGGGCGCGTCCATGTGCTGTAGCGTGGTCAGTTGACTGCGCATTTCGCATTGGGGAATATCGCTGATCGGATGCGAGAGCACGATCTGCACCCATGCGCCCCAATTGAGCAGATGGCGTGCCGCTGCAAGTCCGCCGGCGCCGTTGCTGCCGCGACCGGCCAACACGACGATTGGACGGTCCTGCAGTGCATCGACGGCTCCGTTCTCGTCGTCGGACAGCATTTGTCTGGCCAGGCGCGCCAGTTCGCGGCCTGCGTTTTCCATCATCTGCACGGGCCGGAAGCCAAACTCCTCGACCATGATCCGGTCAACGGCACGCATCTGAGCGGAGTTTAGCGCAGGCAGATTCACGCCCCCGGCTCCGGTAGCTGCGGGGGCAGAATGAGAAAACTGAGCATCCAGCAGGCCAGGGCAGGGACGACGATTGTGCTGGTCCAAAGATGGACGGACCAGGTTGTGCCTGCGGTTGGCAGGAGGACGGCGTAGTAGCCGGTGTAGAGTAGAAAGGGAATGGCGGGGGCGAGCCAACGGATCGTTTGCGGGTTCAGGCGCGGATGGGCGCGCCAGGACAGATAGTCGAGCACGAGGGCGGCGGCGCCCATGCCGAGAGCCAGCCAGATCATGAGGGGACGTTCGTAGTCGATGATGGCCGCTCCCAGAATGGCAAGACCGAGGACCGTGGACACTGCGCCCAGGGGCAGCCGCCAGCGGCGCAGCGCCAGGAGGAGTGGTCCTGTCAGTGCGGCCGCGGTGAGGATGGCTCCGGCCAGCCCGGCAGCTTTGCCCACATCGTCGTGAAAGTAACCATCGCCCGTTCCCGGCGTTCCGAGCTGCACCGTCACGGGGAAGTAGAACATCATGAAGAAGATGAGGTTGGCGAGAAGGAGTCCAAGCGACCCGATTGCGGGCGCGAGCGTGCGCCAGCAAGGGTCATCGTCATGTCGATTCCAGGCAGCCCGCAACGGGCCGGCGACGGTGAGGCCGATACCGAGTCCCAGCAGGATATGGGTCGGGCTGTATAGCGCTTCTATACCGCGCTCGACGCCGAAGAGCTGATGCCAGACCATGTCGCCGGCGCCGCCGGCTGCGAAAACAAGGAGACCGAGGCCGGTGAGCCGGTAGCCGTTTGGGATCGCCAGCGTCAGAGAATAGCCGCGCAGCATGTTCAAAGTAGTGGCGCCGGCAAAAGCGACGGCGACGAGAAGATAGCCGCTGTAGAAAAAAGCGTGCCAGAAGGTAAAGAAAGACTGATCGACGCGACCGTGATTGTGCGCCCAGCCATCCAGATAGAGGCCGCCGACAAATATTGCGCTCAGCGCGGTCACCAGCCAGTCGAAGCGCGGACCGGTAATGCGCTGCTGCGCAGCAATAGCTTGTGTTTCGCTTCTTGATGCTTGCTCTGCAACCGTCTGCGACGCTCGGGTTTGCCCCGCGAAGACGCGTTCGATGGAGTCTTTCGTCATGCTCATTCTATTTTGTCAATACGGATCGCTCGCGCGTTGGTTTCAGTGTAACCGAATGCGCGGGGCGGGCAAAGCGGGTCCGAAATCCGGGTGGAAGTGCGCGTAGTGACTGCCAGTACGCTGCCGGGAATATCGACGCAAGTTGCTCAGATTCAAGTGAAAACAGAGGAAGGTTTTTGCAGCTTGTTTTGAGAATTCAAGCCGCCGATGGTATTCTACGGTCGATACCCACTAAAGATCAGAGAAGATCTTCTACTCACGTAAGCCGAGTGAATAGTCGTACGGGTAAGGCTGTTTTTCCACCGAAGGTGCAAAGATGGGCGGAATCGTTGACCGGGCCAGGCCGGCAGTGCTTTTTGCACTGAAGGAGGACATTGGGGACGGCGACGTAACGTCGCTGGCAACGATTCAGCCGGGCCTGGAGGCGGAAGGCCTGTTCTTGGCGAAGGCGCCCGGAGTCATTGCCGGGCTGGAGATCGTTGACCTGGTCTATCGGGTGCTGGAAGAGGAGTTTTCGCCGGGCGGCCGGCGTAGTTCAGAAGAGAGAAGTGCGTCGGTCCAGTTTTTCGCATTAGTGGATGAAGGTGAAACGGTTGAGGCGGGAACGGTCGTCGCCCGGGCGGTTGGGGGGGCGCAACGCCTGCTGACTGCGGAGCGGGTGGCGTTGAACTTCCTGCAGCGGATGTCTGGCATTGCGACGATGACCAAGCGCTACGTGGAGGCGGCAAAAGGAAGCTCCGCAGTCATCCTGGATACGCGCAAAACGGCGCCGGGGCTGCGTTTCTTTGACAAGCTGGCTGTGGCGCAGGGCGGGGGCGTGAATCATCGTTTTGGCCTGTTCGATATGGCGCTGATAAAGGACAATCACATTGCTGCGGCGGGCGGTATCACGCCTGCGGTGCAGCGGGTACGGGCCAGCTACAGCGGACTTCCGATTGAAGTGGAGGTCGCGGATTTGAACCAGTTGAGGGAGGCGCTCGCCCTCGACCTGGACCGGATTCTGCTCGACAATATGACGACGGAGCAGATAAGCGAGGCGGTACGAATCGCGGGGGGCCGTACGCCCCTCGAAGCGTCCGGCGGCGTGAACCTGGACAATGTGGCGGCGATCGGCGCCACCGGCGTCGACTCGATTTCAGTTGGCGCGCTTACGCATTCAGTCCCGGCGCTGGACATCAGTTTCGACCTGATTCAGTGACGGGGCAGCGAGCGATATCGACACAAGACTTGCAATTTGGAACGGGGTACGGCCTATGACGACGGCAACGATAACAACACCTCTGGCAGAAGTCACCGATGCCGGGCTGATGTACGAGGCTCTCGCGCGCAAGCTGCACAATGTGGCGTTGGATGTAGAGCTACGCATTAAGGCTGAGTTGGCGGCGCAAATCAACCGTCTGAAGAAGGAACGGAATGCCGTCATTCTCGGCCACAACTACATGGAAGCAGCGCTGTTCCACTCGATTCCGGACTTTGTCGGCGACTCGCTCTACTTGAGCCGGATGGCGGCGCAGACCGATAAGGACGTGATCGTTTTCTGCGGGGTCGAGTTCATGGCGGAGACAGCCAAAATACTCAGCCCGGACAAGACGGTCCTGCTACCGGCGGAGAAGGCAGGTTGCTCGCTGGCGGCCAGTATCACGGGAGAGGACGTGCGGCGTCTCAAGGCGCGGTATCCGGGGGTGCCGGTGGTCACATACGTGAACACCTACGCCGATGTCAAGGCCGAGACCGATGTCTGTTGCACGAGTGGCAATGCGGTCGCGGTAGTCAACTCCCTGGACTCGAACCGGGTCATCTTCATTCCCGACGAGTATCTGGCGAGGAACGTGGCGCAAGAGACAGGCAAGCAGATCATCATTCCCTGTGACGCGGGCGGGGCGTTGCTTGACGGTGACCGTTCGGAGCCGCAGACGCTTGACGCAGAAACGGGCCATCCGATCATCCCGCTCGAGACGGAGGCGTTTGACCTGATTGGCTGGCATGGGCGCTGCGAGGTCCACGAGAAGTTCACCGTGCAGGATATTGAGAATGTACGCAGTCAGTACCCTGATGTCTCGATTGTTGCCCACCCGGAATGCAGCCCGGAGGTGGTGGAAGCGTCGGACTTTACCGGCAGCACGACTGCGATGATCCGCTACGTAGAGAAAACGGATGCGCCGCGCTATCTGCTGCTGACCGAGTGCTCGATGGGTGACAACATCATCGGTGCGAACCCGGAGAAGGAGATGCTGCGACTCTGCTCAGTGCGCTGCCCCCACATGAGCCAGATCACGATGGAAGATACGCTGGCTGCGCTGGAGAAGATGCAGTATGAGATCAGGGTGCCGGAGGAGATTCTGGCCAGGGCGGCGCGCTCGGTGCAGCGGATGGTCGAGATAGGGTAGTTGCCAACCTGATACAGGTCGTCGACAGCAAATCTTTGGGGGGGAAACACGCGCCGGACATCTCGATGACGGGGATGTCCGGCTTTTTTGTCCTACTCGACAAGCTGGCCGGCGGGGCTGGCGTGTCTCGCTCATGTCTAACTCGAAACTAGGGAATTGGACGCTCCATTAGGACGAAGCCTGCGCCGCCTTCATCGGGCTTGAACCAGTCGAGCCGGTCTTGCAGGGTTACGACATCGCCGAATACGAGGACGGCGGGCGCCCGGATCTGTGCGCGCGCCATCGCCTGCGGCAGGCCGGCAACTGTCGAGCAAATCACGCGCTGTTGCCGTGTGGTCGCGCTGCCAATTGCGGCGGCGGGAGAGTCCGGATCGCGGCCATGCCTGAGCAGTGTATCGCAAATATTGTTCACCCGCCGCACGCCCATCATGACGACAAGGGTGGGCAGTTGCGCCGCATGCGACCAATCGACCGACGTGTCCTCTTTGGAAGGATCTTCGTTGCCGGTGGCAATGACGAGGGCGCTTGCCAGATCGCGGTGGGTTACGGGGATGCCGGCATAGGCGGGCGCGGCGATGGCGGCGCTGACACCGGGCACAACTTCAAAGGGGAGGTCGGCCGCGGCAAGGGCCAGGCACTCCTCGCCGCCACGACCGAAGACGAAGCCATCACCGCCTTTGAGTCGTACAACCTGTAACCCGGCGCGCACGCGGTCGACAAGGAGGGCGTTGATCTCGCCCTGCGCCATCGTTTTGGGCCTGTGGCCTTGCTTTCCGACGAAGATACGTTCCGCCCGCGGACGGATCTCTGCAAGGAGCTCATGGGCGATCAGACGGTCGTAGATGACGACATCGGCAGTCCGCAGGAGCGACTGGCCGCGGACAGTGATCAGGTCGGCGCGGCCCGGCCCGGCGCCGACCAGGTAAGCTTTACCGGTCATGGCCGCTCCTCGCCGCTTGGAGAAGAGTAGCGGGTCACGAATCGGATGCCAGCAACGCGGCGATCTTGTCGCGGGCCGTCGTGGCCTGCCGCGGTCTTCCTGAGATCGTGCTGACTGAAACGATCAGGTCGCCGGAGCGGTGGACGGCGGGCGAGTGGAAGTTCCCCTCGGCGGGAGCGTCGGCAACGTTCACGAGGAGGCCGCGGTCGCAGGAATCCTGCGCGATCTGGCGGTTGACGGCGCGTACGTTGGTGGCGGCGAAAACCAGCCCGGCGCCGTCGAGGTCTCCCTCGCGGAAAGTTCTTTGCTCCCAGACGATTTCCTTGCCGGCGGCCCAGGCCTGCAATTGGTCGGTCGCGGTTGGGCTGATCAGGCACACGGGCACGCCGGCGGCGAGCAGACTGCGCACTTTTCGCTCGCCGACAATGCCGCCGCCAACAACGACGGCGGTGCCTCCGCGCAGATCTGTGATGGTCAGAGGAAAACGCATTGGGTGCTTCTCCCTGTTGCTGTCAACTGAGGGGCAGCGCGGGTTTCGATTTGTCCGCCAGAATCGCGCTGGCAACGCGCAGCGCTTGCACATTCTCGCGCACGTCGTGGACGCGTACAATGCGCGCGCCGCGTTCGACGGCGAGAACGTTGGCGGCGATCGTTGCGGCAAGCCGCTCGCCAACCGGCGCGCCGGCGGCAAGCTTGCCCAGGAAACCCTTGCGGGAGGCGCCAAAAAGAAGGGGGTAGCCCAGATCAGTAAGCTCTTCGAGGCGGCGGATGAGCGCGAGGTGTTGCGAGACGGACTTTCCGAAGCCGATGCCGGGGTCGATTACTCTATGCCAGCGGGCCACGCCGGCGCGGCGGGCCTGATCGAGCGCACGGTTCAACTGCATGCGCACGTGCGAAACGATGTCGGCAGATGACGCTTCGTTCTGTGCGCTTCGCTCCCGGCTGTCGACATGGAGCGGGGCTCGGTTGTCCATCAGCACCAGGGGAACGCGGCGATTGGCTGCCAGCGCGGCCATCGCCGGCAAGGGTTGAAGAGGGCCTTCTCGGGGGTTGCCGACTGCGCGAAATCCAGAGACATCGTTGAGCCAGACGGCGCCGGCATCGAGCGCGGCCTCCGCGACCTCGACGCGGAAGGTGTCGATGGAGAAGGGCAGGTCAAGCTCGTTTCGCAGGGCGCTAATGACCGGCGCCACGCGGCTGATCTCCTCTTCGACCGGAATATCTGCGTGGCCGGGCCGGGTCGAATAGCCGCCGATGTCGATCACGTCGGCGCCGTCGGCGGCGAACTGTCGCGCCAGCTTGCAGGCGGCGAAGACCGGGTCGGGCGCACCTCCCAGCCCGTCGCCTGAAAAAGAGTCGGGCGTCATGTTGAGAATCGCCATCACGCGCGCGGCCTGACTCCAATGCCAAATACTCTCGCCGAGGGGCATCACGCGCGGCGGCATTGGCATTTCAAGCCGGTCCCACAGTTGGCGGACAGTAAGGTCCAAGCGGGGATGGCGCAGGTCCGGCTCCAGGTCCAGCAACGGAGCTAGAACAAAGTCCCGTTCGGGAATGCGAATGTGGGGAATCGTCAGGCTGGGCGAATCGACGACGGCATCATTGTAAAAGAGGATATCCAGGTCGACGTTGCGGGGGCCGTAGCGGATCGTCTTTGTGCGGCCAAGCTCGTCTTCCGTCCGCTTGACGGCGCGTAGCAGGTCCGCTGGGGTCAGGCGGGTGGCTCCCCGGCAGACGGCGTTGAGAAAGAGCGGCTGATCGGTCACGTGCATCGGTTGCGTCTCGTAGAGGTGGGACGTTTCCTCGACCGAGACATAGGCGTTCAATGCGTCAAGGGCGGCGTGAATGAACGCGGGCCGGTCACCGATGTTGCCACCAAGGGCGATGTAGACTGTGTTCGTCACCGGACTCCTTTGTGGGACTGATCATTTGGCAACGCAGGGGCGGCGCTGAAGCGGGGAAGACGCACACCAGGGCGGTTCTCTCCTGCCGACCGCCGGGACTGATACGGCGGCGGAACAGCTTGTCGAAAAACGGTTAAGCAACAGCGCATTTAACCACAATTTGGTCTGGAATCACAATCGAATATGTGTATTCGACCGGATGCCAATTGCATCCTATTCTAGTATACTAGGGAGGGACGAGAGACTAATCCGGTCGCGCAGAGGGCCCAAGTCGCCGGTTGCGAAGCCTCGATCGCCAGGATTCGAAGACGTGGAGGGTTGGGGAGTGGATGAACTCAGAGATGAGTATCCATTGACGGATGAGCAGATTGCCAGATATCGGCGCGACGGCTTCGTAAAACTGTCGGATGTGCTGTCGCCGGCGGTGTTGGATACGTACGGTGCAGAGTTCACTCGTCTGGTCCGGGAATTGAATCGGCAGACGCTGCCGATTGAAGAACGCAATACGTACGGCCAGGCGTTTCTTCAGATCACGAATCTGTGGGAGCACAGCGAGAAAGTGAAGGAATTTGTGCTCTGCAGTAGGCTGGGTAAGATCGCGGCAGAGCTGATGGGCGTGGACGGTGTACGGATTTATCACGATCAGGCGCTGTACAAAGAGCCCGGGGGCGGCTTCACTCCGTGGCATGCGGACCAGTTCTACTGGCCGCTGGCGAATGACAACACTGTGACCGCGTGGATTCCGCTGCAGCCGGTACCGCTTGAGATGGGACCGCTGTCGTTCTGTGTGGGCAGCCACAAGTTGCTAAAGAACAGGGATATGGCGATCAGCGACGAGAGTGAAGATAGGATTGGTCGCACATTGAACGACTATGCGAAAGAGGTCGCGCCGTTTGCCCTGGGCGAAGTCAGCTTTCACTCGGGTTGGACATTTCACCGGGCTGGGCCGAATGGGACCCAACGGATGCGGGCGGTGATGACAATTATCTATATGGAAGACGGGATGCGCGTTGCCGCGCCCAAGAACAGGAATCAGCAGGTGGACTGGGACCGCTGGCTGCCGGGCGCGCAGTTGGGCGAAACGATCGACACGCCGCTGAATCCTGTTTGCTATAACAAGAGGCATGCCCCGGCAGCGTGGAAGTAGCGCAAGTTGGGTAAGAGTCGGCATGACGGAATTGCGGTATTGAGCTTGGGGGCTGGTCAAAATGAAAGGTGTAGCCAAATTGCGGGCGGGCGTGGGAGAGGTAGGGTTGCTGGAAGCGCCCGAGCCGACCGCGACCCCCGGGCACCTGGTTATTGAAGTGACGGCAGGTGGCCTGTGCGGCACGGACGTGCACATCTTCCACGACGAGTATCCGAGCCGGCCACCGGTTATACTCGGACATGAGGTGGCCGGGAAGGTCGTGGATGTGGGGGAGGGGGTCACACGTTGCAGGAGCGGCGACTCTGTGACAAGCGAGCCGTATTTTCACTTGTGCGGCGTTTGCGCGTATTGCAGGGCCGGAATGCCGAATCACTGCGGGCAGCGTGCGTCGATTGGCAGTGGCGTGCACGGGGCTTTTGCGCGTTACGTGCTGGTCCCGGAGCGGTCGGTGCATCTTCTGCCGCAAGGCGTTGACGAGTGGGCAGGCGCGCTGACCGAGCCGCTGGCCTGCTGTGTCCACGCGCTGGAAAACACGAAGGTCGAGCCGGAGGATGTTGTGGTCGTTACCGGGCCGGGGGCAATCGGCCTGATGATGATGCAGGTGATCAAGGCCGCTGGCGCACAGGTGGTAATGGTTGGAACGGAGGCCGACGGGGCGCGGCTGGACTTGGCGTTGGCGCTGGGCGCGGACGAGGCGCTCGCGGTGGGCAGCGACGCTGTTCAGAGGGCAATTTCGGCGCGCAGCGACGGGCTCGGTGCCGACGCCGCCTTTGAGTGTTCAGGCGCGGGTGCGGGGGCGCAGACCGCCTTGGAGCTGTTGCGGCACCGGGGGCGATATGTGCAGGTGGGGCTTTTCGGCAGGCCAATTACCTGGGACCTGGAGCAGGTCTGCGTCAAAGAGGTACAGGTGCAGGGAACATTTGCCACGGTTTCCAGCTCGTGGCGAAAAGCGCTGGCCCTTTTGCATTCCGGCCTTGTCCGGACCGGGCCGCTCATCAGTCACCGGCTGCCTCTGTCGGACTGGCAACTGGCCTTCGAGCTGTTCGAGCGCCGCGAAGGCGTCAAGCTGGTGTTCACGCCGGCATAGCTGCGCGTGTTGGGCTTGCCGAACCTGGTATCCCAAGAATAGAGGCTGGTCCAGATCCGGCTGCCCGATCGGGCTTTGTCTGCGTACTATCGTACGACAAGGCTTCAGAGCAGCAGCACATTCGACGACCTCGGTATGAGCCATAGTGTACATTCAACGATTCCGGCTGGCCCCCGCTGTCCAAACTGTGGATCACGGGTGGCCCAAGAGGCCGAATCCTGCTACTTCTGCGGTCAAGAGCTGACGGGAATTATCAGGAGAAGGCCGGCGCGTCTCATGTTGCGGGATGGGACGCTGGTGCTCGTCTTGCTGGTTGTGGTGATTGGATGGTGGCAGTTTGGCAGGCAGGGCGAAGAGAATGGTCCGGCAGGCGAGGCCCAGGGCGCAGTTGTGCAGGAAGTGGGCGCCGACGTCAATTCACCGGCCAACGGCGGGGAAGAGAGTGAGGCTGAGCCGTTAATCCAGCACCATACCGTGCAGAAAGGAGAGACTCTTCTCGGAATTGCAGCCAGGTACGGCGTAACCGTGGCGGACGTGCAGACGGCAAACAGGTTGGAGGGGACGCAGATCCGGGCCGGTGAGGTGCTCCTCATACCGATTCCGCTGTCCATTTCGGAGAACGGAGTCGACGACGGCGGGTCGACGATATCTACGGTCTTCAACTATACGGTCAAGCCTGGGGACACTTTGATATCGATTGCCGTGCGTCTCGGGACAAACGTGGCCGCCATCCAAGAAGCAAACAGTATTGGCGCGGACGGGCTAATCCGGCCTGAGCAGGTACTCCTGGTTCCCGTGTCGGGCGTGCCTGCCGCGGTATTGACGGCGGGCGCGCCGCATGCCGCGCGTCCGGAAAGCGACTTGATGTACGAGGCGCCTCAATTGCTGGGCCCGTATGACGGCGAAAGCGTTGCGCGCGGCGACGGTGTCCTGTTCCGCTGGTTAAGCGGGGGCCTGCTGGAGAAAAATGAATGGTACGTTCTGTACATCTGGCCGCTGGAGGGACTGCTCGAGCTGCCGCCGCCGGTTTGGACAAAGTCGACCAGTTTTCGGCTGTCGAATCAGTGGGCGCCGCCGGCGGATCGTGAGATCACTTACCGGTGGCAGCTCTCGGTTGCGCGTGTGTTTGTGGACGCCGGGGGAGAACGGAGCGTGGAGACCGCGGGCGAGCCCAGTGACGTGAGGAGCTTCGTCTGGTCCGGACGGGAAGGTCAGTAGTGCGATTGCCGGATTCGATTGGCGCGGGCCGGAGTGTGCGGGCGAAAAGGGGGCGGACTTGGAATGTCAATCTACCGATTGGAATGTGCGCGGCGAATACAAAATCACTTGACGTAGATTGCCATTTCGGAGCGACGGTTGTATAGTGATCCAGTTTTCGATGCCCCACAGTCCGAGTCGATACGTAGTGTCGAGTTGCCTGTTTTCTGGCGGGGCGATTGGGTTCGCGGGCGTTCTCGCAGCGAACCAGCAAGCATAAGCCGATCATATAGCCACATGGCAGGGAGGAATTCATGCCGCGACCAGTAACGCTTTTCACAGGTCAGTGGGCTGATATGCCCTTCGAGACCATCTGCGAGAAGGCCAAATCTTTCGGATATGATGGTGTGGAGCTCGCGTGTTGGGGCGACCATTTCGAGGTTGACAAGGCCCTGGAGGACGACAGCTATGTGCAGGGGCGCTGGGACACGCTGAACAAGCATGGTTTGAACTGTTTTGCGATCAGCAACCATCTGGTTGGGCAGGCCGTAAGCGACCGCATCGATGGGCGGCATGAGAGCATCCTGGCCCCGCGCATCTGGGGGGACGGCAGCGAAGACGGTGTGCGGGCGCGTGCGGCAGAGGAGATGAAGGATACGGCGCGGGCTGCGGCGAAGTTCGGAGTAAAGGTAGTGCCGGGATTTACAGGTTCGCCGATCTGGAACCTGGTCTATTCTTTTCCGCCGAATCCGCCTGACTTCCTGGAAAAGGGCCTAGCGCTCTTCGCCGAGCTTTGGACGCCGATATTGGATGTGTTCAGCGAGAGCGGCGTCAAGTTCGGCCTGGAAGTCCACCCGACGGAGATCGCGTTTGACATCCACAGCGCGCAGAATGCATTAGACGCGCTCAACGGGCACGAGGCATTCGGTTTCAACTATGACCCGAGCCATTTCGGTTATCAGGGCGTGGACTACGTTGGATTCATCCACAGGTTCGCGGACCGCATCTTCCACGTGCATATGAAGGATGTGGGCTGGGCGGACGGCGGCAAAGAGGCGGGTGTCTTTGGCGGTCATGCCGAGTTTGGCGATCACCGACGATATTGGGATTTCCGCTCGGTGGGACGAGGGCGGATCGATTTTGAAGCGGTCATCCGGGCGCTGAACGATATTGGCTATGCCGGTCCACTTTCGATTGAGTGGGAAGATGCGGGCATGGACCGTGAACACGGCGCGACCGAGTCGTGCGCGTACACGCGCCAGATCGATTTCCCGCCGTCAGAGATCGCGTTTGACGCGGCCTTTGCCGAGTAGAAGCCGAAAAACAGAGCATGCAAGCGATCAAGATTGAGAGAGGAACTGTCACATGAGCGAAGGATCCGGTTTCACGTCGATGGCCGGTGCGCGTGCTGAAGGCGATGCCCCGGAGATCGGTGTTGGGATGCTGGGTTATGCCTTTATGGGGAAGGCCCACAGCCATGCCATGCTGAACATCGCGCACATGATGTATCCGCCGCCGGCTGTTCCGCGGCTGGTGGGAATTGCGGGTCGCGACGAGCAGGCGGTGGCGGAGGCTGCGAGACGCTACGGGTATTCCGGTTACTATACGGACTGGCGTGCGATGCTGGACAACGACGACATCCAGCTCTTTGATAACGGCGGACCGAATGATACGCACGCGGAGCCGTGCATCGTTGCCGCGGAACGCGGAAAGCACATTTTGTGTGAAAAGCCGCTGGCGCGCACGGCGGATGAGGCGCAGGCAATGCTGGAGGCGGTCCAGAAGGCAGGCGTGAAGCATATGGTCGCCTTCAATTATCGCTTTGTTCCGGCGATCCGGCAGATTCGCAAGCTGGTGGATTCCGGGCTGTTGGGGCAGATCTACCACTACCGTGCGGTCTATCTGCAGGAGTGGGTGATGGCCCACTACCATCTGCCGATGATCTGGCGGTTGCAGAAGTCGGCCGCTGGCAGCGGAGCGCTGGGTGACTTGGGGGCGCACATCATCGACCTGGGCCGGTATCTTGTGGGCGAGGTGAAGAGCGTGGCCGGCGCGACGCGCACCTTCATCGAGGAACGACCGCACGACGACGGAACGATGGGCAAGGTGGATGTTGACGACGCCTTCGCGGCGCTGCTTGAGTTTGACAACGGTGCGCTCGGAACAGTCGAGGCCAGCCGCTTCGCGGCGGGGCGCAAGAACGGCCAGCGTCTCGAAATCAACGCGGAAAAGGCAAGCATCGTTTTCAACCTGGAGCGGCTGAACGAGCTGGAGATATTCTGGGTGGGCGACGAGCCGGAGGAGGCGCAGGGGTTCCGCAATGTGCTGGTGTCGGAGCCGTCGCATCCCTGGTGGGAGAACTGGTGGCCGCAGGGGCACATCATCGGCTGGGAGCACACCTTTGTGCATGAGATCACGCACCTGCTGGACTGCATCGTCAATGACAGCGCTGTTTCGCCGATAGGGGCGGACTTTGTGGACGGATACCGCAACGCGGTAATCTGTGATGCGATTCTGGAAGCGGCGGCGAGCAGGCGGCAGGTGGACTGCGTGTACGCTGCCTAGAACCAAGACCAAGTAGGTGACCGACTGGGCGGCATGCGGGAAATCCCCGGCCCGTGCGCCGCCCGATATCGCTCCGACCTCGATTCCCTGCGCTCCCAAGCGGGCGAACTACAATTGCGAGTGAACTTGCCCGCTGTGAGCGTATGCCTGCAGGGCCGTGCTTCCGTTCCTGCAGCGCGAAGGCAGCGCGTTGAACTTGGCGGACGCCGCGTTCTGCCCCGGTAGGAGATGTCTTGTGGGGTAGTTGCGCGTTTTGCGGTCCGGCAAGAGGTGCCCATGCGTTGCCAGGGCTGCTTTTAATAGGCACCGGCTCGAAACCGCACTTTTCAGCGCATAGACGGACTCCCGACCATGAAAATCGAACAGATCGAACTTCGACGCATCCACATGCCCTATGTGCGCCCGTTTGAGACGAGCGGCTGGCGCCACGAAGGCAGCGACGCGGTGATCGTGAGAGTAGACGCAGAGGGGGCGACAGGCTGGGGCGAGTCTCCTGTCAGCGACGGCCCCTGGTACAACGAGGAGACGTTCCACACTGCGTTGATCATGCAACGCGAGTTTCTTGCCCCGATGCTGCTGGCAGCCGATGTCGACGGGCCCGGGGAGGTGCGGGAGGTCTTCAAGCGTGTGCGCGCCAACCGGATGGCGAAGGCGGGGCTGGAGTTCGCGGTCTGGGACCTTTTTGGCAACGCGCAGGGCGTCTCGCTGGCTTCGTTGCTGGGCGGGACACGCGCGGAGGTTGCGGTCGGGGTGAGCGTTGGAATCCACGCGAGTGTCGAAGCCCTGCTGGAGACGGTTGGAGGCTACCTGGCGGATGGCTACGGCCGCGTCAAGCTGAAGATCAAACCAGGCTGGGACGTCGAGCCGACGCGGGCGGTACGCGAACGCTGGCCGGACCTGCTGCTGCAGGTGGACGGCAACAGTATCTACCGCCTCGAGGACGCCGAACATCTGCGGCAGCTGGATGCGTTCGATTTGTTGCTCAACGAACAGCCGCTCGACCACGACGACATCTATGATCACGCCAAGCTGGCGAGGCTGATCGAAACGCCTGTCTGCCTGGACGAGAGCATAGTCTCGCCGGACCATGCGCGCTGGGCGTTGGAGCTGGATGCGTGCGGTGTGATCAACATCAAGCCGTCGCGCATTGGCGGCCTGGCGGATGCGGTCTCGATCCACGATATGTGCCGGGATGCAGGGATTCCGGTATGGCACGGCGGGATGCTGGAGACAGGAATCGGGCGAGCGATTAGCGTAGCGCTGGCAAGCCTGCCCAACTTCAGTCTGCCGGGAGACATCAGCGCAAACGACCGCTATTTTGAGAGGGACATCGTCACGAATCCGTTCAGGTTGAACGACAACAGCACGCTGTCAGTCCCGGCCGGCCCGGGGCACGGCGCACACGTGGACGAGGCGTATCTGGACGAGGTTACGGTGGAGAAGGTCTGTCTGCGGCCAAACAGCCGTGGATAGAGGCTGGCGCCGCGTTTTGCCGGTCTGATCCCGCATTTGCGGAGCGGGCGGCCAGGGAGTGGCACAATGGCGAAGAAAAGGGGCAAGCCTTCATTTATTGGGATCGACCTGGCCTGGAGCGAACGCAATCCATCGGGTGCAGCTGTAATCCGCGACGGGCGGCTGGTCGCGCATTCGGGAAGCCTTCGCAGGACGGCGGAAATCGTCGACTTTGTGGGGGCGCACCTTTCGCGGCGCAACGGGTCGATTGTGGCGGTCGACGCGCCGCTGAGAGTGCCGAACGAGACGGGCAGCCGCGAGTGCGACCGTGCGCTTACGGCGGAGTGGAGGCGGTACCATGCCGGCGCGTATCCGGCCAACCGGAAGCTGCTGGCCCGTGACGGCGTAGTGCGGGGGGAGGCGTTGACGGCGGCTTTGATGGAACGCTTCAAGTTCAACGAGACGGACGTTGTACCGCGCCGTACGAAGGCGCGGCTGGTGTGCGAAGTCTATCCCCATCCTGCGCTGGTTAGCCTGTTTGGGCTGGACAGCATCCTGCGTTACAAGCGCGGGCGGGGACGCAGTTACGAGGAACGCTGGCCGGAGTATGAGCGCTATCGTTCGCTCTTGCGCGGGCTTCGGAAGGCCGATCCGCGGCTGCGGCGGACCCGTCGCCTTCTTAAAAGGACTGAAGTCACCGGCATGCGCGGGGCGGCGTTGCAAGCGTACGAGGATACACTCGATGCAGTGACCTGCGCCTATATCGCGTCCTACCTGTGGCGGCACGGGCCGGGCGCGGTCAAGCGATATGGTTCTCTGGATGAAGGGCACATCCTGGTGCCGCTACCGAAGAGGTAAACGCGACGCAGCTGAGATGCCGGTTGCGTTTCCAAGCCCACACTGAGCCGTCACCCAAAGAGCAACAGAGACTCCGTTTCAGCCGGGCCAGGATTCAGCGCTGGCCGCGACCTTTGCGGCGCGTCTGAGACTGAATCCGCGCCCAGGTGTCGCGCAGCGTGATGGTGCGGTTGAAGACAAGGCGGTCGGCGGCGCTGTCGGGGTCGAGGCAAAAGTAGCCTTTGCGCTCGAACTGCACGGTCTGACCGATCCCGAGTTCGCGTACACTCGGCTCAAGTTGGGCCTCGTTCAGCACGGACAGCGAATTGGAGGAGAGGTTGGCCATGAAGTCCTGGCCTTCAGGCGCGTCGTAGGGGTCTTCTACGTTGAAGAGGCGGTCGTAGAGCCGCACTTCGGCGGGAACGGCATGGTCGGCGCTGACCCAGTGGATGGTGCCGCGCACCTTGCGCCCATCGGGGGCGTAACCTCCCCTTGTTTCCGGATCGTAAGTGCAGTGGAGGGCGACGACTTCGCCCCGGTCGTTCTTGACGACCTCCTCGCAGCGGATGAAGTAACCCCAACGGAGACGAACTTCACGGCCCGGCGCGAGGCGGAAGAACTTGCGCGGCGGGTCCTCCATAAAGTCATCCCGTTCGATCAGGAGATTGCGGCTGAAGGGGACGGTGCGGCTGCCGGCGCTCTCGTCCTCCGGGTTGTTGACCGCTTCCACCCATTCTGTCTCTCCTTCAGGGTAGTTGGTAATCACGACGGGCAACGGATCGAGGACGCCCATCACGCGCATCGCTGAGCGGTTCAATTCCTGGCGGATGAAGTGTTCGAGCAGTTCGATTTCGACAGTGCTGTTGGTGCGGGCGACGCCGACATGCTCGCAGAGGTCGCGCAGTGCTTTGGGGGGCACACCGCGGCGGCGCTGACCGGCCAGTGTGGGCATGCGCGGATCGTCCCAGCCTGAAACGCGGCTCTCTTCCACCAGGCGCATGAGGCGGCGTTTGCTGATTACTGTGTAGGTGAACTCCAGCCTGGCGAATTCAATCTGCCGTGGATGGTAGACGCCGAGCGAGTCCAGGTACCAGTCGTAGAGCGGGCGATGGTTCAGGTATTCGAGCGAGCAGAGCGAATGGGTGACGCCCTCGATGGAATCGGACTGTCCGTGGGCCCAGTCGTACATGGGGTAGATGCACCAGTCGTCGCCGGTGCGCTGGTGGGGCGCGTGGCGAATGCGGTACATGACCGGGTCGCGTAGGTTCACATTGGGCGAGCTCATGTCGATCTTGGCGCGCAGAACCTTCGCGCCGTCGGGAAATTCGCCTGCCTTCATGCGCTTGAACAGGTCCAGATTTTCTTCAACGGAGCGGTCACGGTAGGGGCTGTCCTTGCCGGGTTCGGTGAGTGTGCCGCGGTAGGCGCGAATCTCCTCCTGGCTGAGGTCGTCGACGTAGGCGAGACCCTTCTCGATCAGTCTGACCGCCCATTCGTAGAGCTGGGGAAAGTAGTCCGAGGCGAAGAGGACGCTGGCCGGTTCGTAGCCGAGCCAGCGAATGTCGGCAATCTGGGCGTCGACGAACTCCTGCTCCTCTTTAAGCGGGTTGGTGTCGTCGAAACGCAGGTTGCAGAGGCCGCCGAACTCCGCCGCCACCTCGAAGTTCAGGCCAATCGCCTTGGGATGACCGATATGCAGATAGCCGTTCGGCTCCGGGGGAAAACGGGTCTGGAATCTTCCGTCAAAGCGGCCGTTGCTCAGATCTTCGGCAATGGCTTCGCGAATAAAATCGCGCGCCGCCGTCGCAGTGTCAGAATCGCTCATCGGACCTCCCTGGAATCGCGGGTTTTCGCCGACAATACCTAAACCTGTGCCAAGAGTCCATCCTCGGTTTGATTGCGCGATTCACAGAGTTACAAATATACAATTCTTCGGCGCGCCCGGCAAGAAAATGCACGGGAAAGGTTGAACGCAGGAAGTGGCGCGGGCTTACCGTTGGCTGCCTGCCGCTCGGTCAGACGCCGCTGGTTGCGGAGAAACCGCCGTCGACGGGCACGACGATGCCGGTGACGAAACGTGATGCGTCGCTGGCAAGCCAGAGCGCGACGCCGACCATTTCATCCGGCTCGCCAAAGCGTCCCAGCGGGGTATGGTCTACGATCTGTTGACCGCGCTCGGTCAGGGGATGGTTTCCCTCGGCGTCAGGCGCGGCGTCCAGATCAAGCAAGAGGGCGCGGTTCTGCTCGCCTATGAAGAAGCCGGGCGCGATCGCGTTGACGCGCAGGCCGGGGCCGTGTTTCTCGGCCAGGTCGACGGCCAGCCAGCGAGTAAGGTTGTCGACGGCCGCCTTGGCCGCGGAGTAGCCCATGACCCGTGTGAGCACCTTCTGTGAGGCCATCGAGGAGATGTTGATGATCGAACCGCTGCCCTGCCGGGTCATCGGTTCACCGAATACCTGGATAGGCAGTACAGTGCCGGTGAAGTTGAGGCCGACCACGCCTTCGAGGGCCTCGCGCGGGACGTTGAAAAAAGTAAGCTCGCCGAAAACGGTGGCGTCGGGACGGTTGCCGCCGGCGCAGTTGACCAGCACGTCGACCCGTCCCCAACTGTCGAGCAACGTCTGCCGCGCCGCAAGCAGGCTCTCTTCGTCGAGGACATCGGCCGGCAAGGGCATGGCGACGTGGCCGGCGGATTCGATTTGGTGCGCGACCTCCTGTGCCTTTTGTGCCCGGCGCCCGAGTACGGCGACGCGGGCTCCGGCCGCGGCCAGACCGCGGGACATTGCCCCGCCCAGCACGCCCGTGCCGCCCGTGACGACGGCAACTTTTCCTTCGAGTGAGAACTGTTCCCAGATGCTCATGGCCTACTCCTGGCTTCGCGAAGTGCGGCAAGGGGCGAACTTCCTCCCGGCCCTTCCTCGCCTCCTACGGTTGGATTGGACTATAATCGGCAAACAAAGCGACTAGCGTTATTGAATCACAATTCAGAGTCGGAGCGAAAGGAAATCTCTGTGAACTCTTCTCTACGACAGCACATGCCGGACCGGGCGGGACGGTACTTCAGCGGCAGCGATGCCCAGCGGTCGGCGGCGCGCACGCTGTTCGAGAGCGTGGCGGACCTGCCGCTGATCTGCCCGCACGGCCACGTGGACCCGCTGCTGTTCGCCGATGCGTCGTACCATTTCGGTTCGCCCGCAGAGCTGCTGCTGATCCCCGATCATTATGTCTTCAGGATGCTCTACTCGCAAGGCGTTCCCCTGGAGGCGCAGGGTATTGCGGTTAGAGAAGGCGAGGATGGGAGCGGGGTCGAAAGCGATCATCGCAAGATCTGGCAGACTTTTGCCGAGAACTATCACCTTTTCCAGGGTACCCCCACCGGCCTGTGGCTGAACGACGAGTTTCACGATCTGTTCGGTATCGACGATAAGCTGACGCCGGCGAATGCACAGGCTTTCTATGACAGGATCGCCGAACAGCTTGCAGCGCCGGGTTTCACGCCGCGTCAGCTGTATGAGCAGTTCAACGTGGAGGCGCTGACGACGACGGATGCAGCCACCGATTCGCTCGAACATCATCGTGCGATCCGGGACTCGGGCTGGAGCGGACGGATTTATCCGACATTTCGCCCGGACAAAGTTGTCAACGGGATCGACCAGCCGGAATGGCAGGAGCAAATTTCGCTGCTGCGGGAAGTTGCCGGAATCGACATCGGCGAATACGCATCCTATATCCGTGCGCTGGAAGCACGGCGCGTCTTTTTCAAGGAGATGGGTGCGACGGCTACGGACCATGCGGCGGAGACACCGTATACGGAGGTTCTCTCCGGCGGCGAGGCGGAAGCCATTTTCGGACGCGGGCTATCCGGCCAGGCGAGTGAAGCCGACGCGCGGCGCTTCAGCGGGCATATGCTGGTCGAGATGGCGCGCATGAGCAGTGAGGACGGGCTGGTGATGCAGTTGCATCCCGGCTCGGTCCGCAACCACAATGCGGCGCTTTTCCGGCGATTCGGCGCAGACATGGGCGCGGACATTCCCCACTCGCTCGATTACACGCGCAATCTGAAGCCGCTTCTGGACCGGTTCGGCTCCCATCCTTCACTGCGTCTGATCCTGTTCACGCTCGACGAAACGACGAGCGCGCGCGAGATGGCGCCGCTGGCAGGCCATTACCCGATTCTGCGCATCGGACCGCCATGGTGGTTCTATGACAGCATCAACGGGATGCGGAACTTTTTTGCGCAGGTGATGGAGACGGCGGGCATTTACAACACGGTCGGCTTCAATGACGACACGCGCGCGTTCGCCTCGATTCCGACGCGGCATGAGTTATGGCGGCGCGTCGCCTGCGACTGGCTTGCCGGGCTGCTGGTCGAGGGGATTATCGACGATGAAGATGCACTTCAGATGGCGCACGCACTGGCGTACGGGCTGGCCAAAGAAGCGTATCGACTCTGAGCTGGGTCTTGAGGCCCGGCATCGAACACCGCTTGCCTGGAGCTGATCCGAAAACTGCCGGACTTCCAAGCAAGCGGCTGTCGCGATCAGTCGACTTCGGCGGAGCGGCGATGCCAGTCTTCGGCGAAGAGATTGAAGTGGACGCGGCGGCGGGGATTGGCCGCGACAACATCTTCGTCGAGGTTCACGCCCAGGCCGGGACCGGATGGCAGGGCAAAGTAGCCGTCTTCGATTTCGGGATTGCCGGGCGCGGCGTCCTTGACGTAGGCTTCGGCAAAGTCGTTGAAATGTTCCTGAATCTTGAAATTGGGCGTACAGGCTGCGAGATGGAGCGCGGCCGCGGTTGAGATCGGGCCGCCCACGTTGTGGGGCGCGATGAGGATATAGTAGGCCTCGGCCCAGGCGGCCAGTTTCTTGGTGTTGAGGATGCCGCCGAAGTGGGTGATGTCGGGCTGGATGATGTCGCAGGCCTGCAACTCGAAGAGCTCGCGGTATTCGAACATGGTGTGCAGCCGCTCACCGGTTGCGACCGGGATGCCGAGCGGGGCGATGGCGTCGGCAGCCTTTTTCTGCGCGGCCAGGTTCTCGGGGGGGACCGGTTCCTCAAGCCAGGAGGGTTTGAAGGGAGCGAGTTCGCGGGCGAACTCGACTGCGGTGACGGGGTTGAAACGGCCGTGCATTTCGATGAGGATCTCGACGTCGGGGCCGACCGCGTCGCGCACCGCCTCCACCAGGCCGATGACATAGTTCTTTTCCGCCCGCTCCATCTCGTAGAAACCTGCCCCGAAGGGATCGAATTTCAGCGCTTTATAGCCCTTGGCCAGCACTCTTTGGGCCGCGGCGTGGAACTCTTCGGCGGTGCGTTCACCCGTGTACCAGCCGTTGGCGTACCCCTTGATACTGTCGCGCACTGCGCCGCCGAGCAGACGGTATACGGGCTGGTTGAGAGCCTTGCCGATGATGTCCCAGCAGGCGACCTCGATGAGTGCGATGACGGTCATGATGATTTCGCCGGCGCGGCCGAAATCCTCGCGGAACATGCGGGAGACAAGGCGCTCGACGTTAAACGGGTCCTCGCCGATGACATAGCGGGGCGCGGCTTCGCTCAGGTAGCCGAGGACGCCGTCGGTCCGGTTGAGCGCGCGGCATTCGCCCACACCGACAAGCCCTTCATCGGTCTCTACCTTGACGATGGTAAGGTTACGCCATTCGGTTCCAAGTACCATCGGCGTTACTTTGCTGATTCTCATTGGGATCCTCGCGTGTGGAAAGGGGTTCGCTCCAGTCACCGGGACACTGTATCGCAATGGCGGGAAACGCGCCACATTTTGAGGGTCGAAACGGAGACGATACGGCTTCGATTGGTCGGGGCCCGGACAGCAGGAGGCGCGGCCAAACGCGCTTCAGAAATTGGTAAACCGACGACCATCTGCTAGAATGGCTTCATCTATCCAGATTGGCCGAAGTTTCCAGAGAGGGCGGCCACAGGGCGCCGCATGGAGAAGAGATGCCGAACATCAGATCCGCCGCCAAACGGGCGCGCCAGGATGAGCACAGGCGAGAGCGGAACCGACGATATCGCAGCGCGGCGCGCACCGCTGTCAAGAAGGCGCGCGTACTGATCGAAGAATCGGACCCGGGAGCGGGGCAGGCCGTGCAAACGGCCGCTGTCGCGCTGGACCGCGCCGCGCAGCGCGGCGCCATTCACGCCAACAACGCGGCAAGGCGCAAGAGCAGGTTGATGCGCCAGTACAGCAAGGCAGTCGCGGCGTAACGGGCTGCTGCAAGAGAGTTGAAGCGGTCGTCGGGGCCGGGCAGCGTTTGCTTCGAAGAGATCGTATCCAAAAGCCGTCCGAAGGAAGATCGGGCGGCTTTTGCGCGTCTGCCGCCTTTGATCAGCCCTTCTCTTCCGTCCACGCGCCGGTGCTCCTGGCATAGTCGCAATGGTTGCGCAGAACGCAGTGGCTGCAGCGGGGCGCCCGCGCGCGACAGACATCGCGTCCATGGCGGATCAGGTTGACGTGGAGTGTAAAGAAGGTGTCCGGCGGCAGAAACTCTTCCCAGAGGGCCTTAATCTTTTCCGCTGACGCGCGCGGACCGCTGATGCCGAGGCGCTGGCTCTGGCGCTGAACGTGAGTATCAACGGGAAACGCGGCCATCCCGTAGCTGAACAGAAGCACAATGCTGGCGGTCTTGTGGCCGACGCCGGGGAAGCTCTGCAGGTACGACTGGGCGGCCTCAGGTTCCATCTTCTCTACGTGGTCGAGGCTGTAGCAACCTTCCTCGCGGTGCAGAATCTCGAGCGTCTCGACGATGTGTGGGGCCTTCTGATTGTACATGCCGGCAATGCGAATGGCGTCCTTGATTGCCGAAAGGGGCGCGGTGCGCACCGCGTCCCAATCGTCGCTGAATCGCCGCCGCAGCGTCTCGAAGGCCTTGCCGGAGTTTCGGTCATTGGTATTGGCGCTGAGGATGGTCTGAATGAGCTGCTCAAAGCCACTGCGCCGGGGCCGCCAAGCCGGCTCGCCGTACTCGGCCAGCAGCAGATCGTAGATCTGCCGGGCCATTTCCTCGCGACCGCTCACAGAATCGGTCATGCCTGCTCCTCCTCGCCGACGCCGGAATATAGCCGCACTCAAGATTAGCGCAACGGAAGGCCCTCCGCCATTGCTATGCGGGGCAAGCGGGCCATAAGACGGCTGGTTACCTCGTAGTGGATCGTATCCAATCGCGTCGCGACCGTTTCCGCCGAAATGGACTGGCCCTGCTGGAGCCCGATCAGGACGACTTCGTCATCCTGTAGGACATCGACGCCGGATTCCACGATTCCGGTCACATCGACGACTGTCTGGTCCATGCAGACACGGCCCACAATAGGCGCTTCGTGTCCCCCAATCAGGACGTTCTGCCAGGTGCGCGGGCTGCGCGGAAAGCCGTCTGCGTACCCGACCGGCACGACGGCCACTGTGCAGTCCTGGGGTGCACGCCAGGTGTTGCCGTAGGAGACCGGTTCGCCGGCATTGAGACGACGCACCTGGGCGATGCGCGCTTTCCAGCTGAGGACCGATCTCATTTGCGGCGGCGCGGGGCACTCGGGGCCGGGGGAGAGTCCGTAGAGGAGAATGCCGCATCGCACCGCATCGAGATGCGCGTCAGGCAGTGCGAGCGTTGCCGCGGAATTGGCGGCGTGAGCGATAGGCGGACGGCAGCCGGCGCGTGCCAGGCTGTCCAAAAGCGTGGTAAAGCGGCGCAGCTGCACGCGTGCATAGCTCTGGTCGGCCTGGCTCGCAGTGCTGAAATGGGTGTAGATGCCCTCGAACTGAAGATGCTCGTTGCGGTCGATCTGCGCGCAGAGGTCGAGTGCATCGGCGTGGTCGACACCAAGGCGGTGCATGCCGGTGTCGACCTTGAGATGAACGGCCATTTTCCTGCCCTGGCGAGCGGCAACCTCGGCGAAGGCAAGGGCGGTGCGCTTGTCGTAGACGGTGGCGGTGAGCGAGTGTTCGAGCAAGGTCTCTGCGTCATCCGGCGGCGTGTAGCCGAGCACAAGAATAGGAGCGTCGAGACCGGCCTGCCGCAGCGAAACGGCCTCGTTTACGGCAGCAACCGCGAGGCGGTTGGCCCCGGCGCGCAGGGCGGCGGGCGCGATGATATCTGCCCCGTGGCCGTATGCGTTCGCCTTAACAACGGCATACAGGAGGCGGTCCGGCCCGACATGGCGGCGGAGTATGCGCACGTTGTTCGTCAGCGCGGAAAGGTCAATTTCCAGCCAGGTGGGGCGCAGGCAGCTTTTCATTTGCAGCACATGAGATTGGGGCGCCGGACGTTACCAGCCGACTTCGTTTCGCAGCAGCTCCCACTGGTGCAGATCGAGGCCGGCCTCTCCCAGCTGATTGCCTTTGCGTTCGCCGTGATAGTCGCTGCCTCCAGTGGTGAAGAGGCCGAAGCGGGCCGCCAGTTCGTTGAAATGAACGAGGGGCATGTCGGTCGAGTACCTGCCCTCGGCGGCGTAGGGGTAGTTGAGTTCAAGACCGTCGAGTCCGATGTCGACCAGGCGGCTTAGCGAATCTTCGAGACTGCGGATGCGCCTGTAGATGCCGGGATGCGCCAGGACGGCCTTGCCACCGGCCGCGTGCGTCATCTCGATGGCGTCCTCGACCTGGATGATGAAGGAACGGCGTACGTGGGTGGAGTGTTCGGCGTCGGACGCGAGGTACTGTTCAAAGACGTCGCTGATTGAAGTGAACTTTTGCGGGTTGTGCTTGAGAGCGATCTGGGCGATATGGGGACGGCCGGGGACACCGCCGGCCAGAGCCAGGACCTCCTCTACTGGGACGTGAAGCCCGTACTCCTGCATACGTTCGGCCTGACGGACTTTCTGCTCGACACGGCTAACCATCACCCGGTCGAGCGTGTCGAGCAGGACCGGGTCGGTTGGATCGATACCGTAACCCAGGATGTCAAAGTCCAGGAAGTCTCTGGCGCGGTCGCTGGCCGTGCTGAACTCGATAGCCGGTAGCACGTAGACCCCGGCTTCGGCACCATGTACCTGGGCTTCGGATACCCCCAGTACGCTGTCGTGATCGGTCAGCGCCAGGACGCGAATACCGAGGGCCGCGGCCTTTGCAATCAGTTCCCGTGGGGTATCCGTGCCGTCAGAGCAGTTGCTGTGCACCTGCAGGTCGACGGGATAGGGTTGAGTTGAAAGTTTGCCTTGTGCATTCATAGTGCGGTTCGGCGTTTGCTGCGTATGCGCTGGACGAGCTTGAGAAGGCCCGGCGACGACAAAGAAAAGCGTCCGGGCAGTCCCGGACGCAGTTCTTGTGACCCCGCAATGCCGTGTGATCCAGTGGGTACGAACCGAGGTTCGCAGGTGGGCGCCGGCTGAACGCTTCCGTCTTGCCCTGTCCCTTTCGGGTAGGCTATCACATCTACGCTCGTTGGCCTTGCACCCTAGATTCTGGTGTTGGTTCGCCCTCAAGCTGTTCAATCACGGGCACCGCAGGGGTACGGACAAAAGATAGCACAAGCGAAAACAGAGTCCAAACTCAGAAAATCTGCTGCAGGTCGGCGCGCTGCAATACTCAGTTGCCTTCTGGTTCTCTCACTGCGATGTGCAGTTCGGCCAGTTGCCGGTCATCGACTCTGCTGGGCGCCTCCATCAGCAGATCGACGCCGGTTGCAGTCTTGGGAAAGGCCATTACCTCGCGAATGCTGGGCGCGTCGGCGTAAAGGGCGACCACGCGCTCGATGCCCATGGCGATTCCGCCGTGGGGCGGCGCGCCATACTGAAAGGCTTCGAGCATATGACCGAACTTTTCGTCCACTTCGGACTCGTTTAGGCCGAGGCGCTGGAACATGCGCATCTGCTGATCGCTGCGGTGGATGCGAATGCTGCCGCCACCGATTTCCCAGCCGTTGAGGACGACATCGTAGGCTTTGGCCCTGACGTCGCCGGGGCGCGCTTCAAGGATGCTCCAGTCCTCGTCGCGGGCGCTGGTGAAGGGGTGGTGGGTCGCCTCCCAGCGCTGCTCCTCGCTGTCGTATTCGAGCAAGGGGAAGTCGACCACCCAGCAGAAGGCGAGGAGATTGGGGTCGATCAGGTTGGCACGCGCACCGATCTCCAGGCGCAGGTTCGCAAGGGCGGGGTTGGTTATGTCAGCATCGTCGGCCACCATCAGGATGAGGTCGCCCTCTTCGGCTGCTGCCGCACGCACGATCCCGTCGATCTCTTCGGCGCTGAAGAACTTGACGATGGGGCTGCGCAAACTCTCCGCATGAAAGCGCCCCTCCGCGTCGGATTTGCCGGTGATGCCGATCCATGCCAACCCTTTGGCGCCGTAGGGCCTGACATATTCGATCAGGTCTTCGGTTTCCTTGCGGCTCAGAGCCGCGCCGCCGGGGTAACGAAGACCTTTGATGATTCCGCCAGCGGCGGCGGCGTTCTTGAAGACGCCGAACTTGCTATTGCGCACCAGCTCAGTAACGTCGAACAGTTCGAGCCCGAAGCGCAGATCGGGACGGTCGATGCCGTAGCGGGCCAGTGCGTCCTGGTAGCTCAAGACGGGGAATGGGACCTGCTGGATCGGTTTGCCGCTGACCAGGGCGGTCAGTTCGATCATCATCTCTTCGATAAGAGCCATGATGTCGGGGGCTTCGACGAAGCTCATTTCGAGGTCCAATTGGGTGAATTCGGGCTGACGGTCGGCGCGCAGGTCTTCGTCGCGAAAGCAGCGGGCAATTTGAAAGTAGCGCTCGATTCCGGCGATCATCAGCAGTTGCTTCATCTGCTGGGGCGATTGGGGCAATGCGTAGAAGCGGCCTGGATGAATGCGGCTGGGAACGACAAAGTCGCGCGCGCCTTCTGGCGTACTCTTCAGCAGGATCGGGGTCTCGATTTCAAGGAAGGCCCGGTCGCAGAGAAAGCTGCGAATGAAGCTTACGATCTCATGGCGCAGGCGCAGGTTGCCGGCCAGTTTTGGGCGGCGCAGGTCGAGATACCGATATTTCAGGCGGACGGCCTCGTCGACATCGTCAGCCTGGTTGCCGCTGATAACGAATGGAGGCGTGCGCGCTTCGTTCAGAATCGTGAGGCTGTTGGCGATGACTTCGATGTCGCCGGTTTCCAGTTCAGAGTTTTCGAATCCCTCAGGCCGCTTCTGGACTGCACCGCTCACCTGCACGACGAATTCACTTCGCACCTGGGAGGCGGTCTCGAGCGCCTGCGCCCGGTCCTGTCCGTCACTGGGCGGGGTTGCCCCGTTCGGCGCGTCGAGCACAGAGTCATCGGAAACTGTCACTTGCGTGATGCCGAAACGGTCGCGCAAGTCGAGAAAGATCAGGCCGCCGTGATCGCGGCGGCGGTTGACCCAACCGGCAAGGGTGACCGTTTTGCCGGCGTCGGCGGCGCGTAACTCGCCGCATGTGTGGGTCTTAAGCATGGCGGTGCTCCGTAACGCTGGAACGGTTGAATGGTACCGCAGAAGGGCATGCGAATACGCAGGATTCGCTGCCCGGACGCGGCCCCAGGAAGCCCAATTATAGTTGGGGCGAGTAGTGGATGCAATTTCTTGGTGGTGGGATTCACGGTCGCAGCTAGGAAGCGGGTTGGACTTGACGCCGTGTTGGTTGGCCTGTATCGTATTGAAGCCGCGCCGTCGGCAGTTGCCATGCCGACGGCAGTTCGCGTCCCATGTAAACAAGGAGTATTGAAATGCCAGTAAAGGTCGCTCAGGTGGAAAAGTGCTTCCAAAGCGCCGGGCCACAACCCAACGGCCTGCAGGCCGGCGCCGATGGTCTCTGGTGCATCGACCAGAGAAACAACCGACTCTATCGGCAGGACTACGCGACGGGCGAGGTGTTGTTCGACGCCCAGACGGACACAGTCCATTCGAGCGGGGTCACTGTGGGGGGCGGTTACATTTGGATTGCGTCGACCTATGAGAGGAAGATCGCGCAGCTGGAGATAGACACGGGCAGGACGGTGGCGAAGCACAGTTCGCCCGGTTCAGGCGTGGTTGGGTGGCGGGAAGGGGCGGCGGATGCACAGGAGACGGGCGCGCATGGGCTGGAATGGCGGGACGGCCTCCTCTATGTGGCCTCGCCGCCGTCGCAGATGGTCCACGTGATCGACCCGGACGGATGGCGGGAGATTGTCCGTTTCCGGGTGCCGGGGCTGCGCGTTCACGGCATTGCCTGGTCGGAAGACGGCAACCTGTGGGCCGCTGACACATCGGCAGGGACGGTGAGCCTGTTGGACCCAGAAAGTGGGCGCATCTTCGACGTGATACGCGTGGAAGCTCCGGACGAAGTGCACGGCATGACCATTTTCGAAGGAGTCCTGTGGTTTTGCAATGCAGGCAGCCGTGAGATCGGCCGGTTGCTGGTCGAGTAAGCGCGGCGAGACTAAGCGTTCCAGCCAGCGTTGGCTATTTCTTTACTTGGCGTCAAAGGAGAATTGGTAGTGTCAGGATGTTGGCGTTTTGCGATGTAGCGCGGGCGCATGGTGGGAAGCAGGCTCCTTACGCAAGGGTTGGTTGAGCGGCGCAAAGCACTGGGATTCTCGTTGACGTAACGGGCATGGTGCACTATAATGTCGGCGGAAAGTTTGGCGTCGACACTGTCTCTTTGCAGAGTTGGGAAAGCGGCTTCCAGGTGGACAGCACAGTCTCTCAAACCACGGCGATAGGCAGTGATCTCCGGCAGCAGATAAGGGCGACGCCCGGGTGGTTCCGCGGTCGGCAGGGCAGGCGATTACGCGAGATGGTGCTCGCCTATACCTTTTTGGCGCCGGCTTTTGTGATCATTGGGCTGTTCGGCCTATTTCCACTTGCCTTTGCCGCGTATGAGAGTACGCTGCGCGGCCTGAACAAGATCGTCGGCTCCTACGACGGTCTGGGCAACTACGTAAAGGCAGTAGACAACTTCATCTATATTCTCGCCTTCTGGATGGCTGCGGGGCTGCTCTTATACGCGGGCGTCACGGTCGCGCGCGCGCTCTGGGAGCGGCGCGAGGAGCAGACGAATCCGCTGCCGTGGATGCTGCCGGGGGCACTGACGGCAGTGGGGGTCGCGCTCTTTACCCGCTTCGTTTACATTCTACTGCCGGAGATGCTGCTGATCCCCTCGAAGTTGCGCGGGCAGAGCAATACGCAGGCGGCGTTTCGGGGCCTGGTTATGGAGACATGGTGGCTGCCGAAAGTGCAGATCGCGCTGTGGCTTGCGATCGTCGTGCTGGCGGTGGGCGCGGGCTGGGCACTGTATGTAAACCGCGGTGTGCCGGCTGACCGGCGTGAGCGGATCTACTTCGTGCCGTTCTTCAGCGCCGGGATCAGCGTGATCGGGGGCGCGGCTCTGGCGTGGCTGACGTGGACTGAGATCAACGCGGCCTACGCGGAGGCGCTCGAACAGGGCGAAGGGCTGGCGCTGTGGTCCCAGATTGTGACGATCAGCGCAGGTTTTTTGCTGCTGTTGCTGGCGTGGCGACTGTGGAACAGCGGCGGCGACCGGCCCACAAATACCGGCATTGCGCTGCGCCTGGTCGGCGCGGTCGCGCTGATGGCAGGCGGCTGGGTCCTGATCGGCGAGCTGCCGCGCGTCATAGCCGCAGGGGACGAAGACTGGTGGAACGGGCTGATGGCGACAGTCTTCTACGTATTGGGGACTGTGCCGATTCAGCTGGGGCTGGCGCTAATCCTGGCGGCGCTCCTGTTTCAGAAAATTCGGGGACAGACCTTTTTCCGAGTCCTCTACTTTCTGCCCTATGTTGCGCCATTCGTGGGCACGGCGGCGGTCTTTCGCATCATATTTTCCAACCGGCCGACCGCGCCGCTCAACAGCATGCTGGATCTGTTTGGGTCGGAGCCGTTGCTGTGGCTGAGCGAGCCGGCGGGGATTTTCCAGATGATGGCGGGATCGAAGCTGGATTTGGGACCGATCCTGTCGGGCCCTAGCCTCGCGCTTGTGGCGATCATGCTCTATGGGATCTGGACATACGTGGGCTTCGACACGGTGATATTCCTGGCTGGGCTGGGCTCGATTCCGAATGAGCTGTACGAGGTCGCGGACATCGATGGCGCAGGCGGCTGGGCACAGTTCCGGCACGTTACGTTGCCGCTGCTCTCACCGACAATCTACTTTCTTTCGTTGTATGCCGTGATCGGTACGTTTAAGGCGTTCAATCATATCTTTGTGCTGCGCCAGGCAGCCGCGCTGGGCACGACCGACACGGCCAGCATTGTGATCTTCCAAGCGTTCAAACGGGACACGCGTTACGGGTACGCCTCGGCGCTGGCGATTCTACTGCTGATCATCATTCTGGCGATCACGCTGATCAACAACCGGATTGCGAGCAGGAGGGTCTTTTATGGCTAACAGCGCGCTGGCCGGGCAGAGCGGAACAATACAGGAGACACATCCGGCTGTGCGGCGCGCGGCGCTGAGCAGGGCAGCGATCTACCTGGTCCTGATTGTGGGGGCGGCCGCGGCTATCCTGCCCTTTCTGTACACGGTCAGCGTGTCGTTGATGAATCTGACCGAGGCGACCGGCGGGCGGGCGCTGCCCACGACGCCGCAGTGGAGCAACTATGTCGAGGCGTGGCACGACGCGCAGTTCTCGCAATACTTCATGAACAGCGTCAAGATCACGCTGATTTCGGTCGGAGGCGCGCTAGTCTTTTGCGCCCTGGCGGCCTACGCTTTTGCGCAGATGGAGTTTCCCGGCAAGAGCTTTCTGTTCACACTGTTGTTGTCGACGCTGATGCTGCCCGAGGCGATTACGTGGGTGCCGAACTTTATCACCGTATCCTGGCTGGGTCGCATCAGTCCGGTGCCGTGGATCAACAACTGGCCGGCGTTGACGATTCCTTTTATGGCGAGTGCGTTCGGCATATTTCTACTGCGTCAGTTCTTCCTGCAGATCCCCAGGGAGCTTTGGGACTCGGCGCAGATCGACGGGTCGGGCCATCTGCGCTATCTGATAACCGTGGTTTTGCCGCTTTCGAGCGCTGCGGTCATGACGCTGGTGCTGTTCGGGTTTGTTGGCGCGTGGAATGCGCTGGCGTGGCCGATTCTGGTGACAACCACGCCGGACTGGCGGCCCATTTCATACGGGTTGCTCGTGTTTCTGGATGAGGCGGGGGCGCTGTTACACTTGCAGATGGCCGGCGCCATCATCACGATGCTGCCAATTGTCGTGCTCTACTTTTTCACGCAGCGGCATTTCATCGATGGGATTGCCACAACTGGACTGAAGGGGTAGGTTGGCAGGCTGGCCAAGACGATGGGATGGAGGAACGATTTGGCCCTCCCATTTTGAAATCAAAGTCGTGTCTTTCGTTTCAGTGTTCACTAAACACAGGAGACAAATCACAATGAACAGGAATCGATTCTGGATGCTGGCAGTGCTGCTCGTTGCGTCGCTGGTGTTGGCAGCTTGTCCCGCGCCTGCGGCGCCCGCTGCCGAGATGGAAGCGGAGGAAGCGCCTGCCGCCGAAGCGATGGACGAAGGGCCGTGTGCGCCGGCGGCCGACGGTCCCTTGGCCGGAATTGACCCGCGCGGCCAGACGATTGTCTGGTGGCATCAGCACCGCGGATCACGCGAGGAGAAACTGGCGGTCATTGTTGAGGACTTCAACAATACCAACGAGTGCGGCATTGTGCTCGACGCGCAGAACCAGGGCGGCTACAACGACATCCGCGACAAGGTGAACGCCAGCACTGCGTCAGGTGAACAGCCTGCCAGTCTGATCGTGGGCTACCAGAACGATCAGGCGTTTTACCAGTTTAACGAGGTACTGGCGGACTTTGACAAGTTCATTGACGACCCGACGTGGGGTTTTTCCGCCGATGAAAAAGACGACTACTACGCCAGTTTCATGGAACAGGGCGTACACCCGGTCTTTGACAGCCAGCGGCTGGGTTTCCCGCCGAACCGCTCGATGGAGGTCCTCTACTACAACCAGACCTGGTTGGAAGAGCTGGGCTTCTCCGGTCCGCCGGCGACGCCTGATGAGTTTGAAGAGATGGCCTGCGCCGCGGCTGATGCGAACGGTGACGGTACGGGCGGCTATATCCTGCGCGATGACGCCTCGGCTACCGCTTCGTGGACATTCGCCCTCGGCGGCGACGTCCTGAACGAAGACAACACCGGCTACATTTACAACGGCCAGGCGACGATCGACGCGCTGACGATGCTGAAGCGAATGCTCGACAACGGCTGCGCCTACTTCTTCACCGAGGGATACCCGAACCCCGAATTCGCGGCGCGGCGCGCGGTCTTCACCCAGGGATCGAGTTCCGGCCTGCCGTTCTATGCGAACGACATGGTGACGATTGCCGAGGAGCAGGGCCGCGACATGGATGTGTGGGGCGTAACTGCGATTCCGCACACGACGGCCGATCCCGTGCAGAACATCTACGGCGCGGACGTGATGATCACGGCCGGTCCGCCGGAGCAGGAGCTGGCGGCGTGGCTGTTCATCAAATGGTTCACCGCGCCGGAAAATCAGGCGAAGTGGGTCGAGGCCAGCAACTACTTCCCGACGCGCGCGGGGACGGAGGCGCATCTGAGCGGATACGTGGAGGAGAACCCGCAGTACGGCGAGGCGCTTGCGCTGCTGGGCTTCGGCGCGTATGAGCCGCAGCTAATCTCCTACCAGGCCGTGCGCGACGCCGCGGAGACCGCGTTCAATGAGATCATGCAGGGCGCGGACATTCAGGCGACGCTGGACGCGTTGACGGAGACGGCCAATGAACTGCAGGAAGAGTTGATGGGTGAGGTGCAGTAGAGGGTCGTGTCAGATGCTATAACAGCATCTAAGTGACCGAACTGTAAGAGTGCTAGGAGTGGAGGGGTTGCCCCTCCACTCTTCTTTTTTCAGGACTCTGATTCTTGGGCGTCCTTGTCGGCTGCTTTAGGCCCGCGACGCGGCCGGCTGCGGAAATCCAACTGTTGGAATCGCTCAAAGTGGCGCTTGCTGCCGTCTTCCTGCTCTTCTCCTCCCCACTCACGCATTCGCTTCTCGGTTGCTTCCAGATCGTCGAACTGGCTTTCGTGGCAAAGAATCGCCTTGATTTTCAGTTCGAGGTCATCGGTAATGTCCACTTCAACATCGGCCTCTTCGGCATGGCTAATGTAGAGCTGGCTGATATTGTGGGGTGGATAGCCCTCGTTCGTCAGATCGGGATAGAACATCGGGTTGTCGGCCGCCGGGAAGATGGCCTCGAGGGTAATGAGTCCGGCGTTGCGGTGATCGGGATGATTGATGTAACCGCGCCCGGAGATATAGCGGTCGGGACTGTTGCAGATGATCAGCTGGGGACGGATCCGGCGGATTTCGCGGCAGACTCGCTTGCGGATTTCGGGGGTTGGGCGCAAGAATCCGTCCTCCTCGTCCATGAATAAGACATCTTTTACCCCGCACAAAGCGGCCGCCTTTCGCTGCTCCTCTTTGCGCATCAGGATCAGCTGGTAACGGGTGACAAGCGGATTGTGGTTGCCCTTGTCGCCGTTGGTGAGAATCATGTATGTGACTTCGATGCCCTGGCGCGCCATCTGAATGGCGGAGCCGGCGCACGAGAAGTCAGGGTCATCCGGGTGCGCCATAATTATCAGTACACGCTCCACCTCAGCCCAGTCCGGTGGCTTCACTTCGCGGGAATCGGTCATTAGTATTACTCCTGAGACTGCGGAAGGGTCTTCCGACAGAAAAGCCCCTGCGGGAGCAGGGGCGGAATCACAGATCGAACGAACCGGCTCCGCATTTCGTCGTCCCTCCATCTACGCTCTCTGGACGAAGACGTCACCCACTTCAGAGCATCCGACTTAGGGAGAGCAGGCACGCGCGCAGAAGCTGGTTTTGGTCAGACCATATCGAGCGCCGCGTATCCGGGTCCTTCCTCGAAGTACATCGCATTCAGCTCGGTCGTGTATGCATACTCCTCCGGCAAATCCTCTTCCGGGAGGATGGCATCGGTCGGACATTCGGGAACGCAGGCACCGCAGTCGATGCAGGTTTCCGGGTCAATATAGTACCAGGGCCATTCCTCTTCCGGCATTCCTGGGATAATGCATTCCACGGGGCAGACTTCTACGCAGGCACCGTCCCGAATGCACAGATCAAAGATTACATGGGTCATTGGATTGACTCCTCTGTCAAGCTGAGTAAGACCGCAATGTGAATCGGAAACTCTTTGTACACGCTTGCCTACGATTCTAATGCACCATACAACAGACACAATTACCAATGCAAATCTTTCTGATGTTATTTTGCTTAAGGCCGATTGGCCCGTTTGCCGGCTGATTTTGGGCACGGGCAGCGGGACAATCAGACGTTGCGTTCTTCCAGTGGAAATCTGGGTTCGACGCTGGGATTGACGAGGTTCTCAGGCGGGGGCCAGTAACCGCTCAGCACCGCGGCCGCGTTGGCGATGCCCCCGTCCGACACGTCCTCCATCGCCTGCACCGAGATAGCACCGACATGGGGCGTTAGGATAACGTTGTCGAGCGAAAGCAGGGGGTGGTCGGGCGGTCTCTCCTCTTCGACAAAGACGTCGATGGCCTCGAATGTGTCGACGCCGGCGCCGGCCAGGTGTCCCTCGCGCAGGAGCTCGACCAGCGCCATTTCGTCGACGATCGCCCCGCGCGATGTGTTGACCAGGTAGGCGCCGGGCTTCATCCTGCGCATCGTAGCCTCGTCGAGGAGATGGTACGTCTCGGTGGTAAGCGGCAGATGCAGCGAGAGATAGTCCGACTGTTCGATGACCTCTTCAAGGGCCATCATTTCAACGCCCAGTTCGTCGGCGACACTTCCGGGCGCATCCATGTTGCGACGGGTGGCGATGACGCGCAAGCCAAAGCCACGAGCTCTTTGGGCCACCGCGCGAGCGGAATTGCCGAATCCGATCAGCCCTAGTGTGCGACCGGCAAGTCGAATATTGGTCGAGGCCTGGCTGCGGCCGCTGCTCCAGGCCCCAGCGGCCATCGCCTTCGACATCTGCGGCAGCTTGCGCAGCAACGCCAGCAGCAGCGCCATCGTGTGGTCGGCCTGCTCCTCGACGCAGAAGGTGGGGATGTTGGTGACGAGAATACCCTTGCGAGTGGCCGCGGCGACGTCGATCTTGTCAGTGCCTGTGCCGAGGCGTGAAATGACGCGGCAACGGCTCAGGCTCTCGATAACGCTTTCCGGGAGGGCGGTGGATACGACGAAGATAGCGTCGCAATCGGCGACACGAGGGATGATGGTCGCGGGAGAGTTAGCCTCCGTTTCAAGAGGATGGAGGCAGTGCTGGTCGAAGAGATCTCTTTCGTACTGACTCATCGGAGACAGCTTGGCATTCAGACGGACGGCTCGGAATTCCTGAAGATGGCTCCAGTCGGACATGGGCTTAAATCTCATTGGCGGCCGCGCGCGTTTGTAGAATGTCAGGCTGCGGAAAGCCGCTTGCGCGGGCTATTGGGCTGGACTATAATGTCGACCAGTTGCAGTATACTTTCAAGGGTTTTTGCTTGTCAATCGAATGCGCGACATTTCCTCGGTTGCCGGAGGACTGCGACAACAACCCCATTAGGTCTCACTGTTTGGTCAATTCGCTTGGCGCATGTTTGGTCTTCGCCGCCTTCAGGAGGCGGTCTGGATAGATTGCAGCATGCAGGCTATTCCGCCGAAAGCGTCGGGTCGGCTGGCGCACTTCACTCTCGATCCACAATAGAGTGAAGCGAACTCCCGGCTCTACAATTCATAAGCAGAGACTGATAGATTCTTCACCACTCTGGAAGGAGGGAAAGCGATGAAGGCCAGAAGTTTGAGCAGACGATCGTTCCTGCGGCTCAGTGGACTTGCAGTCGTGGGAGGGGCACTGGCAGCATGCGCGCCGG